>CAJUQB010000011.1:0-67243 GCA_910588285.1 uncultured Lachnospiraceae bacterium
TCGATTTCCTCCATAGCAATCGTGTAAGTGCTGTTTCGTTTGGCTGCTTCCTTTCGGTAATAGTTTTTCAGTGAAATGTTCCGGACGATTTTACAGATATAGGATAGCAGCGGGTCTGGCTTCGCCGGGGGGATTGCATTCCATGCCCCTAAATAAGCATCATTGACGCACTCCTCCGCGTCCTGCCTGCTGTTCACAATGTTATACGATAGCTTGTGGCAGACCTTACCGTATTTTATATCCAGCTCCCGTATGCCTTGCTCTGAACGCCCAAAAAACAGTTCAATGATTTTTTCATCTTCTATCATCACACCGCCTCCTTTCCGGCTTTATCTATATACTACGGTTTTAGCGGCAAATACTACATCAAATCCAAAACTTTTTCAAAAAATTATATCATACTTTTGGAGAGGCGTGCAGCAGGCTGCCTGCATGTGCCTTTGCCGCTTTGCTGGCGGCTCTGGTTGGGAGATTGTCCGGCATAGTCGGCAAGAGGCTTCTTCAAATCGGTGCTGTCCAACAAAAAAGACAGCCTGTATTCAGACTGCCTTTTTTCGTTTTGCACTTCTCCATACCGGTGCAGACAGAGGGCGGCTTCGTTGGCTCCCGTCTTGAAAAAATGCAGACGTATAAGCCCAGGAATGCTTATGAATGCTTATGAATGCCGCCGTCAACCATGTAAGACTGTCCGGTAAAATAGCTGCCCTCATCGCTGGCCAGAAAGACAATCAAAGGCGCACAGTCTTCCTCCGTTGTGCCCACACGCTTCAGGGAGGTCTTATTCTCCAGTGATTTCAGTGCCTCCGGCTGGGTTTCCCGGAAAAATTCCGTTGTGATGATGGGCAGGAAGACATTGACGGTGATGCCATAGGGGCCCCATTCGTTGGCGGCAGTGCGCGTCACGGCCCGGATGGCTTCTTTGGCCATACCGTAGGCGCCGAATCCCTCATTGCCGTCGTAGCCTGCGGCGGATGCGGTATTGATGATACGTCCGTGCCCGCTTTCCTTCAAGTAGGGGAAACATTCCTTCATAAAGTTCAGGGTTGCAAGGGCGCCGCTCTGAAATGCCAGAAGAGCATATTCGTCATCCACCTCCAGCAGCGGGCGGTATGTCATTGCCCCCTGTGCCAGGTTGACCAGGATATCCACTCCGCCAAAGTGGGCGACACACTGTTCCACAACATTGTGGATCTGTGCCGGATCCATAACATCGCAGGCCACCGGCAGTACTTCCCCGCCAAATGCCTGTACCTCTTCTGCCAACTCCTGCAGCTTTTCCATGCGGCGGGCGCATGCACAGACCTTGGCTCCGTTTTGGGCCAGTACCTTTGCCACGCCACGTCCAACGCCTGAGCTTGCCCCTGTGACAATTGCAACTCTGTTATCTAATTTTCCCATAAATAATCATCCTTTCTGAAAATAATTTGAAAATATATGCTCTTGTTGAGGAATTTAGAATAATTGTAGCATGATACCTTTTTATTGTCAATAAATGGATTGGGGCAGGTTATGAGGAAAAAGGCACAAAACGAAAAGTATTGATGGTAAGTTGTGATTGAGGGACATAAGAAAGTATGGTAGAATATGACTAAAAGGAGATGTGCGCCAATGGGACAGCAAGCTTGTGATAATATGCCGGTAAAACATATTGTGCAGGAATATTCGATGGAAGCAAAAAAAATATTTGGTGATAAATTAAAATCAGTCATTCTGTTTGGTTCTTATGCAAGAGGGGATTTTGGGGCAGATAGTGACATTGACCTCATGGTGCTTCTGGATGTCCCCAGGGAACAGCTGCCAGAGGCCAGGAAGAAAATGAGAGATACGGCCAACGCATTGGATCTGGCATATGATTGTGTGATTTCCTCCGTGTTTCAAACCTATGACATATTTGAAGAGCATAAATCTGCCTTGCCTTTTTACCAGAATATTGAAAAGGAAGGTGTTTTTGTTGGATGATAACTCTGAAAATAAGTCCGGGGCATAAATCCAGGCTTTTCGAATAGAATAAAGTAAAAGGAGCGATAACATGAGCGTTTCCATACTTTGTTCTGTTCTGGGAGGCCTGGCCTTCTTTTTATATGGGATGTGGATGATGCGGGCCAACCTGGAGGCAGCGGCCGGGGAGCGCCTGGCCCGGATCCTGGAAGAGATGACATCCTCTCCCCTCCGGGGGCTATTTGCAGGCATTGTTGTCACCATGCTGCTGCAGTCCTCCTCGGCGGTGATGGTGATTCTTATCGGCCTTGTGTCAGCAGGGCTTTTGTCCCTGGGGCAGGCCATCTGGCTGATCCTGGGGGCGAATATCGGAACTACGGTAACCGGGCAGCTTTTGGCCTTTGACATTGGCCCCCTGGCCTGCCTGCTGGCTTTTGTGGGGATTGTGCTGATGCTGGCAGGGCGGGAAGGCTGGAAAACAGCCGGAGGGATCCTGGGAGGCATAGGCCTGCTGTTTCTGGGCATGGAGCAGATGGGCGCCGCCCTGGCGCCTTTGGGCCAGCAGGAGCAGATGCAGGATTTTTTGGCAAAATGCAGCCATCCGGCAGCGGGAATCCTTGCAGGAACATCCATTACGGCAGTGATTCAGTCCTCCTCCGGGGCAATCGGGATCTTGCAGACTCTGGCCAGGGAGGAGCTGGTCACCCTGGATCAGTGTATTTACCAGGTATTCGGCCAGAATATCGGAACCTGTGCCACTGCATTTCTGGCCCTTTTGGGAACCCGGCGGGGAGAAGGGAGGCCAGGGGAAGGGAGACCAAGGAAGGGGAGGGCAGCCCGGAAGGTGGCTCTGCTGCATCTTCTTGTGAATGTAATAGGAACCGTATTTTTCACTGCATTCTGCCAGCTGCTGCCGGTGGTGGAGTGGCTGGAGGCCCTGACCCCTGGGGACGTGCCCCGGCAGATTGCCAACGTACATACCTTTTTCAATGTGGGAACCATGGTAGTGGTAGCTCCCTTTGGAGCGCGTCTGGCCAGGTGGATGGAGGCAGCAGGGGTGCCCGGAAAAGGCAAAAATTAATTTCATGAGCTGTTAAGCAGCTTATATCATGGAGGTGAGGCTATGCCGGAATGGCTGAAGGCAATCATTTTTGGAGTGGTGGAAGGGATTACGGAATGGCTGCCCATCAGCAGCACAGGCCATATGATCCTGCTGGATGAATTTTTGAAGCTGGATGTATCCATGCAGTTCTGGGAAATGTTTTTGGTGGTAATTCAGCTGGGAGCAGTGCTGGCAGTGGTACTACTGTATTTCGGCCGTCTGAACCCCTTCCTTTGGCAGCAGGGAAGGCTGGGGCTTCGGAAGGACACTGTCACCCTCTGGAAAAAGATTGTGATATCCTGCATTCCGGCCGGCCTGGTGGGCGTGTTTTTGGATGAAACGATTGAGGATATGTTCTACCATTGGCAGACTGTTGCAGTGATGCTGATTCTGGTGGGGCTTTGGTTTCTTTGGGTGGAGAGGAAGAGGGCAGGAAACGTGGGCCCGGGGGCACCAAAGAAGGTGGACCGTCTGGAGGGACTGACCTACAGGGCAGCCTTTGTGATTGGCCTGTTTCAGCTTCTGGCGGCAGTATTTCCGGGAACCTCCCGGTCCGGCGCCACAATCCTTGGGGCATTGCTGCTGGGGATCTCCCGGACCGTGGCGGCGGAGTATACCTTTTTTCTGGCAGTTCCCGTGATGCTGGGGGCCAGCGCCTTAAAGCTTGTAAAATTCGGCTTCCACTATTCTTCCCAGGAGCTTTCAATCCTGATCCTTGGAATGGGCGCTGCCTTTGCAGTGTCAGTGCTGGCCATCCGCTTTCTGATGGGGTATATCAAGAAGCATGATTTTAAGGTGTTTGGGTGGTATCGGATTGTGCTTGGGGCTGCGGTGTTGGTTTATTTCCTATGAATCCCGCTTCTGCCTTAGCTCTGCCTCCATTTGTTTCAGGGTTTTGGTGTCCAGCTCATACCGCCAATACACACCAAGGCTGACAAGGGCCAGAAGCAGCGGGATTACGGCAATGAGAATCCGGATGCCCATAAGGGTACGGGCGGTCTGGGGCTGGTTGGCCTCATAGCCGATGGCAGTCAGGCCGTAGCCAATGATACCGCCGCCCACGGCCTGGCCGAATTTGATGGCAAAGGAATTCATGGAAAAGATCACGCCCTCCGAACGTTTCCCCAGCGTCCATTCGGAATAATCTACGGTATCTGCCATCTGGGCGGTAGAGGTTACTAAGATAATCCCGATTCCGGCAAACATGATGACCATCCCCAGAAACATCAGGGGGTCATTTACGGCATCCCAGATGCGGGCAACCAGGAACAGCGTGCCCATGGCGATTCCGGACAGGCCGAATACATCCGTCAGGTAAATGGTCAGGAAGGACCCCATAAAGGCAGAGTACAGATCCTTTCCCATGGCTCCTATGGCATAAAAGAATTTTGAATTTTTCTTGTTCATGATCATGCTCCTTTTCTCAATAGTTCTCCATATATCTTAAGCTTCCGATATGGTACAGGTAAAATCATAGGTTCCGCTGCCAACCGTAAAACGCTGGCCATCCGGTAGTTCTATGATGGCCTGAACATTGCAGGGGATTGCTGCATGGAGGAAAAAGGTACGGCCTTCCCGCCGCCAGTCGCTGACAATCCTGCCGTAGGGGCTTACAAAAGTCCTTCTGGCAGCTGTCAGGGGAATATCAGGCGTAATTGCAATCCGGATTTGGGAAAATCCCGGGGCAAGGGGCTGAATCCCGCCGATTTTGCGGAAGATCCAGTCGTCTACGCAGCCGAAGGAATAATGGTTCAGGCTCATGGAAAAAGGATTTCCCTGGGAATCAAAGGCGTGCCAGCTTTCCCAGATGCTGGTGGCGCCGTGCTCCACGGCAAACAGCCAGGAAGGGGCTTTTGTCTGGAACAGAAGCTGCCAGGCCTTGTCCTGCCGGCCGATTTTGCACAGGGTATCCAGAAGGAAGGGGGTTGCCAGAAATCCCGTGTCCAGGCAGCCTCCGTTTTGGTCAATCATCTGAACCAGTGTTTGGGCGAATTGCTCCTGCCATTTCTTTGGTACCAGATCAAAATACAGAGGCAGTACGTAGGCTCCCATAAGCCGGATGGGCATTTGTCCGTCAGGCGTCAGGATGCCTTTGCAAAATGCCTCCTTCATATGCCCGGCTATTGTTTGGTAGTAGGTGCAGTCCTCCTCTTGCCCCAGGATGCCGGCAATTTTGGCCATGGTTTTTACGGAATAATATCCGAAAATGGGGGCCGTATAGCAGCGGGAGGCAAACAGGGATTTCCAGGTTTCTCTGCCATAGCCTTTTTCCGAAAGGCTGGGGATCAGCCATTCTCCGAAATGGAATCCCGTATTCCAGAGATACTGGTCTACCTCCTTGGGCAGACCCAGCTTTCGGTTCCTGCGATGTCTGGCATTGTGGATAATGTAGCCGCACCAGCGTTTCATGGAGGTATATTGCTGTTCCAGCACAGTGCGGTTGCCGGTGAGCTCATACATGGCCCAGGGCACAAGAACTGCCACATCTCCCCAGCCGGCGGAGGCAGGGATCCCACGGTTGCCGGACAGAAGCCCCAGAATCCGCGCCAGGGGCGGATAGATTCCGGTGTAGGGCACCACCACGGGAACGGCCCCGTTTTTGTCCTGATCTAAGGCAAGGTTTTCCAGCCATCGTTCCAAAAACAGGTTGGTATCTTCATTCTGCAGGGAGGAGGCGGCGTAGATCATAATATCCCCGGTCCAGCCGGCCTTTTCCCGCTGCGGGCAGTCCGTGGGGATGGATACCATGTTGGACCGCTGGGACCACCGGGTATTTTCGTACAGACGGTTTAGGCGGGGGTCTGCGCACCAGAAGGTGCCTGTCTCCTTCATGGCGGTGGAGAGGACCACAGCAGTAAAAGCCTTGGGATCGATCTCGGGCAGGGTCTGTGATTCGCCGGTTTGGGGCGGTATGAGCTGCACCCGAACATAGCGGAAGCCGTGGTAGGTAAAATAAGGCTCGTAGGTTTGCCTGGTGCCGTCCGAAATATAGACATCCCGCTGGTCGCAGTGCTTTCCCATTCCCCGTTCAAAGCTGTTGAAGTAATTCCCCTCCCGGTCCGTAGCCTCAAAATGATCCAGGATGACCTTCGTTCCCCAAGGAAGCTCCAAGTCCATCCGTACCCGGCCTGCCATGATCTGGCCGAAATCCAAAATGGTCTCCCCCCTGGGAGAGAGGTATTTTTTCTGTACCGGAAGGGTCAGAATGGGGAGGATGGGTTCTCCCACCTGGGCTCTGAGAGCTTCATAGCCATAATCTTTTTGCTTCACCGGCTTTTTTGACACAGGCTTCTTCCTGGCGTCATACAGTTCCCCGGCAAAAAGGTCAGAGGAGCGGACAGGCCCCTGGGACGCCTGTACCTGTTTGTCGGAGCAGATGGTTTCTGCTGCTCCGCTTTTATATTCCAGGCGGAGCTGAAACAGGACAGCGTGAACCGGCCTCCGGCCCGGCAGGCTGGGTCTTGGGACCGCAGTACCAGCCATCGCCCACATACAGTTCCAAGGTGTTTTCCCCCTCTTTCAGGAGCCCGGTTACATCGTAGGTCTGATAGCAGAGATATTTTTCGTACACGGTAAATTCCGGCGCAAGCTCCCGAAGATCCGGCCGCTGTTCCACAGGAAGGCGCCCCTTTGGGTGTAGACCTTCAGCTGATACGCAGTCTGCATCACATTTTGCCGGCTGCTGGTTATTTTCCAGGAAAAATATGGGGTGCAGTCAATGCCTATGGGATTTTCCCGGCGCATGGTCCTAAGCTCTCTTAATTCCATAATGAACCTCCTTTTTCGGATCTTGCTGTTAGAAAGAAATCATATTGCTTGCCTTTATATGAGATTTTAGTATAATTAAATCAGGGAAAACAGAAATGAAATTGCGGAAATATTGCACAATATTGCGGCGCACGAGGAGGTATCTTGATGTTTGACAATCTTCATTTTTATACCCGGCAGGTCAGCATTCCCTGTACGGAGCAGAACTATCAGGATGTGGTTCCCTTCTATTCGGACAAGGGGCTTTTGACGGATCACAGGAATGCCTCCCCTTCTTTGATGCAGGGCTCCTTTTATATTGACGGGACCATCCACGTGTGCCCGCCCCATCCCACCAGCAGCTACGCCAGGGAGCATTTGTTCTGTATGCAGGCCTTCAGTATCCTGGAGGTGGGAAGCCGGTATTTTACCAGGCGGGCAGGACTGGACTCCTATCTGCTGCTCTTTACCTACGAGGGGGCGGGTTTTCTGGAATATGAGGGGAAGAGCTACGAGTTAAGGGCAGGAGACGGCTTCTGGATTAACTGCAGGAAGCCCCATTATTACGGAACCAGGGAGGGAACCTGGAAGCATGGGGATCTCCATCTGGAGGGAGCATTTATTGACCGGATATTCCAAGAATTCGTCCTGGGAGGCACGGTGGTCTTCTCCTTTCCAGAGGCAGGGAGCTTCCAGGATCGGCTGGAGCAGCTGCTTAAGCTGTATGACGGGCTGGCGCCCCACAGGGAGCTTCAGATTTCCAATGCCATTGAGAATCTTCTGATGATGCTGCTGCTGGAATCTCCCCAGTATCGGCAGGATCTGTGCAGCCTGCCGGAAAATATCCGCTATCTGGTGAAATATATGGAGCACAATTATACGCATCCCCTGACCCTGGACTTCCTCTCGGATTTTGCAGGCATCAGCAAATACCATCTGACCCGGATCTTCCACATATACGTGGGATACACTCCGGGGGAATACCTGATCCAGCTGCGGATGGAGCAGGCCAGGCATCTGCTTCGGTCCACCAGCCTGCCCATCAGCGGGATTGGGCCGTTGGTGGGGATTGAGAATGAAAATTATTTTTGCCGTCTGTTCAAGGCAAAGGTGGGGGTTTCTCCGGGAAAGTATCGGAATAACAGTAAGAATTATAAATAATACTTGACCCGCTGCCATGATATGGTATTAAATAGAAGAAGGACATTTTCAGGACTGCTATGGGAGGAACATCATGGAAAAAAGCTCAATTTTAAAAAACAAATATTATCTGTATCTGACGGAATTTTTTGCCGGCGTGTCGGTGATGGCAGTGGAGCTGGGGGCCAGCAGGCTGTTGGCCCCATATTTTAGCTCCTCCCAGATCGTGTGGACCATCATCATCGGAACGATTATGATTGCCATGGCCCTGGGGAATATCTGGGGCGGCAGGAGCGCGGACAAGAACCCCAATCCGGACAAGCTGTATCTGCGGCTTCTTGTGGCAGCGGTGTGGATTGCGGCCATCCCACTGCTGGGCAAGTACATTATCCTGGGGATTTCCGGGGCGCTGGTTTTGGCCATCAACACGAATTTTCTGATCATTGCGGCCTTCCTGGCCTGTATGGTGATCTTTGTGTATCCCCTGTTTTTGCTGGGCACAGTGACGCCCTCCCTGGTAAAATATACGGTGGACAGCCTGAAGGACAGCGGCAAGACCGTGGGGGCCTTAGGGGCCTGCAATACCATCGGCAGTATTATAGGGACCTTTCTGCCCACCTTTGTCACCATTCCGGCGGTGGGGACATCTGCCACCTTTTTAATCTTTTCCGGGATCCTGCTGGCCCTGGCATTGATTTATTTTATCAGCAAGGGTGTAAGGCCCATAGCCTGCATTGTGTCAACCGTGCTGACAGTGCTGTGCGGCATTTTTGGCCATACCTCGGATTTTGCCTTCTGGGAGGGGAATCTTGTCTATGAGGGAGAGTCCATCTACAATTATCTCCAGGTGAAGGACAACCTCCGCAGCGTGGTGCTGTCCACCAACGTGCTGTTCGGGGTGCAGTCCATCTATATGAAGGAGGCCGGGCTCACCGGTATGTACTACGATTACGCCCTGCTGGCTCCCATGATGGCAGATATCCAGCCAGGGGATGATGTGCTGATCTTAGGGATGGGGACAGGGACCTTTGCAACCCAGTGCCGGAGATATTTTGATGATCTTAACATCCAAGGGGTGGAGATTGATGAGAAAATAACAGACCTGGCCCGGGAATATTTCCATCTGCCCCAGGATGTGGAGGTGGCTACCTACGATGGCCGGGCCTACCTTCAGGCAGTGGATCAGCAGTATGATGTGATTATGGTGGATGCTTACCAGGATATAACCATTCCCTTTCAGATGTCCTCTGTGGAATTTTTTACCATGGTCCGGGATCATTTGAAGGAGGATGGGGTGATGGTGGTGAACATGAACATGCATTCCCAGGAGGAGGGCAATATCAACGAATATCTGTCAGACACCATTGCATCCGTATTTTCGAAGGTATATACTGTGGATGTGGCAGGCAGCACCAACCGGGAACTGTTTGCAGGGAAGGGCGGGGATCTGCTGGCAGTGATGGAGTCCTCCATCAACAGGCTTGCAGATGAGGAACTGGCCCATGTGCTGCGGCAGGAGGCGGCAGGCCTTACGGCTTATGAGAAGGGAGAATACCTGCTGACAGACGACAAGGCCCCGGTGGAGCTTTTGGGAATGCAGGTGATTGACAGCCTGATCCAGAATGAGATTGGCTATTACAAGGATATTTTTCGGGAAAAAGGCATTCAGGGATTGTTGGAGGAAATGTAACATGGATACAAGGGAGATCTTGGAAAAAATAAAGAACCAGACATTGACCGTTGAGGAGGGAGAGCAGCTGCTTCGGCGGCAGCCCTTTGAAGATCTGGGCTATGCCAAGCTGGATACCCACCGGAAGCTGCGGTCCGGCTTCCCGGAAGTGATTTTCTGCAGCGGGAAGGCAGATCCCTTCCTGGTGGAGATCTTCGGGCGGCTCCTTGCAGAGGAGGGGGAGGCCTTTGGCACCAGGGCTTCCCGGCATCAGTATGAGCTTTTGAAGGAGCGGTTTCCAGAGGTGCAGTATGATGAGGTATCCCGGATTATCAAGGTGGAAAAGCCGGGGAAAAAAAGGAGCGGCCGGATTGCAGTCTGCACGGCAGGGACCGCGGACATTCCGGTGGCAGAGGAGGCAGCCCAGACGGCGGAGTATTTCGGCAGCCATGTGGAGCGGATCTATGATGTGGGGGTAGCTGGGATCCACCGCCTTTTGGCCAACCTTAAGGATGTGCAGGAGGCCAACTGTATTGTGGCAGTGGCCGGGATGGAGGGGGCCTTGGCCAGCGTCCTTGGAGGGCTGGTGGACAAGCCGGTGATTGCCGTCCCAACCTCCGTGGGCTACGGGGCCAGCATGAGAGGGCTGTCGGCGCTGCTCACCATGATTAATTCCTGCGCCAATGGCATTGCAGTGGTAAATATTGACAATGGCTATGGGGCCGGGTATATTGCCACACAGATTAACCGGATGGCGGTCAGAGGGTGAAGGGGAGGCCTCCCCTTCCCACTATGGGGCGTCATTTCGTAACAGCATTCGGCGGATTGTCTCCGCGAAATTGTCCCCTTCCTGTTCCCCAAAAGGAATCACCCGGGACCACATACGAAGGCCCTGATAGTAATACAGGATCAATTCTGCCATCTGCCTTGGGTCCACGTCTGCAAATTCTCCTGTTTCTATGCCATGGCTGATAAATTGCTGCCATTTCTCCTGGGCCTTATGATTCAGCTCAATGAAAAAATCCTGGTTTCCCAGATTGGCATATTCATATGTGGCAAGGCTTAAGGAGGATTCCCTGTCCAGAATTTCATGTTTCATTTCTTCCAGGAGCTCCTCCAAAATTACCGCCGGGGACTTTCCCTGCTCCATTTGCCGGGCAGCGGTTTTTTCAGACAGGATTTGAGAGAATATATCTCCGGTACTGGAATAATACCGGTATACGCCCCCGCGGCTCAGGCCGGTTTTTTCACAGATATCGGTCATAGTCACCCGCTGGAACCCCTTTTCGGCAAAAAGCCGGTATGCCTCCTGGCGGATGATTTCTTTTGTTTTTTCCCCCTTATTTCCCATAGAGCATTTCCATCTCCTCCCGGAGAATTGCGTACATGCAGTAAGAACAGACAGCGCCGTTTTTATAAACGCCATTTCGCATGGTGCCCTCCAGGGTAAAGCCGGCCTTCTCCAGAACGCCTCTGGAGGCAGCGTTGTGGGCAAAGGGTTCGGCGTAAATACGAACGATATCAAAGGCTGCAAATGCTTCCTGGCAGATCAGGGCCACTGCCCGGGAGGTGATCCCTCTGCGCCAGTATTTCTCGGAGAGCCAATAGCCAAGCTCTGCGGATTTTTCATATACGTCCTCCTTTACGAGAATACTGATGCTTCCCGCTGCCTCCCCGTCAACCTCTATGGCATAGGCAAGCTGCTTTTTCCCTGTGTGGGAAATGCAGTCCTGAATAAACCATTGTGCATCCTCCAGGGAATAGGGGGAGGGGAAGATATTGCGCAGGTTTTCGGCAATCTTAGGGTTGTTGGCAGCCAGAGCCAGGGCGTATGCATCGTCTGGCGTCCATGGCCGTAACTGAAATGTTGTCATGAGTGATTGCTCCTTTCTGAAAAACGACATTAATGTCTTTTTTGGAATTATACGACATGGTTGTCGTTTTGTCAATAGAAAAAGGTGAGGAAAGAAATTTTATGGTAAATATCTTGATATTAAAAAAGGAGCCACTTGAAAAACAAGCGGCTCTGGTGTATAATCATACTAGAAAGTGATCGGAATTGAAATCTCCGATTGCCCTCAGTAATTTAAGTAGTGAAAAGAATTAGCATCTACCTTGGGCGGGTTGGGATGCTATTTCTTTTTGTAGTGATTATCGAAATACGATAGAGCCGCAAAAATGAGTAACAATAGTGTTAGAACTTCTATTGTGTTCATGGGCATCGCCCCCTTTATGTACTAGAGGGCACCACCGGAAAATCGCATCCTGCTTTCTGTTTGATCATACAATCTAATCGTATCATATAGATTCTCGTATTTCAAGAAATATAAAATATTTTTATTCATTATTCCCGAGAACAACGAGTTATGCAATTGCTTGCAGTCATTTGACTTTCTTCTTGACAATCCTATCAATATGTATTAATATAAATAATGCAAATAGAATAAATAATACATGCGGTACAAAAGGAGGTGAGCGAAGATGATAATGACACTGGATTTTGCAAGCGAGGTTCCTATTTATCAGCAGATTCGGGACACCTTTGTACTGGCTATTGCAGAGGGAACTCTGATGAACGGGGAGCGGCTTCCTACGGTTCGGGCCCTGGCCCAGGAGGCAGGCGTCAATGCCATGACCGTAAACAAGGCCTATCAGCTTCTGAAGCAGGAGGGCTATATCATTACCGACCGCCGCAACGGCGCGAAGGTACACTGCGAGGGGCGGCTCAACGAGGCGGCCTGGCAGCAGATGCAGGCTACCATCCGCCTGCTGGTGGCAGAGGCCAGGCTTGGGGGCGTCACCCGGCAGGAGCTGGCGGCAGAGGTGGATCAGCAGTACCGGAGGTTGGGCGCTGCCGGGGAGCGCGAGGGACGGCAGAGGAAGGCTGACGGCGCAGCAGAGGAGCGCTGGCAGGAGCTGATGGCGGAGAGTTAGGAAGAACGCAGCCGGGAAAAGGCAGACGGGAAGCTGATGGCGGAGCGTTAGGAAGAATGCAGCAAAAGGAGGAACAAGGAATGGGGATCAAGATCTTTATGGCAATTTGCTTTGTGCCAATTGCGTTTCTTATGTTTGGAATCCTGTATTATGAGGGGATGCGGAAGGGCAACATCCTGTTTGGCGTGACCCTGTGGCCCGGGGCCAAGGAGGATAACCGGGTACTGGGGGTCCAGAGATACTATAAACGTACCATGCAGATTCTGTTGTGGGTATGCCTGGGGCTTTTTGCTGCAAGCTGCCTTCCGGGGCGCAGCTCTATTTCCCTGAGCCTGCAGATGCTGTGGCTGATGCTGGTGATTGTGATATTTTTTATTCCCCATTTTACGGCCAACCGGAGGCTTCGGGAGATGAAGCAGGAGTGGAGAACCCAGGCAAGGGAGACTGGCGTTCCATCCATGGATGCAGAGGAGGGGGCCGGAGATGACTGCGGGGCAGATCATAGTTCCGGAGAACTTGCGGCAGAAGCCGGAGCGGGAGCAGCCAGTCAGCGCCATGTGGATGTGACGGCGGCTTCCAGACCTCAGCCCAGGCCCTTCTGGAAGGGAGGCTTTTTGGGAGGCCTCCTGGGATTTGTTCCGGTAATCGGCGAGCTGTTCCTGGCAGGGGATTCCTTTTTCGGCTGGTGGTCGGAGCTGGTGCTGCTATCTATGGCAGCAGGCGGCCTGGCCCTCCTGTGGGTGATGTATAACTTCTGGAGGATGCGGACAGATGTGGTCAGCTGGCACAGCGAGGTGAATCAGCAGGTAGCCCGGGTGCGACAGTATCAGTGGGGGCGTTTCTGGTGCCTGGCTGTGTGGGAGAACAGCCTGTTTCTTTTTGTGATATGGTATGGGATGCACCGTCCTCATCAGCTGTTCTGGGTGGTAGTGGCCGGAACCCTTGTGCTTTCGGCGCTGCTGCTGGTACAGATGGTGCTTACGGAGGGAAACATCCGTAAAGCATATGAGGCTTATGCAGATGAGGCTTATTGGGATGAGGACGAGGATGCCCACTGGCTGGGGGGAATTATTTACTACAACAAAAAGGACAGCCGTTTTTTGGTGAATAAGCGGGTGGGGATCGGAACAACGGTCAACCTTGCAAAAACCAGCGGGAAGGTATTTGCTATCGGAGCCGGTATCCTTACGGCGGCATTGCTGCTGTGGGCAATGATTCTGCTGCTGGCCACGGACTTTGTGCCCATTTCCCTTAAGATAGAGGAAGGGGCTGTGGTCTCCCGGCAGTTTGGGGAGGAGTATCGGATTCCTTTCCAGGAAATTGAATCAGCGGAGCTGATAGGAGAGCTTCCGTCTATGAGCAAGCGGGTGGGGACAGCCACAGAGACGGTTTATAAGGGGAGCTTTTTGGATAAGGACTATCATTCCTGCCAGGTATGTGTCCGCAAGGGGGAGGCATCCTATGTAAAGCTGGAGACGAGGGATGGAACGACCTATTATCTCAATGATGAGGCAGAGGAGAATACCCGGGCAGTGTATCAGGAGCTTTTGTTACGTTGCTATTCACGGCCCGAGGGGCCGTGAATAGCAACGATTCGGGGCGATATTTAAAGTTTTGCTGCGCAAAAATCGCCCCTCACTCCTGAATCATGTTCTCACGGAATACCCTCGCTTCGCTGGGGCAGACCCTGCGCAGCTAGTGCGCATTCCTGACCCGTGAAAAGTAACTTTGTTGCTTATGCGTGGGGTGAAAATTTCCGAAATGGCCTTGCCAGTAAAAATGCAAAAGGGTATAATAGCAATGACAGCTTATGATTTCGATTATTTTGATACAAGGAGGATAAAGGATGGATGCAAAAGTATCGGCATTACTAAATGATCAGATTAACAAGGAGTTTTATTCGGCCTATCTGTACCTTGATATGGCCAATTTCTATTCCCAAAAAGGGCTGGACGGCTTTGCCAACTGGTATGAGATCCAGGCAAAGGAGGAGCAGGATCACGCTATGCTGATCTACCAGTACCTGCAGAACAACGGGGAACAAGTGACCTTAGAGGCCATCGCAAAGCCGGACAAGACCTATGAGACCCCCATGGATCCCCTGAAGGCAGCCCTTGCCCATGAGCAGTATGTGACATCCCTGATCAATACGATCTACGAGGCAGCCCAGGTAGTGAAGGACTTCCGCACCACACAGTTCCTGGATTGGTTCATCAAGGAGCAGGGTGAGGAGGAGAAGAATTCCATGGACCAGATCACCAAGATGGAGCTCTATGGAGAGGATGCCCGCAGCCTGTATATGCTCAACAGTGAGCTGGCGTCACGTACTTATTCCGCACCCTCCCTGGTACTTTAGGCAGGGGAGTTCCATTTCGGGAGCAGGACAGACAGGAGCAGAGAGCGCGTATTTCGGACAATGAGAAAGTGATGGCAGCAGGGAGGAGCAGTACGGAGGACAACCGGAAATATTACTTACTGAATAAAAATGTACCCATTGCCGAGTTTCATATGGATACCCGGCTGGACAGTATTGTGATTGACCGACAGCTTCAGGAGCTGCCGGCATGGTTTGGGGATCTGAGGGTGTTTATTGCCAACCGGAGGGCGCCCAAGCACCGGGAGAATATCAGAGAACTGCTGGAGCTAAGCGGCTGTGATACACTGAAAGGATTTATCGATATTTCCCATGCACTGTCCCTGATCGATACGTTCTGGGCAAAGCCGGTGGACAGCATTTTTTCCTGGGAGGATTTGTCCCTGTACACCCACCCCTTCAATGAGACCATTGCGAAGACGGCCTTTGAGGGAGGACGTCATGGAAGGCAGCTGAGTACCACCTCCCCGGAATACGGCACGGACGGTTCCTTTGCCAAGTGCTGGATCCGGGAAGGGGACACCATTAAGATGCTGAAGAGAGGAAGCTCCGGTGCACGCAATGCCGGCCTGGAGCCTTACTCGGAGTATTATGCCAGCCAGCTGGTGGGGCGGTTTACCGATGATTTTGTCTCCTACGGGCTGCGAACCCATGAGAAACGAATCTGTTCTGTGTGTGACATATTTACCTCTGAGAACTATGGTTTCCTGCCCTATGCTGCGGTAGACAGCAGTAATTCCACAATTGCGTCAGTTTTGCGGAAAATGGAAGAATTCGGCCTGGAGGAGGAGACGAAACAGATGTTTGTGATTGATGCCGTGATCTTCAACGAGGACCGCCACAAAAATAATTTCGGCTTTATTGTAAACAACGATACCCAGGTGATCGAAGGAATGGCGCCTGGAAGCGCTGGAGGAGCTGATCCATCGGAATATTGAACGGATTTTGGAGTTTTAAAAATGAGCCGTCGGCATACCGGCGGCTCAAACAATAGTTTGGATGAAATGTTAAAAGTCTGTCAGATTGGCAGCTCTTCTCTCCAGGAATGCGCTCATGCCTTCCTGTTTGTCATGGGTAGAGCAGGTGATGCCAAACAGGTTGGCCTCCATCTCTACGGCATTCTGAATATCCATATCATACCCATTGTTGATGGCAGCCTTGGCCACGGATACGGCATAGCTTCCCTTGGAAATGATCTTTGCGGCCATTGCCTTGGCAGTCTCCATCAGCTCTTCCTTGGCTACCACCTTGTTCACCAGGCCGATGCGGTATGCTTCGTTGGCGTCAATGTTGTCGCAGGTGAAGATCAGCTCCTTGGCTCGGCCCATGCCTACCAGGCGGGCAAGCCTCTGGGTGCCGCCAAAGCCAGGAATGATGCCCAGTCCTGTCTCAGGCTGTGCAAAGGTGGCATTCTCTGCAGCAATGCGGATATCACATGCCATGGCGATCTCGCAGCCGCCTCCTAAGGCAAAGCCGTTGACAGCAGCAATGGTAACCTGACGCATATTCATCAGCTTGAAGAAGGGAACGGAAGCCCTCATACCAAAAGCGCGGGCCTCGGCTGCAGAGAAATTCACCATCTCAGCGATATCTGCGCCGGCCACAAAGGACTTGTAGGGATTGTCCTTCTTGTCCGGGCCGCCGGTGAGGATCACGACCTTCACGTCGTCTCTGGCCTCGATCTCGGTGAGGACAGTGTTCAGCTCGTCCAGGGTCTCGCTGTTGAGGGCATTGAGGGCGCCGGGTCTTGAGATGGTTAATACAGCGATTTCATTTTCAACTTCCAAGCGTAAATTGTTCATTGGGAAAACCTCCTGTAAAATTATTTTCAGTTACTGTTTGTTAATCTAATGTTACTACTTTGACAAAAATTTGTCAATATAAACGGCGTGGATTCAGCTCTGAACTTTAACTCGAAGAGAACTGTAGAAAAATCATTGATACAGAAGCATTGCAATGACAGATAAGTTCATGATATTATAAAAGCAGGAATATCGGATAATGCCTGATTCGCAGGCTTGGTGAAAGAGGCAGCGCTATGAAAAAATATTTTAATATTACAGGTTTATGTGTGCCGGAAAAACATTATATGGTGGATATTCGCGAACGGGTCGCCCAGGTTCGTGATATGGTAGTGCGCGGGGATTATTTTACCATAAACAGGGCCAGACAATATGGGAAGACCACCATGCTCAACGCATTGGCTCATGAACTGAAGCGGGATTATCTTGTTTTGAGCCTGGATTTTCAGGCGTTGGGTGACGAGGCATTTACGAATGAATATGCATTTTCACGGTCATTTTCCACTGTTTTGCTCAATGAATTGGCGTATGTGCAGGAAACGAAGATTCTGGATGTGAAGGAGTTGATGGTATTACTGGAGAAACTGCTTCAGAGTTTGACAGAGAGCTTTAATCTGACAGATCTGTTTATTTCCCTGCAGGCATTTTGTAAAAAGTCGCCCAAACCGATTGTTCTGATGATTGATGAAGTAGACAGCGCAACGAATAATCAGGTTTTTCTTGACTTTCTGGCTCAGCTACGGAAATATTATCTTGACAGAGAGAAACGAGGAGCTGCCACCTTTCAGTCGGTAATTTTGGCGGGAGTTTATGATGTGAAAAACATGAAAAGAAAGCTGCGGCCGGAGGATATGCAAAAAACCAACAGTCCGTGGAATATAGCGGCTGATTTTGATGTAGATTTGAATTTTTCAAAAAAGGATATTGAGCTCCTGCTGTGCTCCTATGTGCAGGACTGTGGTGTGAAAATGGACGTAGATCTGATGTCAGGACTTCTGCATGAGTATACGGGAGGCTACCCGTTCCTGGTGTCAAAGCTGTGCAAATTGCTGGACGAGACGGTTAGCCGGATGGAGGCTTTCGGAGACAAAGAATCTGTCTGGACAAAGAATGGATTTTTGGCTGCAGTTAAGATGCTTCTGTCAGAGAAAAACACATTGTTTGAATCTCTGATTGATAAAGTGGAGTTGTATCCGGATCTGAAGCAGATGCTGAGTGAGTTGCTTTTTTCGGGAAGAATCATTGAATATCATGCACTGACACCATCCATTGATCTGGCAATGATGTTTGGCCTTGTAAAAAATAGTGACAATACGGTGGTTCCGGCCAATCGTATTTTTGATACTCTGCTGTATAATTATTTTCTGTCCAGGCAGGAAATGGAAGGGAAGGAGATTTCCTGTGCGGCGCAATATGATAAAAATCAGTATGTAGTGAATGGGCATCTGGATGTGCGCCGGGTGTTGGAAAAGTTTGTGGAGCATTTTCATGAGTTGTATCATGATCAGGACGATGCCTTTGTTGAAGAATCAGGACGAAAATTTTTCCTGTTATATCTGCGTCCGATTATAAATGGTGTGGGAAATTATTATATCGAAGCCCGGACACGAGATTTGGGACGTACAGATGTGATTGTAGACTATCGTGGGGAGCAGTTTGTGATCGAATTAAAAATCTGGCGAGGGGACCAATACAATAAACGTGGAGAACAGCAGCTGATGGATTATTTGGATTCCTATCGTCAGCGGAAGGGCTATATGCTAAGCTTTTGCTTTAACAAGAATAAGAAAATCGGTGTTCATGAAATCACCATTGGCGATAAGGTTTTGATTGAAGCGGTTGTGTAGTAAAAAAGGGCATTCTATATGCTGTCCATAGCAGTATGCGACGATGATAGCTGGTGTTGCCTTTCAGAGCTGGCATGGATTTATAGTTATGGGTTTTTCCGGTATTCACTGGGCGTAACCCCGTATTTGCGCCGGAACATCCGGTTAAAATAAGAAAGATTTTCAAAGCCGCATTCCGCCGAAATGGCCACAATGGCATCCGAGGAGGCCAAAAGCAGCCGGGCCGCCATGGTCAGCCGGTAATCGTTCAGATACTCGATAAAGGAAACGCCCATGGTATTCTTGAAGAATTTCATAAAATGGGACTGGGAGAAGCCGCTGACAGAAGCCATGGTTTCAATGGTCAGGCGTTCCCCATAATGGTTTTCCACGTATTTCATAATGGTCTTTACCAGATCCAGCGATTTGGGCCGGAGGCTTGCGAAAGGAGCGTTTGTCTCCTGCTTTTGCCAGGAAAACAGCAGGCGGAACAGCTCAAAGAGCCGGGATTTGATGGCCAGGGTGCTCAAGGCATCCCCCCGGGAGCTGTAGTGGTCGATTTCTGCCAGGCAGGCGGCCAGTGGGGCGTGGAGAGGATGCTCTGTTGAAATGCGGGCAGGCAGGGTGGAACGGCCCTGGAGCAGCGGGGCAAAAAATTGCTGGCTGCAGAAATCCGTAGGGGAGCTCATCAGAAGGGAGAGCTGGAAAATGATATTTTCGTACTCCATGGAATGGCCCTCTGCCTGGCGGATGGCATGAAGGTGCCCGGGGGGCACCAGAAAGATATCGCCTTCACTGGCTTGGTGGGACACAAGATCCACGGAGATCTCTCCCTGTCCCTTTTTGACACAGATGAGCTCCATGTCATTGTGCCAATGGAGGGGAACCGCTGCAAAATCCAGAGGAATGCTGCAGGGATAGATATTGAAGGGGAACTTGAGATCCCCGTGGGTTTTTTGCTCCTGGATGTGTTCATAGGACAGGATATTCATAGGCGCTCCTCCTGCTAATAATCATGAGTAAATGGTAATCAATGGAAACAAATTGATAGAATTGTATCATGTTTTGCAGGAATATTGCAAGATAAGATTCGGAAAAATACATATAATAAAAAGGAAACTGGATGAAACAGAGTAGGAGGTTATTGAATATGAACCAGAATACAAGGATCAGGGAAAAACTGGAACGGCTCTGCTGCAACAATCTTGCGGCCTGTACGGACCGGCAGCTGTATGAGGCGCTGCTTTCGCTGACAAACGAGATGGCAGAGGAGAAGGAATCCAAGGAGGGCAAAAAGAAGGTATATTATATTTCCGCGGAATTTCTCATTGGAAAGCTGCTGTCCAACAATCTGATCAACCTGGGGATTTATGAGGAAGTGAAGGAGACCCTGGCACAGTATGGCAAGGAGCTTTCGGCCATTGAGGAATTGGAGCCGGAGCCCTCCTTAGGGAACGGCGGACTTGGCCGCCTGGCGGCCTGTTTTCTGGATTCCATGGCAAGCCTGGGCATGGCCGGGGACGGTGTTGGGCTGAATTACCACTATGGATTATTCCTGCAGAGCTTCCAGAACAATCTTCAGAAGGAATCGCCCAATCCCTGGCTGGAGGAGAAGAACTGGCTTGTGAAGACAGATGCGACGTACCCCATACAGTTTGGCGGCTTTACGGTGCAGTCCCGGATGTATGATATTCTGGTAACAGGCTTTGAAAACCGTACCAACCGGCTGCATCTGTTTGATGTTGAGACAGTGGATGAGAGCATTGTGGGGGAGGGCATTTCCTTTGACAAGGAGGACATTGCCAGGAATTTGACCTTGTTCCTGTATCCGGATGACAGCGATGATGCAGGAAGACGCCTTAGGGTATACCAGCAGTATTTTATGGTGAGCAATGCGGCAAGGCTGATCCTGGATGAATGCCGGGCCAAGGGCAGCAATCTCTACGACCTGCCGGAGTATGCGGCTATCCAGATCAATGACACCCATCCTAGCATGGTGATTCCGGAGCTGATCCGCCTGTTGATGGAGGAGGGCATCCCCATGAGCAAGGCCATTGGGATTGTGTCCAAGACCTGCGCTTACACCAATCACACGATTTTGGCGGAGGCGCTGGAAAAATGGCCCATGGATTACCTGAACCAGGTGGTGCCCCATCTGATGCCCATTATCCGGGAGCTGGATACCCAGGTGAAGGAGAAATATTCCCAGAAGGAGCTTGCCATCATTGACGAGAACCGTCTGGTGCATATGGCAAATATGGATATCCACTATGGGTACAGCGTCAATGGCGTGGCATATCTTCATACAGAGATATTGAAGAACAATGAGCTGAACCATTTTTATAAAATCTATCCCGAGAAATTCAACAACAAGACCAATGGCATCACCTTCCGCCGCTGGCTGATGCACTGCAACCATGAATTGGCCGATTTCCTCAATGAGCGGATCGGAACCGGCTGGCAGAAGGATGCAGAGGAGCTGGCAAGGCTTCTGGACTACCGCTCGGATTCCGCTGTGCGAAACCGCCTTCTGGAGATCAAGCAGGGGAACAAGCGGCGCCTGGCTGCCTACCTGAAAGCAACCCAGGGCGTGGAGCTGGACGTTGATTCTGTCTTTGACATCCAGATCAAGCGTCTCCACGAGTACAAGCGCCAGCAGCTGAATGCCCTGTATGTGATTCACAAGTACCTGGAAATCAAGGGCGGCAAGCGTCCGGCCCGGCCTATTACGGTGATCTTCGGGGCGAAGGCAGCCCCGGCCTATGTGATTGCCAAGGATATCATTCACCTGATCCTCTGTCTGGAGCAGGTCATCAACAATGACCCGGCGGTAAGCCCCTACCTGAAGGTGGTGATGGTGGAAAATTACAATGTCACCAAGGCAGAGCAGCTGATTCCGGCCTGCGATATCTCAGAGCAGATTTCCTTAGCGTCCAAGGAGGCCTCAGGCACCGGAAATATGAAGTTCATGCTGAACGGGGCAGTGACCCTGGGGACAATGGATGGGGCCAATGTGGAGATTGCCCAGCTGGTGGGTGAGGAGAATATCTACATTTTCGGAGAGTCCTCGGACACGGTGATTGAGCACTATAAGAAAGCAGATTACGTGTCAAAGGAATATTATGAAGCGAATGAGGATATTCAGGAGGCCGTTGATTTTATTGTGAGCGAGACGCTGCTGAAGGTGGGACAGAGGGAGAACCTTACGCGGCTTCACAGGGAGCTGATTTCCAAGGACTGGTTCATGACGCTCCTGGATTATGAGAGCTACGCGGCCAAGAAGGAGGAGGCGCTGGCTGACTATGAGGACCGGCAGAGCTGGGCGGAGAAGATGCTGGTCAACACGGCAAAGGCCGGATTTTTCTCCTCGGACCGTACCATTGCGGAGTACAACCGGGATATTTGGCAAGTGTAGGGCAGGCGGGAGCGGAAGAAGCTCATGGGTCGCAGGAGGAGCCGGCAGGAGCGTATGCTTCGCAGGAAGAGCCGGAAGAAGCTCATGGGTCGCAGGAAGAGCCGGCAGGAGCCGGAGCATGGAGCTCCCTTACCTTTTTTGGGGGCATTCCGAACCGTTGTTCAAAGAGATGGTAAAAATGGCTGGTGTTCTCATAGCCCACGGCAGCGGCGATCTGCCGGACGGGCAGCGCTGTTTCCGCAAGGAGCTGGAGGGCATGGTCCAGGCGGACATTCTGGACATATTTCCGGAAGGTCTGCCCCCGGTATTTCTGCAGGATAAGGCTGAAATAATTCCGATGATAGTGAAAGACCTGTTCCAGGCTGTGGAGCGTTACATCTGCGTCGTGAAGGCGGATGTAGCGCTCCAGCTCGTATAGGAAGGCTTTTTCACGGCTCTCCCGGCTGCTGCTGTGCAGAACCGGAGCGTAATCGGTGCAGAGGCTCTGCAGCAGGCGGATCAAAAGTCCCCGGCGTACGTGCTCGCTGCCAGGCAGGCGGCTTAGGTCCTCCCGGACGATCTGCTCAAGGAGCCGGGAAAGCTCCAAAGCCCGGGAATCCTCCCCGGACTGCCCCAAGGAGGGGGCCTGGGTCCGGGAAAGCTCCAGAAAGCTCTGCTCTGTCTTCTGCTGGTACAGGGTGTGGAGCAGGAAGCGGTGCAGCTCGTCTGTCTGCGGGTAGCTCCGGAGCAGCTCGTCCAGATATTCCGGCCGGATCTGCAGGAAGAGGACAGCGGCATCTATGGCCTCAAGGTAGTCGGAATGGGCACAGTTCTGATCCGTAATGACAAAGGCGCCCTGGGGAAAACGGCAGCGCTCTCCCAGCAGAAGCTGATCAAAGCTTCCCTCAATCACATACAGGATCTCTACATATTCATGCCTGTGATACCAACCCTTCCGGGGCAGGGGACGTTCTGTTATTCGAGTTCCCTGGGGGCTTTTGCTCCACGCAATCCCCCTGTGGTCATAGACATACAAAAGGACCTGAAAGTCGGCGGACTGCAGCCGGTTCCTGTCCGCAGCGGGAGAGAAGTCTCCGGCAGCAGGCGATTGAATGGCAGCGGGAGGGAAGCCTCCGGCAGCAGGCGATTGAATGGCTGCGGTCTGTGTGCTGCAGCGGGCATCCGAGGCCGCATCGTGACATGGAGCAGCTGCGGGGCAAAAAGTGGCTATCTCGGTGGCTCTGATAAAGGCAATTCGGTCATGTATGGTTTCAAAATAGGGCATCTGGATACCTCCGCTCCAAAATAATCGTGCATTTTGTCCTGCTATTTTATTATAGTTGATTTTTTCGTCCTTGTCATTTCCGTTTTTTTTGATTATGATGATACCAGGGTCAAAGGGTCAATAAATCCGACGCAAGCTGGCTTGCAAGAGGATTTTTGAACTTGGGACCCGCAAAACACCGAAAAGTAGCCATTTTTCGTAGAAAAATGAGCGGATTTGCGAAGGCTGCTGTGAACGGAGCGAACAGTAACAAATATGGCTCATAAGGGCCGGAACGGAGGAGCGGATGAGAAACCAGAATTTAGACCAGGGCTGGGAATTTGGCTATGGGACCAGGGAGGGATTCCCGGGGGCAGTAAGTGAGACAAGGCTTGTGGATCTGCCCCATGATTACATGATTGAGAGCGACGTGACGCAGGAGGCCGAAGGAAGGGGGGCCATGGGATTCTATACGGCCGGCGTTGCACATTACCGCAGGACAGTTGCGATTCCCGCAGAGTGGGAGGGGGGCTGTATCGGTTTGAAATTTGACGGGGTCATGATGAACGCCACGGTGGAGATCAACGGCTGCCGGGCAGCCCTTCAGCATTATGGGTATGCGCCCTTTTTTGTGGATATCACCCAGTATGTATACTGCGGGGAGGAAAACAGTATTACGGTGACCGTAAATCCCAGCCAGCAGCCCAATTCCAGGTGGTATTCCGGCGCGGGAATCTACCGGTCCGTGGAGCTGGTACATACCCCAAGGCTGCATGTGGCGGAGGACGGGATTTTTGCCTATACCAGGGAGATTGTCTACGACCAGGAGGGCAATGGGAAATACGCGTTTTTGCAGGCCCAGGTGGAGGTCGTGAATGAATATCAGGAAAACCGTCTGGCCAGAGTGGAGGTATCTCTGACCGAGGAGGGCAGCGACCGCATTGTTGTTTCCCGCAGCACCGTTGTGCAGGTGCAGGGGAATGGGAGGGAAACGGCCCGGCTGGCCATTACCGTGGAGGAGCCCAGGCTCTGGAGCGCCGAGACCCCTGCACTCTATCAGCTGCATGGGCGGGTTACGGAGGTTGGAACTTTCAAGACCCATGCAGTTCCTGTTGCGGATGGAGCAGTGGACGAAACAGAGGCTATGTTCGGGATCCGCACGGTAACGGCAGATGCTGTCCATGGCCTTAGAATCAATGGGAAGGTTACCAAGCTGAAGGGCGGCTGCCTGCACCATGACAATGGGCTTTTGGGAGCCGTATCCACTTATGAGGTGGAGGCAAGAAAGCTGAAGATATTAAAGAGGATTGGCTTCAATGCCATAAGGACTACCCACAATCCTCCCTCCAAAGCCCTGATGGAGGCTGCAAGCCGCCTGGGCATGTACGTGTTTGACGAGGCCTTTGACGTGTGGGGGATGGGAAAGCAGCCTGGGGATTACAACCAGTATTTTGATACGGACTGGCAGAAGGATCTGGCAGCATTTATGAAGCGTGACCGGAACTATCCGGGTGTGATCCTCTGGTCTACCGGCAATGAGATCACAGAGCGGGGCGGCCTGAACAATGGGTATGTTCTGGCCAACCGGCTGGCGGAGGCGGCCAGAAGCCTGGATCCCAGCCGCCCTGTCAGCAATGGCGTCTGCTCCTTCTGGAACGGGCTGGATGACGGCCTGATGGAGGAGGGCAGAAGGAAAATGGCTGAGGTGATGGGCGGCGAGGTAGATGCCCAGAATATGGACCTGGAGGGCAGGCGGGATACCAGCTGGGAGCATTATACAGAGCCCTTTGTCAATGGCCTGGATGTGGTGGGCTACAATTATCTTGAGGTAAAATACGAGACAGACCATGAGCTCTATCCGGACCGTGTCATGCTGGGGTCTGAGAATTATCCCAAGGAGATCGGTTTCCAGTGGCCCAGGGTGATGCGCCTGCCCTATGTGATCGGAGATTTTACCTGGACGGCAGTGGACTATATCGGAGAGGCAGGGATTGGAAAGGCAATCTCCGTGGAGCCGGAGGATCCCCGGGTAAAAATGGGCCCCTATGGCCTGATGTCCCATGGCTCCCCCTATCCATGGCGGCTGGCCAATGATGCAGATGTGGATATAAACGGAACAATACTTCCCCAGGGAGAATACAGAAGCGTGGTGTGGGGCAGTCCGAAAACCTTTGTCTATTCCTACGATCCGGCAGATTTCCGCAAGGTAGAGCTGATCAGCATGTGGGGCTTTACGGATGTGAGGAAATCCTGGAACTGGCAGGGCCAGGAGGGGCAGCCTGTCAGAGTGATGGTATTTTCCGGTGCTGAGGAGGTGGAGCTGTTCTTGAATGGCGAAAGCCTTGGCAGAAAGCCGGTGGAGAAGGAGGGAGAGCTTCCCCAGAGCGTCCGGTTTGAGACCGTCTACCAGCCGGGCCGGCTTGTGGCAGTGAGCTATCAGGGGGGTGCGGAGGTATCCCGGGACACCCTGAAGACAACCGGGGAGGCGGCAGATCTTCGGCTGACGGCAGAGGAGGTGGGAGATTACTTCTATGTGGCCGTGGAGGTTGTGGACGCAGAGGGCGCACTGGTACCGGATGCGGCCCTTGCGATGACAGCCCGGGCAGAGGGAGATGTTGTGCTTTCCGGCTTTGGCTCCGCCAATCCCGTCACAGAGGAGAATTATACCTCCGAAAGCTGCACCTCTTACCGCGGCAGAGCCCTTGCAATCTTTAAGAAAAAGGAAAAGGAAGGCAGGGCAGCCTTTACCGTGGCGGCAGGGCCCCGCAGTGTGAGCATTGCAGAAAGGTTTTAATTGAACATATCGAATGGAAAACAGTTCCCCGCTGTCGATTTATACAAATCCGGCAGCGGGGATTTGTATATTTTTCTGAAAAATATTTTCCCCCTTGCATTTTTCCTTCCTGTATCCTATAGTGTATCTAGGTGAACATGTTCAATGAAAGTGTTCGGCAAATATATGAAACATAATCAAACCAAGGAATTGCCGAAGGAGTTCTGCCACAGAGGCGGCTTGAGGCAGTGAAAAGCTGTAAACAGCAGAAAGGGAGAAGGAAATGGCTGAATTTATCACAGCGGCAGAGGCCGCAAAAAAGATTCCCGACGGGGCGACTGTCGGCGTGGCGGGCATGGGACTGTCCGGCTGGGCGGAGGAGGTTGGCTGCGCCATTCGGGACAGCTTTCGGGAGACAGGGCATCCCTGCAACCTGAATCTGAAGCAGGGAAGCGCGATGGGAGACTGGAAGGAGCGGGGCGTGACGCGTCTCGGGGAGGCCGGAGAGGGCCTGATCACCAAATGGTCCGGTGCACATGTGGGCTCTGCCTTTACCCTGCGGGAGCTGGCAGTGCAGAACAAGCTCCAGTGCCATTGCCTGCCCCAGGGGGTCATTGTGAATCTGTGGCGTGAGATTGCAGCCGGACGTCCGGGGCTCCTCACCAAGGTGGGGCTGGGAACCTTTGTGGATCCCAGGATCGACGGAGGCAGGATGAATAGCTGCACCACAGACCAGCTGGTGGAGCTGGTGGAATTTCAGGGGGAGGAGTACCTGTTTTACAAGAGCTTTCCCCTGGATGTGGCCATTCTTCGCGGAACAACGGCAGACGAGAAGGGGAATATCTCCTTTGAGCACGAAAGCATCATCAATGAAGGCTATTCCGTGGCAGCAGCTGCCAAAAACAGCGGCGGCATTGTGATCGTGCAGGTGGAGTACGTTACAAAGGGCGGCACCATAAATCCCAAGGATGTGAAGATCCCCGGCGTGCTGGTGGACTATGTGGTGCAGGCTACGGACAAGGCGGCCTGCTGGCAGGCGGAGGGGATTTACTTTGAGCCGGCTTTTTCCGGCCAGATCAAGAAGCCCCTGGCGGCCATTGAGCCCCTGCCCTTTGACGAGCGGAAGGTGATCTGCCGCCGCTGTGCCATGGAGATGAAACAGGGAGATGTGATTAACCTGGGCGTGGGCATGGCTGCGGACGTGTCCAGGATTATTGCCGAGGAGGGAATGCTTGACACCGTTACCATGAGCACGGAATCAGGTATGATGGGAGGCATCCCCAGCGGGCTGCCCAATTTCGGCAGCGCCTACAACCCGGAAGCGACCTTAGAGCATGGAGCCATGTTTGACCTGATTGACGGCGGCGGGCTGTCGGTTACCTGCCTTGGCATCGGTGAGATTGATCGGTATGGAAATAATAATGTCAGCAGGTTCGGGCCGCGCCTGACCGGTCCCGGTGGATTCATCAATATTACCCAGGCTACCCCCAAGGTTATTTTCTGCGGGAATTTTGTGGGCAAGGCAAAGCTGCAGGCAGGCAGCGGGAAAATAACGGTGCTAGAGGAAGGGACCATCAAAAAATTTGTGGACAGGGTGGAGCAGATTACCTTCAGCGGCCAATATGCAGGGGAACACCAGGAGGTGCTCTACATCACCGAGCGGTGCGTGTTCCGGCTGGTGGACAAAAAATTAACGCTGACGGAGATCGCGCCGGGCCTTGACCTTCAGCGGGACATCCTGGATCAGATGGAATTTGAACCGGCCATTGCAGACGACCTGAAAACGATGGATCCGGGGATTTTCATGGAGCATTGGGGCGGCTTGAAGGCCTGTATGGAATAGAATGCCGGCAGGGCAAGAAGGAGGAGACGTATGATTTTATCAGAGAAGCATGAAATGATGCGCAGGCTGTTTCGCCAGTTTGCGGAGACAGAATTTACCGACGACATTTTAGAGGAGCTGGAGGCCACCGGGGAATTTAACTGGGAGATGCACCGAAAAATGGCAGCCAATGGGTTCCTGGGTACGAAGATTCCGGTGGAATACGGGGGCCAGGGGGGAGACAGCCTGGCCTATGTGCTGATGGTGGAGGAATTTGCCCGGGTGAGCCCTGTACTGTCCCTCTATGCCAATACCTCCAATTCCCTGGGGGCGGGGCCATTACTGTTCTGCGGGACGGATGCACAGAAGGAAAAGTATGTGACACCCATTGCCAGGGGGGAGAAGATTCTGGTATTTGCCCTGACAGAGCCCGGCGCCGGCTCAGATGCAGGAAGCACCTTAACCACTGCGGTGGAGGACGGGGATTTCTACATTTTGAATGGAAGAAAGACCTTTATCAGCGGAGCGCCCTTTGCGGATTATGCGGTGGTTTACGCCAGGACAGATGCTGCACAGAAGGGAAGCAAGGGGCTGTCCATGTTTATCCTGGACATGAAGCTGCCGGGAGTCAGCGTGGGCAAGCATGAAAATAAAATGGGAATCATCGGATATCCCACCAGCGATATCATCATGGAGGATGTGCGGGTACATAAGAGCGACCTCCTGGGGCCTCTGCACAGGGGCTTCTCCACGGCCATGAAGACATTGGACGGCGGGCGCCTGGGGGTTGCGGCCCAGTCCCTGGGGATTGCCCAGGGCTGTCTGGAGGAATCCATACGCTACGCCCGGGAGCGGAAGCAGTTTGGCAGGCCCATTGCCAATTTCCAGGCCATCAGCTTCATGCTGGCAGATATGGTCACGGAGATCGAAGCCGCCCGGGAGCTGGTGTACAACACTGCGGTCATGAAGGACGCAGGAAGCCCGGATGGCGCCAAGCGCTGCGCCATGTCAAAGCTGTTTGCATCAGAGATGTGCAACCGTGTGGCCTACAAGGCGGTGCAGATCCACGGCGGGTACGGCTACATCAAGGAATACAAGGTAGAGCGGTTTTATCGTGACGCCCGGATTACCACCCTGTACGAGGGAACCTCTCAGGTACAGCAGATGGTGATTTCCGGCAGTCTTTTGAGATAGGGGGAGGAATGGAAATGAAAATAATTGTATGTGTAAAACAGGTTCCGGATACCTCAGGAAAGGTAGCGGTTAAGGCAGACGGCACCATGGATCGGGCATCCATGGCGACCATCATCAACCCGGATGACCTCAATGCAGTGGAGGCTGCCCTTGCCATGAAGGATGAGAACCCGGACAGCCGGGTGATTGTTGTGACTATGGGCCCCACCCAGGCCAATGCCATGCTCCATGAGCTCCTGGCGATGGGGGCAGATGAATCGGTGCTGGTGTCTGCCCGGGAGTTTGGCGGTTCCGACACCTTTGCCACCTCCCAGATCCTGGCGGCTGCCATCAAACGGATCGGCCTTACGGAGGATACCGTTGTGCTCTGCGGCAGGCAGGCCATTGACGGCGATACGGCCCAGGTGGGCCCCCAGATTGCAGAAAAGCTAGACATGCCTCAGGTGTCCTATGTGTCGGAGATCAAAAAGGAGGGAAATACCCTGACAGTGAAGCGGATGCTGGAGGATGGCTACCAGAGGGTGGAGGTACATACGCCCTGTCTGCTGACCTGTATCAAGGAGCTGAATACCCCCAGGTATATGGCAGTCAAAGGCATTCTGGAATATGACAAAAAGCCCCGGCTGGTGTATGACTATGATGCGCTGAAGGACGACGAGCTGATTGAGGTGGACACCATTGGCCTGAAGGGCTCCCCCACCAATGTGTTTCGTTCCTTCACCGCGCCGGCCAAGGGCGCCGGGCAGATGCTGTCCGGCACCCCCAGGGAAATGGTGGCGCAGTTGTTTGGCACTTTAGAGGAAAAGCATCTGATATAGGGAGGGGTAAAAATGATGTCAGCATTTCATAATACAAAAATAGAAGACTTTCATGGCGTTTGGGTGTTCTGTGAGCAGCGGGACGGTCAGCTGATGGAAACGGATTTTGAGCTGCTTTCCGAGGGGCGGAAGCTGGCGGAGGACCTGGGCTGTGAGCTCTGGGGCGTGCTGCTGGGGAATCAGGTAGGGCAGCTTGCAGGGCAGCTGGGGGGCTATGGCGCCCACCGGGTGCTGGTGTGCCAGTCGCCTCTTTTGGCAGAGTACACCACAGATGCCTACACCAAGGTGATCTGTGACCTGGTGACAGAGTACAAGCCGGAGATTTTCCTGATTGGGGCAACAAACATTGGCCGCGACCTGGGGCCAAGGTGTGCGGCCCGCCTTCACACCGGGCTGACGGCTGACTGCACCAGCCTGTTTGTGGACACAGAGAAATATCTGAAATTCCTGGCAGAGAACAGCAATGTGGATGTGAACCCGGATAAATATGATATGGAAGCAAGGAATCTGAAAATGACCCGTCCGGCCTTTGGGGGACATCTGATGGCCACCATTGTCTGTCCAAGGTTTCGCCCGCAGATGTCTACCGTGCGCCCCGGCGTGATGAAAAAGGCAGAATTCAGCCAGGAGCTGGCAGACCGGGTGCATGTGGAGCAGGTATCTGTCCGGCTTGCAGAGGAGGATATCCGCACCAGGGTGCTGGAGGTGGTAAAGGAGACAAAGGCCATGGTGGATCTCACCGGCGCGGAGGTGATCGTGGCGGTGGGCCACGGCATCAGCAGGGACCCGGAACGGGGAGTTGCATTGGCCGCGGAGCTGGCAGAGAAGCTGGGCGGCGTGGTGGGCGCCTCCCGGGCCGTGGTGGATGCCGGCTGGCTGGGAGCAGGCCACCAGGTCGGACAGACCGGAAAGACGGTCCGGCCCCGCATCTATGTGGCCCTTGGCATTTCCGGGGCGATCCAGCATAAGGCCGGAATGCAGGATTCCCAGTGCATCATTGCCGTCAACAGTACGGCGGAGGCGCCGATTTTCGAGTGCGCAGATTACGGCATCTGCGGCGACCTCTTTGAGGTGCTGCCCCTGATGATCGAGGCAGCCGGGGGCAGGGCATGAAGCGGGAAGCAGAATAACCGATACAAAAAAATTACGCAAATCCATAACATCCCTCTTGACGCAATATATGGAAAGTGATACCATAATAAAACACAACATCTGGTAGCTGTACCAGTGATAATGTGGAGTAAATCGGGGAACAATAAATAGACACAGACTATGAGAAAGGATATGCGATGGTTGGAGAGGTAAAGGTTATCAAAAAGGACGGCACAAAGGAAGCATTCAATGTGCAGAAGGTAGTGGTGGCAGTGAACAAGTCCGCCTACCGTGCCCTTGTGAAGTTTACGGATGAGGAATTGGATTATATCTGCAAATTCGTGGAGGAAAAGGTCACGGATATGGGATTTAAGGAGGTCAAGATTGCCCAGATGCACAATATTGTGGAGGGCGCTCTGGAGAAGGTGAACCCCATTGTGGCAAAGAGCTACCGGGATTACCGGAACTATAAGCAGGATTTTGTCCAGATGCTGGACGAGGTGTACAAGAAGAGCCAGTCCATCATGTACATTGGGGATAAGGAGAATTCCAACACGGACAGCGCCCTGGTGTCTACCAAGCGGAGCCTGATTTTCAACCAGCTCAATAAGGAATTATATAAGAAATTTTTTATGACCACCGAAGAGATTCAGGCCTGCCGGGACGGGTATATTTATGTTCACGACATGTCGGCCCGCCGGGATACCATGAACTGCTGCCTGTTCAATGTGAAGGAAGTGCTCACCGGCGGCTTTGAGATGGGGAACCTGTGGTACAATGAGCCAAAGACCCTGGAGGTTGCCTTTGACGTCATCGGCGATATCGTCTTAAGCGCAGCCAGCCAGCAGTACGGCGGCTTTACGGTGCCCTGTGTGGACCTGATTCTGGAGCCCTATGCCGAGAAGTCCTACGAGAAGTATATCAAGGAGTACACAGACCTTGGCATCGGGGAGGAGAAGGCCAGAGAGGTGGCCTGGAATAAGGTCCGGATTGATTTTGAGCAGGGCTATCAGGGCTGGGAGTATAAGTTCAACACCGTGGCCTCCAGCCGCGGAGACTATCCCTTTATTACCGTGACCACAGGAACCGGCACGGGCCGTTTTGCAAAAATGGCCTCCATCTGTATGCTGAATGTCAGGAGGAAGGGCCAGGGCAAAAAGGAATGCAAGAAGCCGGTGCTGTTCCCCAAGATCGTGTTCTTGTATGACGAGAACCTCCACGGGCCAGGGAAGGAGCTGGAGGATGTATTTGAGGCGGGGATCGAGTGCTCCAGGAAGACCATGTATCCCGACTGGCTCAGCCTCACTGGCAAGGGCTATATTGCCAGCATGTACAAGCGTTACGGCGAGATTATCAGCCCCATGGGCTGCCGCGCCTTCTTGTCTCCCTGGTATACCCGGGGCGGCATGAATCCGGCGGACGATGAGGACAGGCCGGTATTTGTGGGCCGCTTTAACATTGGCGTGGTCAGCCTGCACCTGCCCATGATCCTGGCCCGCGCAAGGCAGGAGAGCCGTGATTTCTACGAGGTGCTGGATTACTATCTGGAGCTGATCCGCAGGCTTCACATTCGCACCTATGCGTATCTGGGGGAGATGCGGGCTTCCACCAATCCGCTGGCCTACTGCGAGGGTGGCTTTTACGGAGGCCATCTGGGGATCCATGACAAGATCAAGCCCCTGCTGAAGACTGCTACCGCCTCCTTTGGGATCACGGCCTTCAATGAGCTTCAGGAGCTCTATAATGGAAAATCCCTTGTGGAGGACGGCCAGTTTGCCATTGAGGTGCTGGAGCATATCAATGAGAAGATCAATGAATTTAAGAAGGAGGACGGCAACCTGTATGCCATTTATGCCACACCGGCAGAGAACCTCTGCGGCCTGCAGGTGAAGCAGTTCCGGGCCAAATACGGCATTGTGGAGAATGTTTCTGACCGGGAGTATGTCAGCAACGGCTTCCACTGCCATGTGACAGAGGATATTACCCCCATCCAGAAGCAGGATCTGGAGTACCGCTTCTGGGAGCTCTGCAATGGCGGGAAAATCCAGTATGTAAAGTATCCGATTGATTATAATATAGATGCAGTGAAAACCCTGGTGCGCCGGGCCATGGACATGGGCTTTTACGAGGGTGTCAACCTGTCCCTGTCCTACTGTGACGACTGCGGCCACCAGGAGCTGGAGATGGATGTATGCCCCAAGTGCGGCAGCCGCAACCTCACCAAGATCGACCGGATGAACGGCTATCTGTCCTATTCCCGGGTGAAGGGAGATACGCGTCTCAATGATGCGAAGATGGCGGAGATTGCAGAAAGGAAATCCATGTAGCATTATGAGATATCACAATATAACAAAGGATGACATGTTAAATGGGGATGGCCTTCGGGTGGTGCTGTGGGTGTCCGGCTGCTCCCACTGCTGCAGGGACTGCCACAATCCCGTCACCTGGGATGCCAACAGCGGCCTGCTTTTTGATGCGGCGGCCAGGGAGGAGCTGTTTGAGGAGCTCTCCAGAGATTATATTTCCGGAGTGACCCTAAGCGGCGGCGATCCCCTGTATTTCAGCAATCGGGGAGATATCCTGAAGCTGGTGAAGGAGGTGCGCGACAGGTTTCCCCAAAAGACAGTCTGGTTATATACAGGCTTTTTGTGGGAGACAGTGGCAGAGCTGGAGATTATGGACTATGTGGACATTGTGGTGGACGGGGAGTTCCAGGTGGAGAAGAAGGATCCCCAGCTGCACTGGAGGGGCAGCAGCAATCAGCGTGTCATTGATGTGAAGGCCACCAGGGCAGCCGGCCAGGTTGTGCTGCACTGTGCGTAAGGGAGGAAGGTTATGGAGACCATCAAAATCAAATATTTTAGCGACGAGATAGATAAGCTTACCTATATTGACGGGAAGTCGGACTGGATCGACCTTAGGGCTTCCCAGAGGGTGGAGCTGAAGGCCGGGGAATTTAAGCTGATTCCCCTTGGAGTGGCAATGGAGCTTCCCAGGGGCTATGAAGCCCATGTGGTGCCCAGAAGTTCAACTTTTAAAAATTATGGTATCCTCCAGGTCAATAGCTGTGGTATAATAGATGGGAGCTATTGCGGCAATGACGATCAGTGGTACATGCCGGTGTATGCTACCCGGGATACCGTAATCGGGAAGAACGAACGGATCTGCCAGTTCCGCATTATGGAGAACCAGCCCAGAATTGTGTTTGATGAGGTGGAGTCTCTGGACGGGGATAACCGGGGCGGATTCGGTAGCACCGGAAGGCAGTAGCCAGGAAGCTATGGGCTTCGGAAAGGGGTAAGGATATCATGGAAAGCAGAATGGTCAAATTTTATGCAAAGGATTCCAATCAGGTGGCGCTTCATGCAGTGCCGGGGCACTTCGCTACCAGCCACTCCCATATCAACTATTACATTGATATGACGAGCTTGAAGATCAGGGCCAGGGAGGCGAAGGACGTGGCGTCTGTGATTGCCTCCAGATTTAACAATGCCACAATTATTGATACCATTGTATGTATGGACGGCACGGAGGTAGTGGGGGCCTTTCTGGCGGAGGAGTTTGCCAAGCGCACCTATTTGCGCAATACCAATCTTCACGATACCTTTTATATCGTATCGCCGGAATTTAATTCCAACAACCAGATGATCTTTCGGGATAACAATATGCTGGCAATCAAGGGCAAGCATGTGCTGCTGCTTCTGGCAACTACAACCACGGGAGTTACGATCCGCAGAAGCCTGGAATGCATCCAGTATTATGGCGGAATTGTGACAGGAGTCAGCTCCATCTTCAGTACGGTGGAGGAGGTGGATGGCTGGAAGGTAGAATCTGTGTTTACCCATGAGGATCTGCCGGGATATGCAGCCTACAATCAGAAGGACTGCCCCTTCTGCAAGAAGGGACACAGGCTGGAGGCCATGGTCAATGGCTTTGGATATTCTAAGATGCTGACATAAGCCGCAAGGAGCTGGAAATGGGCCGCCAGGGCCGGCAGATTTTTGCTTCGTCAAATTGACGGAAACCCATTTGTATTTTTGTGGAGTTTCGGACTGGCGGAAAGGCCGGGAATCTGGTACAGTATTTACAGAGACAAAACAGTAAAAACCATATGTTTTAGGAGGTAGTATCCAATGGCAAGTTTGAGCTTAAAGCACATTAAGAAAGTTTATCCCAACGGTTTTGAGGCGGTAAAGGACTTCAACCTTGAGATTGAGGATAAAGAATTTATCATTTTCGTAGGTCCGTCAGGATGCGGTAAGTCTACGACACTTCGTATGGTAGCAGGCTTGGAGGAGATTTCCAGCGGTGAGCTGTGGATCGATGACAAGATGGTGAATGATGTAGAGCCTAAGGATAGAGATATCGCAATGGTATTCCAGAACTACGCTCTGTATCCCCATATGACTGTATTTGATAATATGGCATTTGGTCTGAAGCTTCGGAAGGTTCCCAAGGCTGAGATCAAGGCTAAGGTAGAGGATGCCGCAAGAATTCTTGACCTGGAGAAGCTGTTAGACCGTAAGCCCAAGGCTCTGTCCGGTGGTCAGAGACAGCGTGTTGCTATGGGACGTGCAATCGTACGTGAGCCCAAGGTATTCCTGATGGATGAGCCGCTGTCCAACCTGGATGCGAAGCTGAGAGTTCAGATGCGTTCTGAGATCGCTTCCCTGCATCAGAGACTGGGCGCTACCATCATCTATGTAACACATGACCAGACAGAGGCTATGACACTGGGAACCAGAATCGTTGTTTTGAAGGACGGCGATATCATGCAGGTAGATTCTCCCCAGACATTGTACAATGAGCCGGATAACCTGTTTGTTGCCGGATTCATCGGATCTCCCCAGATGAACTTCCTGGATGCACAGGTAGTTGTAAGCGGAGACAGCGTATCCCTGAAGTTTGGCGATAATTCCGTAGTGCTGCCGGCAGAGAAGGCCAAGGCTGTGAAGCCCTATGCAGGCAAGACCGTAGTTTTGGGTATCCGTCCTGAGGATATCAGCGATTATCCGAGATTTGTAGCAGAGCATCCGGAGTGTGTTGTTAAGACCAAGGTTACCGGATACGAGCTCCTTGGCTCCGAAGTACTTCTGTACTACAATGTCAATGATACCGCTATGACCGCTAAGGTTGATTCCAGCACACCTGCTCGTCTGGGCGATGACCTGACCCTGGCATTCGACGTTGCCAAGATCCATGTATTTGACAAGGAGACAGAGCAGACAATTACTCACTGATATCAGACTTATATCAAATCAGACTTATATCAAATAAAGAAGAACCCGCCACGGCTGTGGCGGGTTCTTTACTCTGTGGCCTTCAGCCACATATTTTCCAGCACATAGCCCAGACACACCTGCTCCCGCTGTGGCAGTCCGACGCGTTCTGCCGCAACGATCAGGCCGGGGGCAATCAGCAGGTCATTGGCTGGCCTTGTGCTTAATCCCTGGAATTAATTCCGCTACCTTTGGGTATTTCTGATCCAGGCCCTTTAGCCGGCTCATAGCATCGCTGTCCATACTTCTGATTCCTCCTGCATCTGCTCTGTGGAGCAGCCTTTGCAATTAACGGATATAGTCAATGGCAACCCGGTCAAGAGGAACCTCACGCTCCTGGGTTCTGGGATTCTTCTCATAGCCAAGGACAATGCCGGAGATGGGGCGGAAGCCTTCCGGCAGACCCAGGGATTTGGCAAATTCCGGATGGTTCTCCAGTACACGGAGCATTCCGTAGATATAGACGTGGCCAAGCCCCAGATCCGTGGCCATAAGGCTCATATTTTCCACCATGCAGGCAGCATTTGCATAGGCGATTTCCCCGGTATCCGCCTTGGAGGATACCACCACAAAGGTCTTGCCGCCGTAGAGGGGATTGGCATTGGGATCGCCTGCAGCCTGGCGGAATTCCCCGGTCCATTTGTCCAAAAAGGCAGGATCCTGGATTACGGTCAGGTGCATGTTCTCATAGAAGGCCCGTCCGATGGGGGCATAGACAGCAGCTGTGAGAATCGTTTGAAGCTGTTCCTCGGTGATCTGGGTATCTGTGTAGTCACGGCAGGAATGCCGGATGCGCATAGTTTTTAATGTTTCCATAGGTAGTACCTCCATATAAAGATATAGTGTCATTTACAAGTATAGCAGTTAAAAAATGGAAATGTCAAATACATTTATTTTTAAAAGCTTTTTGCATTTCCCGGGGATTTCAGGTACAATAGGGAGAGGATGGAAGAGGATTCGAGCGGGTATGGGATAGCATTTACTTTATGACAGGAGTTGTAGAATGACGAAACGGATTTCAGATAAAAACCGCAGGCTGCTGCACACCATTTTTCTGCTGGCCTGGCCGGCGATTCTGCAGGAGGCGCTGCAGACGGTTGTGCAATATATTGATACGGCTATGGTGGGGCGGATCGGAGCCAATGCCTCTGCGGCAGTTGGCCTCACCACAAGTATGACCTGGCTGGTGAATTCACCTCCGTTTGCCATTGGGATTGGGGTGCTGGCCTGCATCGCGGAGTCTATTGGCGCCGGGAAGCCGGAAAAGGCCAGGGAATTTGGGATACAGGCGCTGCATTTTTCTGCGGTCTTAGGCGTGGGGCTTGGGGTGATTACACTTGCTGTCAGCCCCTTTCTGCCCGGCTGGCTTGGGGCGGCTCAGGAGATACGCCGCGATGCGGCTCTGTACTTTGCCATTATATGTGCCCCTATGATATTCCGCACCTTTTCCATTATTCTGGGATCGGTGCTGCGGGGAGCCGGTGATACCAAAAGCCCTATGTATGCGAATCTAACCATGAACCTTGTGAATCTGGTATGCAATTATTTTCTGATCTACGAGCCACAAACTATTTCACTGGGCAGCGTTCAGCTGCATCTGCCGGGAGCGGGCCTTGGCGTTGTGGGCGCTGCCCTGGGGACAGCGATTGCCTACTGTACCGGGGGGCTTTTGATGTTCCTGGCTTACTACCGCAATCCATTGCTCTGTCCCCGGGGCTGTGCCCTGAGGCTGCAAAAGCCTTTGGCACGGCGCTGCCTGCGGATCGGGATACCGGTGGCCCTGGAGCGGGTCAGCGCCTGCCTGGGCCAGGTGGTGTTTGTTTCCCTGGTGGCCCGGCTGGGGACGCTTGCTTTGGCGACCCATTCCATTGCCATTACGGCGGAGCAGGCATTTTATATCCCTGGATATGGTATGCAGGCGGCAGCCTCCACAATGGCTGGAAATGCACTGGGGGCAGGAGACCAGCAGCGCTTCCGTACAGTGGCCCGTTTCATTGTGCCCATTACGGTAGGCCTTATGACGATTACCGGCGGCCTGCTATTTGCCTTTCCGGGATTTATGATGTCCATTTTCTCCCCGGATCCACAGGTGATTGCCGGCGGTGTGGTGGTTTTGCGGATCGTGGCTGTTTCGGAGCCGCTGTTTGGGGCCGTTATTATTTTCGAGGGGCTCTTTAACGGAATCGGCGATACCCGGGCTCCCTTTGTCATTTCCATTTTTGCCATGTGGGGCGTGCGTATCATTGGTTCCCTGGTCTGCATCCGGCTGTTTCATGGTGGGCTGCCGCTGCTGTGGTGCTGTATGGTGGCAGACAACACGGCCCGCTGCCTGCTGCTGGGCTATCGGTATCGGAAGGGAGCGTGGCGCAGCAGATTTGTGCACGAATAAGGGGGAGTGCTCTCCCCCTTTGCTGTTCCTTCTATAAAATATGCCTGCCGAGATACGACTACCGGCACAGGAGCATCCTGCGTTTGTGATCCGTGCCGAACATGTGGGCCATATTGCCCAGGCCGCTTCCGTCCGGTTCCGCTTCCAGGGCGCCATTGTAGTTGAGTACCCAGCCGAACTGGAGGCTTACCTCATGGTAGCCGATGGAGAGCCCTCCCTGTTTCTTGATCCGGTAAATGAGAGGCTCCCGGAACTGCCAGTATTTGTTCAGATCAAACAGCTCCTCCCTGGTGTATTCGATGTTGTCGTACACGAAGAGAATGCTGTCCCGGTCAAAGACCTCGCCGTCCACCGTTACATTCCCAAACCGGCATTGGGTAAACCAGTAGCCCTTGTAATATTTGGGGACGAACCGGAATTCAAAGCCGTCGATGTTTCCGTTTTCGTCGTAGGTATTATGAAAGCCCCGCTGCTGGAGCGTCTGAAATTCTACCATTGTCCTGTCCTCCTTCTCAATATCCCAATAGATTGCGAAGCATAATTTGATGGCGCCGCACCTGCTCCGGAATCTCCACCATTGCCTGTCCGAACAGGTCCGGGCCATCCTCGGCAAAGAAGCGGATGGCGCCCTCATACTCGGAGAGCAGGTCCCCGTTCCAGCCATTGTCAAGCATGAGCCGGATCACCTCCGGATAGGGGATGGTCTCGTCTTCAAAGTTCTCATTTACATAAGTGAACTTTGCGTGGCAGGCATAGCTGTAGGGAAGGAATTCCAGGATCTCCTCCGGCTTGCTGATGTCCTCAAAATGGCTCATGGGCATCTCCTCCATCCCCTTGGACGCCCGGTACTGGAAGGTACCGAAATCAATGTTGAAGCCAAAGTGGCTGGTTTTGGTACGATGGATAAAATCAAGATATTCATCCCGGATGTGAGGGGTGTGCAGGGTGGTGGGAAGATGCACCTCATTCTGCATGCGGACATCGTATTTCTCCGCATAGGGCAGAGCCTTCTCAATGTAGCTCTGCCAGCCCGGCTCCGGGTCACAGAGCACATTGGTGCAGGTGATCTTGGTGCGCAGGGCCTTGAAGCCCAGGAGATTGGCCAGGCGGAAATCCTGCTTCAATTCCTCCACCACGTCCTCATCGCTCATGGCCGGACCACGGTGCAGATGATTCTCTGCCCAGTGCCCCAGCTCTGCGGGCTGAAGGCCGTATTTCTCGCAGAGCCGCCAGTACTTGTCCACCCATTCCGGAGACGGATTGGGGTAATTGGGAATGTAGCTTGTCAGAAATTCAAAGCAGGTTGCGCCTGTATCGTACATTTCAAGAAAAGCGTCCTCCAGTGTCATTGTCTTTCCCAGAAGGTTGTGGTAGCTGTACAGGCAGATGCCTCTTCTGGGATGTCCCTTTTTGGTATCCATAAGTGTAACCTCCGTATGATTTGATGCCTTCATTATAGCGGATCAGGCAGAAAAAATCCATGCAGGAAACGGATAAAAAAATGGACAAAATTACGATTTTATACATGCTGCCTTTCCAGGAGATCCAGCTCCCTGGGCATAGATTTCTTGCTTTGCTTATAAAACTGCATGGGACTTAAGCCGGTTTCCTTCCGGAATGCCCTGGAAAAATAATAGGGATCCTCAAAGCCGCAGCTCCTGGCAATTTCGCTGATTGTCAGGATGGATTTGTATTGCAGAAGCTGCTGCTTGGCAAGCTGGATCTTCAGCTTGTTGTAATACTGCAGAGGAGAGCAGCCGCACTGCTCCTTAAACAGCCTGCGGAAATGGTTTGGGGAATAGGAGGTGCCTGCGATCAATTCCTCCAGCTTAAAATGGGGGTCGCCCACATGGGAGGCCAATGCTTTTTGGACCTGCAGAACCTCTTTATTTTTGCCGGCATCCTCCCGCCAGTGGCGGAGGAGATTCTGCATGGCATCTAAGAGGGAGCGCAAAAACTGCTCCCCATAGAGGTCTGTAGCCGGATTCATGGGAAATTCATATCCCAGGCGGAACAGGAGGGAAAAGGACTGGCGCTCATCGTCCTGGAAGACAAAGATATCCTCCTCCTCGGATTCAAAGCAGAAATCCCGAATCAGTATGCTTCCGTCCACAAAGCCCTCAGAAGAGCGCTTGCTGTGCCGGATGCCTGGGCGGATACAGAAAATCGTTCCCGGGCAAAAGCCGTATTCCCGGCCGTTTATCAATGCCGTACCGCTTCCCTCCATGTTGAACAGTACCTCCCAGTATTCATGATAATGGGATGGATAATCGTAGAATTTTTTGTTCTGGGTCATTACCAAAAAGTCCATGCTGCGTGCTCCTTGCGTTTTGGTGTTTTGCGGGTTCCAAGTTCAAAAATCCTCCTGCAAGCCTGCTTGCATCGGATTTATTGACCTTTTGCCCCTGGTATCATTATATCCGCGGAGCATAAAATTGTCTATTTTTTATTTCATAGGAAAGTGCATCCTGTAACAACAAAAGCGCTCCGCAGGGATCGCACTGCGGCGGTAAGAAAAATGCTGCGATTTTTTCAAACAGCCCAGAACAGAGGGAAAAATTCAGAAAATATTAAAGAAAAGCCACTGGAATAATTGAGAATATCTGGATAGAATAGGGAGAATGATAACCAGAAATAGTACTACAAAGGAGACGGCATGAAGATACGAAAAAACACCACAGGGATGCAAAGAGGACGAAGGAAGCAGCAGAGGGAACAGGAGGCAGAGCTTATCCGCTATAAGCCGGAGCCCGGGGTGGGCCTTAGCGCAAAACAGGTACAGGAGCGGATGGACATGGGGCTTACAAACCGTGTGGAGGACAGGACCTCTGTCACCACCGGAAAAATCATATGGTCCAATATCTTCACGTATTTTAATCTGATTTTCTTTGTAATAGCAGGGGTGCTGATCTATGAGCAGTCCTACAATAACCTGACCTTTTTGGGCGTGATTCTTGCCAATACGGTGATCGGGATTGCCCAGGAGCTGCGTTCCAAGAGGGAGCTGGAGAAGCTGCAGCTGGTCTCTGCACCGGAGGTGAAGGTTCTTCGGGACAGGAAGGTGCAGAAGATTCACAGCGATGATTTGGTGCTGGACGATCTGGTGATTTTTGAATCCGGGAATCAGATCTGTGCGGATGCCATCGTGTGCGGCGGCGAGGTCACGGTCAATGAGGCCCTTGTGACCGGGGAGTCGGATGAGATCAAGAAAAAGCCCGGCGATACCCTTCTGTCAGGCAGCTTTGTGGTGTCGGGCCAGGCCAGTGCGCGGCTGGACCAGGTGGGAGAGGATTCCTTTGCCGCACGGCTGTCAAAGGACGCAAAGAAGATCAAAAGAAAGCAGCAGCCGGGCATGATGAAGTCGCTGACACGGCTGATTCAGGTGATCGGAGTGATTATCATCCCCTTTGGGGCGCTGATGTTCTGGAACCAGTACCATGTGGTGGGGCTGGAGGAAAAGGTGAGTGTGGAGAATACGGCGGCATCCATTATCGGCATGATCCCGGAGGGGCTGTATCTGCTGACCAGCATTGCCCTGGCGGCCAGCACCGTCCGGCTGGCCAGGCATAATACCCTGGTGCATGATATGAAATGCATTGAGACGCTGGCCCGGGTGGATATGATCTGCGTGGACAAGACCGGGACCATCACGGAGCCGGAAATGCAGGTGCAGGGGATCCTGCCCCTGGCCGGGGAGACAGAGGCTGCCTGTCAGGAGCGGCTTGCCCGGTTTGTTTCCTGCATGAAGGGGGGCAATGAGACCATGAAGGCCCTGAAGGCCTATTGCCAGGCCGGGAAGGCATGTTTGGAGGAGGAGGCCCCGGCGCGGATCAAGGATTTCTCTTCCGCGGACAAGTTCAGCGGGGTGGAGCTTAGAGAAGGGGAGGCATATCTTCTGGGGGCGCCGGAATTCCTGCTGCCCCAGGGGGAGGAGGAACTGGAGGCCGTCGTTGCGGAGCTTTCCCGAGGCGGGGCCCGGGTGCTTCTGTTTGCTGCCTATGCCTTTGCGCATCATGGGGCAGATGATATTTTTGGGGAGGGCAGGCTGGGCGCGGGGGTAAGGCCCCTGGCGCTTGTAACCCTTGTCAATCCCATCCGGCCCAGGGCCCGGGAGACCTTCCAGTATTTTACAGAGCAGGGGGTGTCCATCAAGGTGATCTCCGGAGACAACCCGCTGACAGCGGCCCGGGCGGCCCAGATGGCCGGGATTCCTCAAGCGGACAGCTGTATCGATGTCTCCGCGCTGCATCGGGAGGAGGAGATTGCCCAGGCAGCGCTGGAATATACGGTATTCGGCCGGGTGACGCCGGAGCAGAAGCGGATCCTGGTGCGGACGCTGAAGAAGGCCGGCCACACCGTAGCCATGACCGGGGATGGGGTCAATGACGTGCTGGCCTTAAAGGATGCGGACTGCAGCATTGCCATGGCCTCCGGCAGCGACGCGGCATCCAATGTGTCGGATCTTGTGCTGCTGGATTCCGATTTTGCAGGCATGCCCCAGGTGGTTGCGGAGGGGCGGCGGGTCATCAACAACATTGAGCGCTCTGCCTCTCTGTTCCTGGTGAAGAATATTTTTTCCTTCTTTCTGACCATTATCAGCCTGCTGACAGGCACCCTCTACCCCCTAAAGCCGGCACAGGTTGCATTGGCATCCGCCTTTATGATCGGGATTCCCTCCTTCTTCCTGGCGCTGGAGCCAAACCACGATATGGTACACGGGAAATTTCTGCGCAATGTGCTCTACCGGGCCTTTCCGGCAGGCCTGACTGCAGTGGTGATGGTGGAGTGGTCGCTGCTGTTTGCCAATACCTTTGGCATAGAGCAGGAGAAGGCATCGGTGGTGGCATTTTTCCTGTACGCGGCTGCGGGCTATGTGATGCTGCACCGGGTATGCAGGCCCATGAATCTCTGGCACGGCGGGCTGTTCGGGCTGATGGGGGCTCTGCTGCTGCTGACGGCGGCAGTGCTGCCGGGCTTGTTCCAGCTGGTGCCCCTGGATTTTGGATGCGGCCTGATACTTGTTACCCTGATCTGCCTTGGAGTGTTCCTGGACTGCTGCTTCCAGCGCCTGTTTGCCTGGATCGGGCAGTGGATACGCCGGAATGGGAAGGGGCTGCGGGAGCGGATTCAATCTGCGTGTCTGTTTTAAATTGATTTTTGCAGGAAAGATGTGTATAATAGGATTAGTACACAATAGGCGGGGGAAGGAACAAGGGAGCATACATGGATTTATTTGATTATATGCGGGAACAGAATATGGAAAAGGAATCTCCGCTGGCCAGCCGGATGCGGCCCACTACCTTAGACGAGGTGGTGGGGCAGCAGCACATCATTGGCAGGGATAAGCTGCTGTACCGGGCCATTGCGGCAGATAAGCTGGGATCCGTTATTTTTTACGGGCCTCCCGGCACAGGGAAGACCACCCTGGCCAAGGTGATTGCCAATACCACCAGCGCCCGGTTTACCCAGATGAATGCCACCTCGGCCGGCAAGAAGGATATGGAAGAGGTGGTGGAGCAGGCCAAAAGCAACAACGGAATGTATGGGCAGAAGACCATTTTATTTATTGACGAGATCCATCGGTTCAACAAGGGCCAGCAGGATTATCTGCTGCCCTTTGTGGAGGACGGAACCGTCACCCTGATCGGGGCCACTACGGAGAATCCTTATTTTGAAGTCAATGGGGCGCTGCTGTCCCGGTCCATTATCTTTGAATTGAAGCCCTTGTCTAAGGAGGATATCCGGATCCTGATCCAGCGGGCAGTGGAGGACCGGGAGAAGGGGATGGGCGCTTACCAGGGTGTGATTGAGGAGGAGGCCCTGGAATTTCTGGCAGATGTGGCCAACGGCGATGCCAGGGCTGCCCTGACTGCCGTGGAGCTTGGGATCCTCACCACGCCCAGAAGTGGGGACGGCAGGATCCACATTACCCTGGAGGTGGCATCGGAGTGCATCCAGAAGCGGGTGGTGCGCTATGACAAGAGCGGGGATAACCATTATGACACCATTTCCGCCTTTATCAAGAGCATGCGGGGCTCGGACCCGGATGCGGCGGTGTATTATCTGGCGCGGATGCTGTATGCGGGGGAGGACATCAAGTTTATTTCCCGGCGGATTATGATCTGTGCCTCCGAGGATGTGGGCAATGCTGACCCCAATGCATTGACCGTGGCGGTGAGCGCGGCCCAGGCCGTGGAACGCATTGGGATGCCGGAGGCTGCCATCATCCTGTCCCAGGCAGTGACCTATGTGGCCAGCGCCCCCAAGAGCAATGCCTCCAACATGGCCATTGCCCGGGCCACGGAGGCAGTGAAGAATACCAGGACAGCGCCGGTGCCGGTGCATCTGCAGGATGCCCACTATAAGGGGGCGGCCAAGCTGGGCCACGGGGAGGGCTATCAGTATGCCCACCTGTATCCCAACCATTATGTGAAGCAGCAATATCTGCCGGACGGCCTGACGGAGGAGCGGTTTTACGAGCCTACGGAGCAGGGCTATGAGAAACAGATCAAGAGCTGGCTGGAATTTATCCGCCAGGGTTGAAATTGGAGGACGAAATGATGAAACCTTATCAGGAAATGACACGGGAGGAATTGCTGGCAGAGCAGAAAAGCCTGAAAGCGGCCTATAAAAAGCATGAACAGAGCAAGCTGAAGCTGGATATGTCCAGGGGCAAGCCCTCCCAGGAGCAGCTGGACCTGTCCATGGGCATGATGGATGTGCTGAGCAGCGACTCGGATCTGAAGTGTGAGGACGGCACGGACTGCCGCAATTACGGAGTTCTGGACGGGATCTGGGAGGCGAAGGTGCTGCTGGGGGATATGATCGAATGCCATCCGGACAATATTCTGATCTATGGGAATTCCAGCCTGAACGTGATGTATGACACCATTTCCCGCTCTATGACCCACGGGGTCATGGGAAGCACACCCTGGAGCAAGCTGGGCAAGGTGAAGTTCCTCTGCCCGGTGCCGGGATATGACAGGCATTTTGCCATCACCGAATATTTTGGCATTGAGATGATCAATGTGCCCATGCTGCTGACCGGTCCGGATATGGATCTGGTGGAGAAGCTGGTCAGCGAGGATGAGACCATCAAGGGAATCTGGTGCGTGCCCAAATATTCCAACCCTCAGGGCATCACCTATTCCGACGAGACGGTACGCCGTTTTGCAAGGCTTAAGCCAGCGGCCAAGGACTTCCGCATCTACTGGGACAATGCATACGGCGTGCATCACCTGTACGACATTGACCAGGATAACCTGGTGGAGATTCTGGCAGAGTGCAAGCGGGCCGGGAATCCGGATATGGTTTACAAGTTCTGCTCCACCTCCAAGATCACCTTCTCCGGCTCCGGCATTGCAGCTCTGGCTACCTCCCCCAACAACCTGGAGGAGATCAAGCGGCAGATGAGCCTTGCAACCATTGGCCACGACAAGGTAAACCAGCTGCGCCATGTGCGGTTCTTTGGAGATATCTACGGGATGACGGAGCACATGCGCAAGCATGCGGATATCCTGCGGCCCAAGTTTGAGATGATTCTTGACACCTTTGACCGGGAGCTGGCCGACCTGGGGGTGGGAAGCTGGATCCGGCCCAAGGGCGGATATTTTATCTGCTTTGAGGCCCTGGACGGCTGCGCCAGGTCCATTGTATCCATGGCCAAGGGGGCGGGGCTTGTGATGACCCCGGCAGGAGCGCCCTTCCCCTACGGGAAGGATCCCAGGGATTCCGTGATCCGTATCGCGCCCTCCTACCCAACGCTGGAGGATTTGAAGATGGCTACGGATATTTTTGTAATCTGTGTGAAGCTGGTGAGCATCAATAAGATTTTAAAGGAAAAGCAGCAGGCGGAGTAAATAATGGATAAGATTAGGAGCTTTTTCAAGCGTAAGGATATAGAATTTTCGGCGAAACGATACGGCATCGACGCCTTAGGGGCCATGGCCCAGGGATTGTTTGCCTCCCTGCTGATAGGGACGATTATCAGCACCATCGGAGAGCAGGCAGGGGTACAGATCCTGGTGGATATCGGCACCTTTGCAAAGGGAGCCACCGGCTATGCCATGGCCGTTGCCATTGGCCATGCATTGAAATGCCCGCCGCTGGTGCTGTTTTCCCTGGCTGCCGTAGGCGGGGCGGCCAACAGCCTGGGCGGGGCGGGAGGCCCCCTCGCGGTTCTTGTGATCACGATTCTTGCAGCGGAATGCGGCAAGGCCGTGTCCAAGGAGACAAAGATTGATATTCTTGTGACGCCATTTGTGACCATACTGGTGGGCAGCCTTCTGTCCATCGGACTGGCGCCCTATATCGGAGCAGCGGCCAGCGCGGTGGGGAATGCCATCATGTGGGCCACAGAGCTGCAGCCCTTCTTCATGGGGATTCTGGTCTCCGTGATGGTGGGAATCGCCCTGACACTGCCCATCTCCAGCGCGGCTATCTGTGCGGCCCTGGGACTTACGGGCCTGGCCGGAGGAGCGGCGGTGGCGGGCTGCTGTGCCCAGATGGTGGGCTTTGCGGTGATGAGCTTTCGGGAGAACCGCTGGGGCGGACTCTTTGCTCAGGGCATTGGCACCAGCATGCTGCAGATGGGCAATATTGTAAAGAATCCCAGAATCTGGATTCCGGCGATTGTAACCTCTGCCATTACCGGCCCGATTGCCACCTGCGTATTTCAGATGAATATGAATGGGGCAGCGGTGGCCTCGGGCATGGGAACCTGCGGATTGGTGGGACAGATCGGCGTCTACACCGGCTGGATGAGCGATATTGCGGCAGGAAGCAAGGCAGCGGTAACTGCCTTTGACTGGATTGGGCTGATCCTGATCTGCTTTTTGCTGCCAGGGGTGATCTGCTGGGCGCTGGGCGCGCTGCTGCGCAGGCTTGGCTGGATCCGGGAAAATGACCTGAAGCTGGAATTATAGAATGATAGAAGGATAGAAGTATCAAAATCATAAGGAGGTGGCCTGTATGGGGGAACTGATGAAGAATTTTAAAAATGGGCGTGTGGTGGTGCGTGACCGGGAGAGCGGAGATGTGATCACAGAGACCACAGTGCTGGAATTTGATGCAAACAATAATATACTTACCATTCCAAGGGGCAGTATTCCGCCCCAGGAGGACCGGGCTCTGACGCTCCTGATTCTGAGCCACAATATGGCTTATGAATATTTCGGGAATATCCGCAGGAACCGCGTGGGGGATGATATCCGGATTGCGATTTTCGGGGAAAAGGAAAAGGAAGATCGGGGATACCCAAGGTATGAGCTGCAGGCCAAGGCAACCATTGATTCCTTTGTCGTCCAGGGCCAGCGGGTGCCGCTGAACCGGCCGGTTCCCATACAGATCAAGAATATCAGCGCAAACGGCCTGCTGATTCAGACCGGGGAATACGAGCTGGAGGTGGGAGAGCAGATTTGGGTCAATATCCATCTGGAGGGGAATGCCTTCACCAGCAAATACGAGACGGTCCGCACTCAGCTGGAGGACGACAGGATCCTGCTGTACGGCTGCCGCAACATGATTCAGGACGAGCGGCAGGCAGAGGTTGCAGCGGCAGAGTCCCGCAGGCCCGTGGGAACAGGAAGGGGCAAAATGAACGTCCGGGAGGCTGCCATGTATTACGAGGAGCACCAGCGGGTGATGGAGCGTGACAGCGGCTATCTGCGCATGATGGAAATGACTGCCCAGGTCATGCAGGCAGGGAATGAGAAGCAGGTGGAGCTTTTGGCCGGAGGGATCCTCCAGATGTCCCAGACCATGGGGCTTCCCGTGCTCCTAAACTGCATTCACCGGCAGCGCTCCCAGCGGGAGGAGCGGGTGCGCCATTGCCTGAATGCGGCGCTTTTGAGCGGGTTTCTGGCAGTCTGGAATGGCCTTGAGGAGCAGGAGGCAGCTGCAGTGGTTCAGAAATGCTTGGAGGGCAGCATGGGGAAGGATATCAGCCAGGAGCCCCTAAGGGTGCAGAATATCCTAATGGCGGCAGAGACGTATGACACACGGGGATCACACCCCACAGGCGCTATCGCGGGAATTCCCATGGTGTACCTGGAGCAGCTGAAATATGCCGGAAAGGATCAGCCGAGAGAGACCCTGCGGGGACAGGAACGGGAGCTGGCACAGCGTATCTTGCAATGCCTGAACCAGCGGAACGTTATGCTTGCCGACGGGCGGACGGCAAAGATTCTGCGGATCCTGCCCAATGATGTGGCGCATCCGCTGCTTTTTGTAGACGGTGTGGCATTACAGGAAAAAGATCCCAGGAATCTGATGTGGATTCGGGTGTAACGGAAAGAGGGGATGAATGTGGATCCGATCGCAGCGATGGGAGATGATATTGACAGCTGGACAACGATCATGTTTCTGTATCATTCGGCCTTGAAGAAGGTCAACACAAAGCTGGAGATTTTGAATGACGAATTTAAGCATGTACACAAGTACAATCCGATCGAATATTTCAAATCCAGGATCAAGACGCCGGAGAGCATCGTAAAAAAGCTGAAGCGGAGCGGTCTGGAAAGTACCATTATCAATATGGTTGATCATGTGAATGATATTGCAGGAATACGGCTGGTGTGTTCCTTCACCTCTGATATCTACCGCCTGGCGGAGATGATCGGCAAGCAGAATGATCTGACTGTGGTAACGGTGAAGGATTATATCAAGAACCCTAAGCCAAGCGGCTACAAGAGCTACCATATGCTGGTGACAGTCCCGATTTTTCTGACAGAGGGCGTGGTGGATACAAAGGTCGAGATTCAGATTCGTACCATTGCCATGGATTTCTGGGCCAGCCTGGAGCATAAGATTTATTATAAATTTGAAGGGAATGCGCCGGATTATATCAGCCGGGAGCTGCGGGACTGTGCGGAGATGGTATCTATGCTGGATGCCAGGATGCTCCGCCTGAATGAGGCAGTGCTCAAGGCCAAGGCAGAGCAGGATGCAGCCCAGAAAAACGAATAACAGGAGACATAAAGCGGAGACTAAAATCTCCGCTTTAATAATGTCACAATCCGCTCCAGAAGGCGGCTGGTGCCCTGCAGCTCCTGTACCTTCAGGCGGTTCTCCTCGGAGAAGCCCACCAGTGTGTTGTGATTGGCCTCCGCCAGGTAATCAATGATACCGTCAATGTCGGATTTGATATTTTTCGGGCACTTGATGTACACGTGCTTATTCAGCGTAATGTACAGGGTGTAGGAAATGTTGAAATGATACCAGAAAAATTTGTGGAGGGTGGAGTACTTATAAATCCAGATCATTTCCCGAATCGGCACAATGGCAATGCCAAAGGAGGCGATTTCAATAAAATAGTGCTCGGTGATAAACATATCCTCTGTGGCCAGCTGCGGCAGCGTGGCCAGCTCCTCCTCGGCCTGGGCCAGGAGCAGGGAGGGCCGTCCAAAGCGCCCCAGCTGTCTGCAGGGAGGGGACAGCACCGGAAATAAAATATAGGTCATGCTCAGAATCAGAGAGATCAGGGCATACATTCCGCTGAGGGCAAGGAGGATCAGCAGAACCAGGGTGAGGATCGGGTTCAGGTCCGGCTCGCTGAGGATATAGGGAGAAACCTTGCTTTTCAGTCCCTGGGCAGTCCAGCTTAGATCCTCCGCCAGGGAGGCGGCCAGGGCCTGAAAGGAATCTCCCTGGTGTACAATCCGCCCCCGGATGTGCTGGGTGTCTATATAGGGAAGCCCCTCCTCGCAGGTGATGGGGGAGAGCAGGACCAGGACGCAGGTGCCATCCAGAACCGTATAGTAATAGTAGCCGTTGGTACGGCCGAACCGCACGCTGGTATAGCCGGTAAAATAGAGGTCAGTCAGTGTGGCCTGCACATATCCAAAGCTCTCGCGGTATTGGGTCTGAAGCTCCCTGGCAGAGGTAATCTCTGCCGGGAACAGTATGTCCGGCAGGGGAAACAGGAACCAAAGCAGGGCGGATGCAATCAGGTACAGCGCCGGGGGAATCAGCCTGCGGCGGTAAACGGCCTGGATATTCCGGGTGATATAGTGTTCGTAATTTTCGGTCATATCATAAACTCCTGGGTCAGGTGGGAAAAGCAGTGTGGTTTTTAATAGTAGCTTTTCTAGTATAACAGATTTCCGGCTCCAGGCAAAGGAGAATTTGCAGTATATTTTATGGATTTTTGGGAATATAAATGAGCTCTGCCAGCCGGATCTCCAATGGCTCCAGATGGGCGTAATAGCTGAGCCGCCCTTCCCGGGCCTCCAGGGTGCTTTTGCTGAGCATAGGGACGCTGCGGGAGCGTAGAAGCGCTTCCTCCTCCGGGGAGGTCAGTGGCTCGGCTCCCATACGCACCCACTCATCATAACAGCTGCCGAAGCTGCGGTTCACAAATTGCTCCCGGAGGCGGTAGGAGCCGCTGGCAATATGGGTAAAGGCCAGCTCAATATCCATGGAAACCAGTTCACGGAAGGCGTCATAGCGGCTTTCCGGGGAGCCGTCGAAGAGGATTCCCTGGGCATACAGGTTGGTATAATGGCTGTAATTGTACAAGAGGATGGTGTAATTCCCGCGGCCGTCGGTGGTGACAAAGTACCCCTCTCCCCGTTTCAGAAGGGTGTCCTGCAGGCGGCTTAGGAACAGGAAGGCGTAGTAGGCAGGCTTTTTGATGCCGTTTCGGGTAAAGGTTCCCATGCCGCCGTGGAATAAATGGTCATCCAGCTCCAGCTCGTCAATGTAATCGGTAAGGGTCCAGTTGCCAAAGCTCTCTAAGGCATCATAATTTTCCAGGATATTTTTGCAAATATAGACGCTGCGGAAGCAGGTATCGTTGAGCCAGTCCCGGTGGGAGGAGGTGGAGCTCCATTCCGTCAGGTAGGCGGGGGTGTCCGGGTAATTTTGGGCAAAGGCATGGTAGCTGTCAATGAATTTGTGGAGCAGGTTGGGATCCGTGGACAGGGTGACGTCCGAGGGCTGGAAATAAATGTATTCCTCCCGGGTTACCTGCTGGAACCGCTCAATGCCTCCCTGCTCAATGGGGTAGAAATGCAGTATGTGGAAGTCGGGCAGGCATCTGTGCTCCTGGCAGTAAGCCAGAAACCGCTCAAAGGCTCCGTCCGGAAAAAAGGAGGCCATCAAAGAGGGGTTGCCCATACGCAGCTTACGGCCGCATTTTTTTACGCTGCGCCAGGTCAGCTCATAGAGGCGGCACACAAGATCCAGGTTCCCCAGGGAGAAGGGGGTATGGGAAAAGGTCTCGTTCCAGAAGGAGAAGAACCACTGGGATACCTCCGGGTAGCCGTAGCGGCTGATATAGTGGGAAACCAGCTGTTCGATCAGGCAGCACCATTTTCCCTCATCCTTAGGCGGGCTAATGACAACCGGATCAGCAAAAAGCTGCTGGCTGGGGTCAGCGGCCAAAGCCTTAGGCATAAAGGAAAACTGGATCAGGGGACGCAAGCCTACTGACAGAAGGAAGTCCATGACCTTGTCCATATAGGAGAAGGAGAGGATGGGATTGCCTTCCCGGTCCTCCCGGTACAGATGGAGGTTGTCGTCCAGGATCCCGTGGAACTTGATGTAGGAAAATCCGATCTCCCGCTGGAGGACAGTAAGCATCTGCTGAACCTCTGCCCGCAGAAGGTCGCTGGCACGGCCCACGGAGGTGAACACCTGGAAGGTATGGCGAAGGGGCGTTCCGGCCTGGGAGGCGTCGATGGGCTGCTGGCCATAGTTTTGGGTCAGGACAGGGGCAGAGGGGGATGGGATGGTGTTGGTGCGGTCCAGATATTGGTTCAGTACGGCCAGGAAATCATGTTTTTCCAGCTCCAGGTAATTGCTGCCCCGGGATTCCTCCAGCATCATATGCTGCTTGGCAGTGCTGTCGGCACGGTACTGACTGGGCAGCATCTGATACTGCTTCCGGAAGGCTGTCACAAAGGCCCGGGAATTGGGAAAGCCGTTATTCAGGGCGATATCCTCAATGTAGTGGTCGGTGCAAAGAAGCTCCTGGGTGGCATGGCTGAGCCGAATATTGGCCAGGTAGGCAGAAAAGGTCATGTTCATATTTTTTTCAAAAAAATGGGACAGGTAGGAGGAGGAAAGGTACTGCTGCTCTGCCATGGATTTCAGGGTGATGTTCTCCATATAATGCTCCTCCAGGTAGGAGGTAATATTTTTCAGCCGTTCCAGAGTCTCCGTGTTATGGGAGGAGGCCTTTCCCTCCGGCAGGTAGAAGTTCAGCATCAGCTCATGCATCATAGCGTAGGCATAGGAGATATTTAACAGGGAGGTGCGGTCCATGGGCAGACTGGTGCTGTTGAGCTGAATCAGCTGGGCAAAGATCCGGAGCAGGGGACGGAACCGGTCCTTGTTCTGGTACAGAGAGGAATTGCAGGAAAACTGAGCGTTTTCATGGACATCGCTTCCGGCAAACATAGACAGCCGGATCTGCAGCATGGCGATGATACAGTCCTTCCCGTGGGTTTCGTGGATCTGCTGGGGATTGATGACGATAATGTCCCCTTCTTTTAATAAATAGCTTTCAGCCTCCACCCGCACGGCGGCTTCCCTGTTCAGTACCAGTAAAAGCTCCATGCTCTGGTGCCAGTGCTTGGCCACGTCGCCGATCCGCTGGAAATAGAGCTTCATGGGCAGGCTTTTATGGTAGCTGATAATTTCGTGTGTAAACATATGGCGTTTCTCCTCTCGTTTTCCTATAGCATACCTCGAAAATGTCATATTGACAAGAATCTAACTGTAAAATTTTTAGGTAAAATAGAATTATCAACAAAATGGCAATCTGTTTTTGCGAAAAAAAGTGCACATACTACAAAAGAAATTGGATGGCAGAAAGGGAAGAAATACGTTACACTGGAAAACAGATGAAACAGCTGCTGGCATGGAAGTGAAATGGGAGCAGCAGATACGAGAATACAAGGAGGCAGAATATGAGCCAGGAAGTTTTGCTGAAAGTACGGCATATGCACAAAGCCTTTGGCCCCACAATCGCCCTGAAGGATGTGGATATCACCATCAGCCGTGGGGAGATCCGCGGCCTGGTGGGGGAGAATGGTTCCGGGAAATCCACCATTATGTCCATTGCATCGGGAATGCAGCCGGCTACGAGCGGTGAGATGAGCTACAAGGGGGCAGAATGGAAGCCGGCCAGCATGGTGGAGGCCCAGGCGGCAGGTATTTCCATGATCCTGCAGGAGGCCAACACCATCCCGCATGTGACGGTGGCCCAGAATATTTTTGCAGGCAGGGAGAAAGAGTTCGCAAGCTTTGGCGTCATCAATATGCGCAGGATGTACAAAGCTGCGGATGAGGTTTTGGCGAAGTTCGGCCTGTCCCATATCAAGGGAAACCATATGATCGACCAGTATACCTTTGAGGACCGGAAGCTGATTGAGCTGGTGCGCTGCGTGGATGACAACACCGAGATCCTGGTGGTGGATGAGACCACCACAGCCCTTTCCCTGGAAGGGCGCCAGATCCTCTATAAGCTGATCCATAAAATGGCGGAGGAGCAGAATAAGGCGGTAGTTTTCGTGTCTCACGATATGGACGAGATTTTAGCGCATTGTTCGGTACTGACGGTTCTTCGGGACGGTGATATCGTTGGCGAGCTGACGGGAGCGGAGATCCATGAGGCAGATGCAGTGAAGCGGATCCGCTACCTGATGGTGGGCCGTGAGATCGGTGAGAAATATTATCGGGAGGATTACGATACCTCCCATGGAGATGAGGTAGCCCTGGAGCTTGACCATGTATCCTTTGGCCCCATCCGGGAATTCAGCCTGAGGCTGCATAAGGGAGAGATTATTGGATTTGGCGGCCTGTCCGGCTGTGGGATGCATGAGATCGGGCGGATTGCCTACGGCATTGAGAAGCTGTCAGGGGGACGGGTGCTGCGGAAGGGGAAGGAGATTAAAAGCCCCCTGCAGGCCATAGAGAGCGGCATTGGCTACATATCCAAGAACCGGGATTCCGAGGCCCTGATCCTGGAAGGGTCCATTCAGGACAATATCGTATTGCCCTCCCTGACCGCGCTGGAGAAGGGAATTGTGATCAGGCCTTCCGATGAGAAGGAAACCTCCGACAGGGAGATCGATTCCTTCCGAATTAAGTGCCATAGCGGAAAGCAGTATGTGAATACCCTTTCCGGCGGGAATAAGCAGAAGGTGTCCTTTGCCAAGTGGACAGCCAAGGGCTCCGAGGTGATTATCATGGACTGCCCTACCCGGGGCGTCGACATTGGGGTGAAGCAGGCCATGTACAGCCTGATCGAGGAGATGAAAAAGGAAGGGAAAGCGATCCTGATGATCTCCGAGGAGCTTTCCGAGCTGGTGGGCATGGCGGATAAGCTCCTCATCATGAAGGATTTTAAAGTAACCAAAGAATTTATGAGATCCCCTGACCTGAAGCAGACGGATATCATAGAATATATGATTTAGGAGGTCATGAGGATGAGTGGAATAAGCAAGAGTGGAGAGAAATCTTTGTGGCTGAAGGGCCATCTGAAGGATTTTGCAGCCTACGGTGGACTGATTCTGTGTATTATCATTTTCTCCGTGGTACCGCCCTTTTTTGGGCAGAATATCTGGAGCGCAGCAAAGCTGTCTACACTTATGAGCGATGTGATTGTGACGGCGCTCATGTCGGTAGGAGCGGTGTTCGTCTATGCCCTGGGCAACATGGATATCAGTATTGGAGGCCAGGTGGGGGTATACGCTACCCTGATGGTGCTTTTGGGAAACAATACCGGTTCCCTGGCAGCGGGGATCGTTCTGTCACTGGTGATTACCGTGATGATTGGCATCATCAACGGTGTGGCCGGGGAAAAGCTGAATATCCATCCCATTGTGCCGTCCCTGGTATTTATGATGATCCTAAACGGCATCCGCAGTATAGTATATAATAAGATGGGAACCAGGAATATGTCCCTGGTAAGCGTGGATTATTCCCTGTTTAAGCAGTCCTGGTTTATGCTGCTGGTCTTGGTGCTGGAGGTTCTGGTGGTGGGATTCCTCTTCAATTTCACCCGCTTTGGCAAGAATGCCAAAGCGATTGGCGCCAACAAAACGGTGGCAGAGCAGTGCGGGATCAATGTGGTGAAATACAAAGTAATCTGCTATGTGATCACCGGAATCTGCGTGGTATTGGCTGCCCTGTTCCAGATGGGCTATACCGGCTCCGCCTCCGATTCCACCGGGACAGGATTTGAGATGAATGTGATGGTGGCATTGATTTTGGGAGGAATGCGGCTGTCCGGCGGCATGGGCGCCAAGGTCAGCTGTGCGGTGGTAGGCGCCTTTACATACTCCCTGCTGGACGTGGGGCTGCCGCTGATCGGGGTTCCCAACAATATGACATTTTTGATTAAGGCCATAATCTTTATCGCCGTGGTACTGATTACCTGCCGGCAGAAAAAGGCTGTGCTGCCAAGATAAAAAGGCCGGCTGCCCGGTTGGCGGGCAACGGATACATAGAAGCTATGATATAGGAGCATGCGCTTTTATATAGAATATTCCCGGAAAGGGACAGGAAAAGAAGGAGGAAATACCATGAAAAAGAATGTAGTAAAGAAGCTGCTTGCAGGTGCCCTTGCATCCGCAATGATCCTTGGAAGCCTGGCAGGCTGCGGCGGCGGTACAGGGGACAATGCCGGCGGCCAGCAGACCCAGGAGGAGGGAAATGCGCCTTCAGAGGAAAACGGGGGAGCAGCCGGTGATGAGCAGCAGGCTCCGGAGGAAGGCAATACAGACGCCCAGGCGCCTGCCGGGGAGGGCGGTACCATTATGTGGCTGTCCAATCTGCAGTCCGGCCCTCAGTATGAGGATTATGTTGCATTGGGAAATATGGCCTGCGAAAAGCTTGGTTATAAGTTCGAGGTAGTATATGGCGATATGATGAACGATCCGGCCGGAAACCTAAGCGCTGTGAAGAATGCCATGACCGATGATGTGAAGGCCCTCATTGTCAGCCAGGACGGCGGGATTGCCGATATTATGGCAGAGTATCCCGAGCTGTATGTGTGCGGCTTTGCCACAGACCTGGGCTCTGTCTACAGCCCCAATCCTTATGCAGATAATTCGGCAGTACTGGAGAGCGATAAGTTCCTGGGCTGTATCTGCGACGGATTTGTCCATGGCGAGGATACCGGTAAGGCATATTTTGATATAGTAGTGGAAAAGGGCTACAAAAAGGTGGCCCAGATTACATTCCCGGATTATGCCTATCCGCAGTTAAAGGTGGCGTGCGATACGTTTGTATCTTTGGTAGAGGAGTACAATCAGACCGCGGCAGATGCAGATAAGATCGAGATCGTAGGCGAGACCAAGGTTCTGGAATTCGCCCCCCTGGATGCCTCCTGGTTTATGGAGGAAGGGAACAGTGACCTTGACTGTATCGTAGGAGTTTGCGCTGGCCAGATGTTCATTTACCCGGCAATGAAGCAGGCAATGGGTGACGGCACCTGCAGACAGGACACCAAGCTGATTACCAGCGGCTTTGAGAAGGATGATGCCATGATCGCAGACTTTGGCAATGACGGGACAATCCAGTCTTTGACCTTTTCACCCTGTGAGAATATGATCTTCCCCCTTGTATTGATTGACAATGCATTGACCGGGAACCAATACGCAGATCTTGATACGGCCATCATTGACAGTGCAAAATATGTGATTGACAGTGCTGAAGATATGAACAATGTTTTGACTAAGAGCTTCAATGGTACGGCAGATACCAGCCTGATGCAGATCAGCTGGGAAGAGGTAGAGCAGCTTCTGACCAGGAATAATCCGGATGCCACTTATGCAGATCTTGTTGCAAAGCTGCATTCGGAGCAGATTCTGGTAGACGCGTTGGCAGAATAAAGAATGATACCCATAGCAATCCCTGGCTGCTGGCCACGCTGTGTTGGCCAGGCCGGGGAGGCAGGTAAGGAGAGGGAAGATGACAGGAAATAAAGGATTGAGGATAATAAAGAAAATACTGGGAACGATTATGCTTCCGGCGGCAATGTACATCATTGTGATGATTGCGTGCTTTACGCACGGCAAAATGTTTTTCGGCACCTGGCCCATGTGGAAATCCATCATGTCCAGCCTGGCGATCTCTATTATCTGCGCTATGGGCATTGGCCTGCAGTTCAACAGCGGAAGGTTTGATTTTTCCGGCGGGGCCATCATGCTGCTGGCTTCCATCATTGCAGGTAATGTGGCAAAGGCCCACAGCAGCAATGTGCTGCTGTTCTGCCTGCTGTGTATTGGGCTGTGCGTGGTTTTCAGTCTGGCTGTGGGGCTGGTCTATGTATACGGAAGGCTGCCGATTGCCATTGCAACCATTGGCATGGCGCTGCTGTATGAGGCTGTCACCTGCCTGATTTTTGGCGGAACCGGAATCAATCTTGTGGCGGATATGAAGCTGAAGGCCTTCTCCTCCTACCCCATGGTTCTGGTACCTACGGCGCTTGCCGTCCTGGTATATGCGTTCTATACCAATGTGACGGTGTCAGGCAAGCAGGCCCAGCTTTTGGCCATGAACCAGGCTTCGGCTGTAAATATCGGAATCAATGAGCGGAAGAACGTCCTGGTATCTTACCTGTTCAGCGGCGTGATTTTCGGGCTGGCTTCCATGATCTATGCCTCCACAGCGCTGCATAAGGCCTCCTTCTCATCGCTGACTACGGTAGGCGAGCTGTTTACCAACATCCTGCCGGTATTTATCGCACTGATGCTGGGAGCCTTCTGCAACAATACCATTGGCATTCTTATGGGTTCCCTGACCCTGACCCTGATGTCCTTTGGGCTGACCACTGTCATTGATTCCGATATGGGAAGCGCTATTTCCCTGATCCTGACAGGAATCTTTGTACTTGTGATTAATGTGGTATCAGGGCAGGGGGCAAATATTGCAAAATTATTCCGCAGAAACAAACAGACAGCAGCTTAGGAGGGCAACATGATTGATTATAAGGCAGCGCCATTTTATTTAAATGAGGAACAGATTCAGTGGGTAGAGGATACGCTGGCCAACATGGGCCTGCAGGAAAAGATCGAGCAGATCTTTTGTCCCATGGCATTTATGCAGCAGCCGGAAGCGGTAAAAGGAATGATCCGGGAGCACAAATTCGGCGGCCTGATGTTCCGGGCCGGAGATGCGGCAAACCTGCAGGAGTGTCTGCGGGCAGGCCAGGAGGCCAGCCAGGTGCCGCTGTTTTACGCGGCCAACTTAGAGGACGGCGGTAACGGGATCGCCGAAGAAGGGACCTACATGGGCCGCCAGATGCTGATTGCAGCCACCGGCGATACACATAAAGCCTACCAGCTGGGAAAAATCTGCGGCCGGGAGGGGGCGGCGGTTGGAGTGAACTACGCGTTCGCCCCGGTGGTGGATATTGACTACAATTTCCACAATCCCATCACAAATGTACGTACCTACGGCTCTGACCCGGAGAAGGTTCTCGCGATGGGCGAGGCCTATATGAGAGGCGTGACGGAGGAAGGGCTGATTGTCTCGGTCAAGCATTTTCCGGGGGACGGTGTGGATGAGCGCGACCAGCACCTTCTGACCAGCGTCAATTCCCTGTCCATGGAGGAATGGGAGGGCACCTATGGCAGGATCTATCGGGGGCTGATTGAACAGGGCGCCCAGACCGTGATGGTGGGCCATATCGCTATGCCGGCCATGGAGGAGTATTATGATAAGAAGCCCTGTAAAAATGTGATCCCGGCCAGCCAGTCAAAAAATATCCTGCGGTATCTGCGGGAGGAGCTCCACTTTAACGGGCTGATCTCCACCGACGCTTCTCCCATGGTAGGATTTACCAGCGTCAGCCAGCGGCGGACGGCAGTGCCCCTGGCGATTGAAAACGGGTGTGATATGTTTTTATTTACCAAGGATCTGGAAGAGGATATCCGGTATATGCGGGAGGGATATGAAAATGGGATCCTTTCCGAAGGGCGCCTCAATGAGGCGGCAGGCCGGATGCTGGCCACCAAAGCGGCCATGGGCCTTGTGGAGAAGAAGGCGGCGGGAACCCTGTCGCCCGGCCCGGAGGCATTATCAGTCCTCCGGTGCGGGGAGCATGTGGCCTGGGCCAAGGAGTGCGCCGACCAGGGTGTGACGCTGGTAAAGGACAGGCTGGACATTTTGCCTCTTGACGTGAGGCGCCACAAGAGGGTATTATTAGAAATCATAGGAGATTTTCCCTCCAATGACAGGGTACGGGAGCACTTTGTGAGGCTTTTGGAAAAGGAAGGCTTTGAGATCACACTCTATGAGCCGGAGACGCCGGAGACCATATTTATTGACGGCGAGGTGGAGAAGTTCCGGAATAAGTATGACCTGGTGCTCTATATCGGCAATATTGAAAATGCCAGCAATAAGACGGTGGCGCGGATCAACTGGCACACCCTCTTTGGCGCAGGCAACAATCTGCCCTGGTTTGCCCAGGAGATGCCGGTGGTATTTGTCAGTGTGGGGAATCCCTATCATTTGTTTGATGTGCCAATGGTACCGGCTTATGTCAACGGCTATTGCCATAGTCCCTATGTGATTGAGGCGGTGGTAGAGAAGCTGATGGGAAGAAGTGAGTTTAAGGGGATCAGCCCGATGGATCCCTTCTGCGGGACCTTTGGATGTGATCTATGATTTGAGCAGGAGGAGAGAGATGGAGACAAAGGCATTTATTTTTGATCTGGACGGAGTGATTGTATTTACGGACAAGTTCCACTATCAGGCCTGGAAAAAAATGGCGGACGGGATGGGGATTTATTTTGATGAGACCATTAACAACCGTCTGAGGGGCGTCAGCCGTATGGACAGCCTTGAGATCATTCTGGAGCGTTACGAGGGAGAGCCCCTGTCCCGGTCGGAGAAGGAGGCTTTGGCGGAGGAGAAGAACGCATCCTACCGGGAGCTTCTGGCCACCATGACGCCGGCGGATGTGACGGACGAGGTACGGGCGGCCCTCAAAGAGCTTCGGGACCGGGGCTATAAGCTGGCCATTGGCTCCTCCAGCAAAAACGCCCGTTTTATCCTGGAAAAGGTGGAGCTTCTGGATGCCTTTGACGCTATCTCCGACGGCAACAATATCACCAATTCCAAGCCGGATCCGGAGGTGTTCCTGAAGGCTGCGGAGTATCTGGGAGAGAAGCCGGAGGAATGCATTGTGGTAGAGGATGCCTACGCAGGGGTGGATGCCGCCAAGGCCGGCGGCATGCGGGCAGCTGCCATCGGGGATGCCGCTTCCTATGAGAAGGCGGATTATAAACTGGACGTGTTTGAGGACTTATTGAAAATCGGGCTGTAAGGCCCGATTTTTATGATATCATCCGCTGATTTCCGGTTGTAAAGTTGTTTTTGCCATAGTATAATGAAACCAGGAGGTGATAGGATGCCAGTAAACGAAAAGGAATATAACGGTAATTTGTTTGACCAATTATCCATTTTGGAAAGAATTGAGGCAGTTACACAAGATGAGGCAGCACTCAAACAAATAGCAATTGAGAGGCGCCAGATTGAGAGAAAACTATACCAAAAGCCGCCTCTTGTAAGTGAATAATAAAGAATGCGCAGAGCGCATTCTTTATTATTCTCTGGAAAAATCAATCCGGTTGCGGATCTCCTGCATCTGGCTGTCAATCCGGGCTATGGAATCTGCGCAGTCCTGCAGCTGCTTAGCGATCTCGTCGGCATCTGCGATGTGCTTCTTGTATTTGAGCTTATGCTCCAGGCTGGCCCAGAAATCCATGGCAATCGTGCGGAACTGCACCTCAGCCTTCATGTATTTCTTGCCGCCGGACAGGAAAATGGGCACATTGATAATCAGGTGGAGGCTGCGGTAGCCATTGTCCTTGGGGTGTGCAATGTAGTCCTTTCTCTGCAGGAGGATGATGTCGTCCTGCCTTAGAAAAAGATCCGCCAGGCGGTAAATATCGTCAGGAAAGGAGCAGATCACACGAATCCCCGCCACATCGGTAAGGTATTCCCGGATGCTGTCCACAGTGAGGGGATAGCCCTTGCGTTCCATTTTCTCGAAAATGCTCTCGGTTGATTTGAGGCGGCTTTTGATGGATTCAAAGGGATTCCTGTTATATTTTAAGGAGAATTCCGTGTTCAATACCTGTAGCTTTGTCTCAACCTCAACAATGGCAGAGCGGAATTCCATCAGCAGGTAACTGAAAGCCTGCTCGTCCCGCAGCTTGGTCTCCTGCCTCCGGATGATCTGTGACTGCCGCCTGATGGCCTCTGCCTGCTGTTCTACGATCTCCTCCAGGCGGTTTTTGCAGGAGAACAGCTCAATGGCATTTTTTACACGGTTTTTCACGATGGAGCTCTCAAAGGGCTTGTGGATAAAATCGGATACCCCAAGCTCAAAGCAGCGGTTCTCCACCTCCACGGCATATTCGCTGCTGATGATCAGCACAGGTATGTGCTTCAACAGCCCCTTTGTGCGCATGCTGTCAAGGACCGCGAATCCGTCCATATTAGGCATGCACAGATCCAGGAGCAGGGCAGCTGTGTCGTTCCTGTGTTCTGTGAGCTGATCCAAAGCCTCCAGCCCGTCGGCAGCCATGTCCACCAGATAGGTGTCGCTCAGCATGCTGCACAGCAGCTCACGGTTCAGCTCCGCATCGTCTACTACCAATACTCGTTCCATAATTTCCCAATTCCTTATCTTACAGTGTGATTATTTTACTTTGCTGAACATAGTATACACGATTTGAAAAAAAATGGAAAGATAAAGCAAAGAAAAAGAGAGAAAAAAGCTTTTTTCTAAATTATGAATTGCAATTTAAATGGAAAAGAGTTATAATGAACCAATAGACAGTAAACTACGTAGGAGGATGCATCGTTATGAGCAAACACATTGGAACAAAAATTTTCGCTTTCCTGGCCTTGATCATTGTGCTTCAGATAGCTTTTATTATTCTGGCAATGAGTGGTCTGTCCAAGATCAGTGCGAACAACAAGAAGACCATGGACATCTTCGTGGAGATGAACGTGAAGAAGGGGGAAGTCGGCAAGGGTATTTCGGATGTGCGTATGGTGGGAGAATTGATCGTAATACTGGATGATCCGGTCAAGGTACAGACATATGCCGAGGAGTTGGATTCAGAGATTGAGATACTGCTGACTGCCATGGAGACGGTACAGTCCCTTGCCGGCCAGGCGGGAGATCCGGTTTTGTCGGAGGATATTGCGAAGCTTCGTGCTTCTGTGGATGAGTCCATTGAGATCATCCGTGAGGCCCGGGAGATCAAGCTGGGAGGAGATAAGGATGCAAGCTATGCTTATCTCGACGACAACCTGCTTCCGGTGCTTGCAGATATTACCGAGCTGCAGACATCCTGCAGCGAGGAGATTGAGCTGAAGATGGAAGAGGCCCGGGAGACCCTGCTTTTCACGATTTCATCCGTGCAGATCTTTATGCTTGTAGTAGCAGTGGCGATTGTAATCATTATTATCCTTACCGTGTTTGTGATCACCAAGACCGTTGCCAAGCCGGCAAGATATGCCTCTACTCAGATGAACAACATCATTGGCAAGATCAGCCGGGAGGAGGGAGACCTTACCGAGCGTATCGAGGTTAAGACCAAGGATGAGATCGGACAGCTGGCAGGCGGCATCAATGATTTCCTGGAGCAGCTGCAGGGGATTATGCAGAAGCTGAAGGGCCAGTCCCAGAGCATGCTGCAGTGCGCCCAGACTACCATGAGCCGGGTAAGCGAATCCAACGACAATGCCAGCAATGTATCTGCGGCTATGGAAGAGCTGGCGGCCAGCATGGAGGAGGTAGCGGCTACCATTGCAGATATTGCGACAGCCAGTGAAGAGATGCTGTCCTCCGTTCAGTCCATGAACGGCCAGGCTGAGGAAGGTGCGAACCTGGTTCAGGAGATCAAGCAGCGTGCAGAGGAGATCAACGAGAATACCGTACAGAGCAAGCATACCATTGACAATATGGTGAAGGAGATCCGTGAGACATTGGAGAGCGCTGTGGAGGAGAGCCGCAGTGTGGATAAGATCAATGAGCTGACAGACGAGATCCTGAATATTTCCAGCCAGACCAACCTGCTGGCCCTGAATGCTTCCATTGAGGCCGCCAGAGCAGGAGAGGCAGGCAAGGGATTTGCAGTTGTTGCAGATGAGATCCGTATGCTGGCAGAGAACAGCAAGAATACAGCCAACAACATTCAGGAGATCAGCCAGCTGGTAACAGCAGCTGTGGCGAAGCTGGCAAGGAATGCAGAGTCCATGCTTCAGTTCATCGACCAGAAGGTGCTGACCGACTACGATGGATTTGTAGGAGTTGCAAAGCAGTACTATGATGATGCTGATAATATGAATCATATTCTGAGTGATTTCTCCATGTACACGGCTGATATTGAGGATACCATGAAGAATGTGAACGAAGGGATCAACGGTATTTCTACCACTGTGGATGAGAGTGCCAAGGGAGTTGCCAGTGCAGCAGAGAATGCCGGACTTCTGGTGGATGCCATCTCTCAGATTCAGGAAGAGGCTCAGAACAGTGAGAATATCTCCGTTCAGCTGAGTCAGGAAGTGAAGCGGTTTAAGAATGTATAAGGCCGTAGCGGCTTACCTGATCCTTGTGAATATCATTTCCTTTCTGGTGATGGGGCTTGATAAGCACAGAGCAAAAGTACATAAATGGCGGGTTTCGGAAAAAACGCTATTTCTTCTGGCGCTGCTTGGAGGCAGCGCCGGAAGTGTTTCAGGGATGTATACCTTCCACCATAAGACCAGACACTGGTATTTTGTGTGGGGGATGCCTGCTATTTTGTTCTTGCAAATTGTGTTGGGAATCGTTATAATAAGATAACTGTCAGCGCTCCAGTGGCATAGAGCCTGGCATTGAATTGCAACGAGGAGAAAGGATGGTAAGACCATGTATTCATTTGAAGAAGTAAAAGCAGCAGACCCACAGGTGGCAGAGGCCATTGCCGCAGAGCTGGAGCGTCAGAACAGCCATATTGAGCTGATTGCCTCCGAGAACTGGGTGAGCCCGGCAGTGATGGCAGCAATGGGAAGCCCCATGACCAATAAATATGCGGAGGGTTATCCGGGAAAGCGCTATTATGGCGGCTGCCAGTGTGTGGATGTGGTAGAGAATCTGGCCATTGAGCGGGCGAAGAAGCTGTTTGGCTGCGATTATGCCAATGTGCAGCCCCATTCCGGCGCACAGGCCAACATGGCGGTGCAGTTTGCGATCTTGAAGCCAGGAGATACTGTCATGGGAATGAACTTAGACCACGGCGGACACCTGACCCATGGAAGTCCGGTGAATTTTTCCGGATCTTATTTTCATATTGTGCCCTATGGGGTCAATGATGAGGGCTTTATTGATTATGATGAGGTTCGCAGGGTGGCATTGGAATGCAGGCCCAGGATGATTATTGCAGGCGCCAGTGCCTATGCCAGAACCATTGATTTCAAGAGATTCCGTGAGATTGCGGATGAGGTGGAAGCAGTTCTTTTTGTAGATATGGCGCATATTGCCGGACTGGTGGCGGCAGGACTTCATCCCAGCCCCTTCCCCTATGCAGACGTGGTGACCACCACCACCCACAAGACCCTGCGGGGCCCCAGAGGCGGTATGATCCTTGCCAATCAGGCGGCAGCGGACAAGTATAATTTTAACAAGGCAGTATTTCCGGGGATCCAGGGCGGTCCGCTGATGCATGTGATTGCAGCCAAGGCTGTCTGCTTCCAGGAGGCTCTGGAGGACAGCTTCAAGGTATATCAACAGAATATCATTGACAATGCCCAGGCATTGGCCAAGGGCTTGATCAGCCGCGAGATTAAGCTTGTGAGCGGCGGCACGGATAATCACCTGATGCTGGTGGATTTGACCCCCTATGAGCTGACCGGTAAGGATGTGGAGAAGCTTCTGGATTCTGTCAATATTACCTGCAACAAGAATACGATCCCCAATGATCCCAAGTCTCCCTTTGTGACCAGCGGAGTGCGTCTGGGCACACCGGCAGTGACCTCCCGCGGCTTCCGGACAGAGGATATGGATCAGGTGGCACAAGCCATTGCAATTATGATCCAACAGGGAGAGGCTGCAGCTGATCAGGTGAAGGCGATTGTGAAGGGATTAACGGACAAATATCCTCTGAAATAGGTGATCTGTGGCGGGGAATAACAATTTTGTAATATTTTTATCAATTATGTGGAATTTTGCGCTATTTTTAAGATATTATTAAGAAATCACGGGACACATTTTGGGGCTGTATATGATAAGATGGTTGTAAACAGAAGATATAGGTTTACAACCATTTTTTATGACAGGATGATATCCTGGAAGGAGGCAAATAGCAGAATGAGTAAGAAAAAGGTGGGAATTATTATTGCAGTAGTTGTGATTCTTGCAGCTGCTGTGGCAGTGGGGGCATTTTTCCTGCTGCGGAGGGGAATCGGTTCCACAAGCAATGGGGATAAGGTGTATGTGGAATCCGTGGCATCCATCAATGGAGCCAACAGCGGTGTACAGAACCGGTATTCCGGAACCATTGAGCCCCAGGAAACCTGGGATGTGAAGAAGAATCCGGAGAAAACGGTGAAGGAGCTGCTGGTGGCAGAGGGTGATATGGTGGAGGTGGGAACACCTCTGTTTGAGTATGATACCGATGAGATAGAGGGACAGATTGCCCAGGCCAAGCTGGAGCTGGAGGGGATTAACAATGAGATTTCCGGCTATTACAGCCAGATTGAATCCCTGAAGAAGGAGCGGGCAGAGGCGCCGGAGGATGCGAAGTTCCAATATACCACTCAGATCCAGACTGTGGAGACCTCCATCAAGCAGGCAGAATTCAATAAAAAGAGCAAGAATATTGAGATTGGGAAGATGGAAGAATCCATGAACAATTCCGTAGTAACCAGCGAGCTGGCAGGCATAATCAAGCAGATCAGCGAAAACGGATATGACCCCTACAGCGGGGAGGAGCTTCCCTACATCAGCGTGCTGGCAGTGGGAGATTTCCGGGTTAAGGGCCTGGTGAATGAGATGAATATCGGAAGCATCATGACAGGCTCCCCGGTTTTGATTCGGTCCAGGGTGGATGAGGAGCAGACCTGGAGCGGGACGATTTCCGAGGTGGGAACCCAGGGGGAACAGGATAATAACAATGGCTATTATGAGGGGGGCGGCACAGAGACTGCCACAAAGTATCCCTTCTATGTGTCACTGGATACCTCGGATGGGCTGATGCTGGGACAGCATGTTTATATTGAGCTGGATTTTGGCCAGACGCAGAAAAAGGAAGGAATCTGGCTCTACGATACATATGTGGTTTATGAGGAGGATGGCAGCACTTACGTATGGGCAGATAACGGAAAGGGCCGGATTGAGAAGCGGGCCATTGAGCTGGGAGAATTCGACGGGAATCTGTTTATGTATCAGATCCTGTCAGGCCTGACCGAGGAGGACTATGTGGCATATCCCATGGAATCCCTTTATGAAGGTGTAGAGACAGTGACCAATCCGGAGGAAGTAGACTACAGCTCGCCCATGTACAACCAGGATATGGGAGGAATGGAAGGCGGATTTGAGGACGGAATGCTCCCAGAGGGAGGAATGGAAGGCGGATTTGAGGACGGAATGCTTCCGGAAGGAGGAATGGAAGGCGGCCTTGAGGACGGAATGCTTCCGGAAGGAGGAATGGAAGGCGGCCTTGAGGACGGAAT
>CAJUQB010000011.1:67343-71479 GCA_910588285.1 uncultured Lachnospiraceae bacterium
GCTTCCGGAAGGAGGAATGGAAGGCAGCCCTGAGGGCAGTGCGCTGCCACAGGGCGGAGCGGAAAATATAACGCCGCAGGGCGGAGAAGGAGACGGTGGAGAATGATTCTGAATTTGCAGCATATATACAAAGACTACCAGCAGGAGAAGCTGGTGGTTCCGGTGCTAAAGGATGTGTCGCTCCAGGTGGAGGAAGGCGAGTATGTGGCGATCATGGGCCCCTCCGGTTCCGGTAAGACAACGCTGATGAACATCATCGGATGCCTGGACCGTCCAACCTCCGGAGAGTATCAGCTGGCCGGGGAGGACATTTTAAAATTTAAGGATAAGGAAATGTCAGATGTGCGGCTCCGCAGTATTGGCTTCGTATTCCAGAGCTTTCACCTGATGCCAAGATCCAGCGCCATGGATAATGTGGCACTGCCCTTAAGCTATGCCGGTGTGAAGAAGCGGGAGCGCAGGGAACGGGCTACCCGGGCTCTGGAGCGTGTGGGCTTAGGCGATCGTATCAGCTTTAAGCCTACGCAGCTCTCGGGAGGCCAGAAGCAGCGTGTGGCCATTGCAAGGGCCATGGTGAATAACCCCAAGCTCCTGCTGGCTGATGAGCCTACCGGTGCATTGGATTCCAAGTCCGGGAAACAGATTATGGAATTGTTTTCAGATTTGAATAAGGAGGGGGTAACCATTGTAATGATTACCCATGACAAGTCCATTGCCTCCCATGCAAAGCGGGTGGTCAGCATCATTGACGGTGAGATCACTGAAGAAAGAGGAGAGGAGGGAGACCATGAGTAAAACAAAGAAATTGATTGTAGCGCTCGTGACCATTGTGGTGATTGCAGCGTTGATTACCGGAGGGATTGTGTTCTTCCTCTGGCGTCAAAGCAACAGCCTGACAGCGGATGTGGAGCTTGTGGAAAACTTGAATTGGGGCTATGGGGGCGACGACATGTCAAGCTCCGGTATGGTGACCAATGATTACAACCAGGATGTCTATCTCATCAGCAATCAGACTATCCAGGCAGTATTTGTGGAGGAGGGCCAGGAGGTGAAGGCAGGTGATCAGCTGATGGCCTATGATATGAGCCTGGCAAGCCTTCAGCTGGAGATGAAGCAGTTGGAGATCAAGACCATTGAGAACAACATCACCTTGTCGAAGCGGGAGGTGGAGAAGCTGAAAAAAGAAACGCCCATCCCCGATACTCCGGCGGAACCAGAACCGGAGCCGGAACCAGAGCCGGAGCCGGAACCAGAGCCGGAGCCAGAGAAGCCGCAGCTCAGTGAAAAAGGCCATTACAATTACCTTACGGCCTCTGTCTATGAAAGCCTGACCCAGGGAGGGCAGGGAGTTGGCGGAAGCGGAACCCTGGAGGATCCCTATGTGGTTTTGTGTGAACCGGGATGCTACGTGAAGGGAGAGTTTCTCAATGCCCTGGCAGAAGCAGAGGAGCCGGTATTTGTACAATTCCAGGTTGTGAATCCCAACACGGGCCTTACCGAGAATATGCCCTCCTGGAAGATTGGCAGCCCACAGCTTCAGGGAAGCGGCATGACTTACAATGAGGAGGACCGCTGGTCCGTGGAGACCAGGCGGCCGGTGTATGATGAGCCAATCGAGGATGAGCCGGTGGAGGATGAGAAGCCCCTTCCTGACGGCCCCTATATTATAGAGGACTCCCTGTTCGGCGGAATGGGGGAGGACCCGGGAGAAGGCCCGGGGGAGGAGGAGCCGGTGGGCGGTCATACGGCTGCTGAGCTGGCAAAGCTGATCAAGGAGGAGGAAAAGAAGCAGAAGGATTTGGATCTTCAGAAACGCAAGGCTCAGCTGGAGCTGGAGCAGATGCAGAAGCTGACCAGCGAGGGTGTTGTCCTGGCCGAGGTAGACGGTGTGATTAAGTCTGTGGGAGATATGGAGAACCCGCCGCAGGACGGCTCCGCATTTATTACGGTGTCCGGCTCTGAGGGGCTGTACGTGTCCGGCTATCTCAGCGAGCTGCAGCTGGGCAGCGTGGGGGTTGGCACGGAGATCTTTGCCAATTCCTGGCAGAGCGGCAACAGCTTCAATGCTACGATCCAGAGTATTTCTCCCTATCCCAGCAAAAATGCAAATGTCTGGGGAGACGGAAACCCCAATGTATCCTACTATCCCTATACTGCATACATCGAGAACAGCGAGGGGCTTAAGAACGGGGAATATGTGGATCTATCCATGACTGCTACCTATGGGGAGGATACTATGAATTCCATTTTCATAGAGAAGGCCTATGTGCGGGAGGAGAATGGCAGAAGCTATGTGCTGAAGGCAGATGAAAATAACCGTCTGGTGAAGCAGTATGTAGAGACAGGAAAGACCCTGTATGGCCAGGCAGTAGAGATTAAATCAGGCCTTTCCATGGAAGACAGGATTGCATTTCCCTATGGAAAAGCAGCCAAGGAGGGCGTAAAGGTTAAGGAATCATCGGATTCTGAAGTGGGTATATACCGATAGGAGGAACGAAACATGTTAGAGAATATAAGACTTTCCTTTCAGGGAATTTGGTCACATAAGATGCGGTCGTTCCTTACCATGCTGGGGATTATTATTGGTATTGCTGCAATTATTGCCATAGTCTCTACCATTCAGGGAACCAATGAGCAGATCAAACAGAACCTGATCGGCTCCGGCGACAACAGTGTGACTGTGCAGATGTATCAGGGAGACTACGAATACGAATATACCTACAATGGGATTCCTGACGGCGTGCCTGTGATCACGGATGAGATGCTTGAGGAGATCAAGGCCGTGGAGGAAGTAAAGGAAGCAACCCTGTACCGGGCCAGAGAGAGCTATAATGATATTTACTACCAGAATGCAGGGCTGTCCGGCGGCAAGGTGTATGGAGTAGATCAGGAATATTTTGATATCTGCAGCTTCATTGTGACAGACGGGCGTCTCTTTGATGAAAATGACTACAAGAATTTCCGGAAGGTGGCAGTGCTGGATGCGGATTCGGCAGATTCCCTGTTTGCCGGGGAGAATCCCATCGGGCGGACCATTGAGATCAAGAAGGAGCCCTTTGTGGTGATTGGCATGGTGGAAAAATCATCCAAGTTTGAACCGGTGATCAACAGCATGGAGGATTACTATATGTATGCCCAGAGAAGCAGCGGGATCGTATATGTACCCTCCAACCAATGGCCGGCGCTCTATGCCTACGACGAGCCCCAGAAGCTGATTGTGACGGTAGATAAGACAGAGGATATGACTGCTGCCGGGAAGCGGAGCGCAGATATCCTGAATAACTATCTGGCAGTATCTGATGATACCATGCGCTATAAGGCCCTTGACCTGCTGGAGCAGGCCAAGGAGATTCAGGAGCTAAGCCAGTCTACCAATATGATGCTGATCTGGATTGCCGGCATCTCCCTGCTGGTAGGCGGTATCGGCGTTATGAACATCATGCTGGTATCTGTGACGGAGCGTACCCAGGAGATTGGGCTTAAGAAGGCCATCGGAGCACGAAAGACCAGAATCCTGGGGCAGTTCCTGACAGAAGCAGCAGTGCTGACCAGCCTTGGCGGTCTGCTGGGGGTGATTACGGGAATTATTTTAGCCCAGGTAATCTCCAAGCTGACCGGAACCGTGGTTGCCATCAGCGGACCGGCGGCAGTGGGCGCAGTGGCATTCTCCATGGTGATCGGGATTATTTTCGGGCTGCTGCCCTCCTATAAGGCGGCGAATTTGAATCCCATTGATGCGCTGCGGCATGAATAGTAACTGAAAAGTAGTTACAATTCACGGGTCAGGAATGCGCACTAGCTGCGCATTCCGTGAGAAAATGATTCAGGAAAAGTAATCGTGATTCGGATTTTTTTCCGAAATCACTTGACAATTATTACAAAGTGAGATACAGTAAGAAAGAATCAGGGGCGGCGAATGCCTGAGAAAAACTTCGAGTTTAGTCCCTTATTACCTGATCCGGGTAATGCCGGCGTAGGGAGATTATGCTTACTGTGATTAATTTTATAGTGGACATGATCATATCCTGCGCGGAAACAGCGCAGGATTTTTTATGATATAGGAAAATCCTCCGGATTTCCTATATCACAAAAAGCCCTCCGGGCGGGATGCGCACCTCGCGGAGGTGAAATTAGCC
>CAJUQB010000012.1:0-1256 GCA_910588285.1 uncultured Lachnospiraceae bacterium
GAACCCATGAAAGCTGACAAAATCCCCATATCATACCAACACATGGCAGATTTTTTTGATGGGAACCTCTGATAGAGCCGGCTTAAGTTAATGACATTGGCCATGAATTGTAAGTGACTTTGCGCGATTTAACGCTATGGCCCTTGAAAAAATACTTGCAGTACGCAGTGGATTGTGCTATAGTTCTAATATCTGATACAGGTCTCATTTTTCCGGTGAGTTCTCACCGTTGATACCCGAAAAGGATGACAAATAAATGATCAAAGGAGGTTTTGCGTATTGTATATGCAGAAAAAAGGAGCTTTTCAATCCATGGGCCCCAAGGAAGGAGTTTCCGTAGCATTAAGGGAGATTCAGGAATCCCCTGGCTTAAATCACCAGTATGAACGCCTGGATGAACGGTGGAGGCAGCGTTTTCTGGACTTCTGCGCCGGGAAGAAAACCCTTCCCCTGACATATGACCCGTTTTTTAAAAAGATTTTTAATCCAGATGTCCATCCAAAGAGGCTGTCCCGTTTCTTAAGCAGTATTCTGGGGAAAGCGGTAACGGTTATCCGGATCCTTCCAGTGGAGGAATACATGCTGGACGGAGGCGCCCTGCTGATTATGGACATCTTGGTGGAGCTGGAGGACGGAAGTCTTGCAAATTGTGAGATCCAGAAGATTTCTTATGCCTTCCCGGGCCAGCGGATGAGCTGTTATTCCGCGGACCTGGTTCTGCGCCAGTACAGCCGGGTGAGGGGGCAGAAGGGAACAGATTTCAAATATAAGGATATGAAGCCAGTCTATACCATTGTGATTTATGAGAAATCAGCCGAGGTTTTCCACGAATATCCCCAAACCTACATCCACCATGGAACAACCACCTTTGACAGCGGTCTGAAACTGGAGCTTTTGCAGGAATATTGGCTGATAGCACTTGACGTTTTCCGAGAATTCCCGTATCCTAAAGATAGAAGTGAACAGACCGCCTGGTTGTCCCTGCTGGCGACAGAAGATATCGCCGATGCAGAGGAGCTGGTGAAGGAATATCCCTGGCTTAGGGAGATCTACCTGGAGATGGCGGAGTATATGAGCAAGCCTAAGGAGGTGCTGAATATGTTTTCGGAGGCATTGCGGATCATGGACCGTAACACCGTACAGTACATGATTGAGGAACAGATGGATCAGATCATGGAGCAGAATGTGCGGCTGGAGGAACAGCAGCGGCAGATTGAGAGCAGGAATGCGCAGATTATGGAGCAGGATCGGCAGAT
>CAJUQB010000012.1:1356-70314 GCA_910588285.1 uncultured Lachnospiraceae bacterium
CGATACCCAGAAGGAGCAGATCGATACCCAGAAGGAGCAGATCGATACCCAGAAGGAGCAGATCGATACCCAGAAGAAGCAGATCGATACCCAGAGGGAGCAGATCGAAAATCAATTAAAAGAGATTGCCCATCTGAAAGAGCTTCTTGGAAAGGAGATCAGCCATAACAGGGAGCAGACAATGAGAAGTGAGCAGAGTAATAATGTGGCAGGGCAGATGGAGCCATGACAGAATCTATATCCATGTTCCAGGTGATTTCAGAGAATTTTTTTGTACCGCTGGCATCGCCGAATAAAACCATATACTGGGAATGCTTGGGAAAGCTGTTTTCGGTGATGAACCATCAGCTTTCCTTTGGCGTGGAACGGGATATCCTGGTTCAGGAGCTGGTATATTATTTCGACCAGTCCCAGGCTGTTTCCATGGGGGAGGAGGACTTTGATGCCAGGAGCAGCCGGGATAAGGCCAACTGGATGCTCAGGAGGCTGGAGTATTACGGATGGCTTGAGGTCGAGACAGACAAAAGCTATGTGCAGCGTGCCAGCTTCAAGGATTATGCAGTGAAGATCATGAAGACCCTTTTGGAGATCCAGGAGGGCAGGCAAATCGAATATCAGGGGTACATTTATACGATTTACAGCCTGGTGCGGGGCAGCACGGAGAATCCGGGAATTGTGCTGCTCTCGATATTGGAGAATACGGACATGCTGATCACCGGGCTGAAAAATCTCAATTCCGGCATCAAGCATTACATTGATGAGCTGACCCGGTACAAAACGCCGGCAGAGATCATGGATGTACTGTTTAACGATTACATGGAAAATATTGTGGATAAGGCTTATCATCGCCTGCTGACCTCTGACAATGTGTCCAAATTCCGGCCGGAGATTGTGGAACGGCTGGAGCGCTGGGGGAAAAGCCCTTCCTATGTGGAAAAGGCAGGCGCAGAGATTGCGGGGATCCGGGAGATTGGGACAGATCAGGCCAAGGAGCTGGTATACCAGTATATCCATGAGATTGTGGATGCCTTTCGGAACATGGACGAGATCCTGGCGGAGATCAACCGCAAAAATACCCAATACCAGAAGGCTGCCATCAACCGGGCGAAGTTTTTCCTCATTGGCGGGGAGGATGTGCGGGGGCAGCTGAAGGAGATCCTGTCTGCAGTCAATGAGACGATCAATGAAGCGCAGATGGAGCTTGGAGGCATTTACCGGATTGCCTTCCTGGACGAGATGATCCGCCTCTACAGCAGCAGCGTGCTGGATGAGCGCTCCCTGTATGTGCCGGTTGCGGGGAAGAAGCAATTTCAGCCGGTGGAGCTTCTTGAGAGCCCTCCGGATGCAAAATTACGGCAGGAAAAGCTCCGGCGGATGATGGAAAAAATGGAGCAGGTCTTAAATCCTGCAAAAATAAATTCCTATGTGCAGCAGTGCATGAAGGGAAGGAGCCAGATGCAGGCCTCGGAGTTGCCCCTTGCCACTCCGGAGGATTTTGTGCGCATGATTTATGTAAGGCTGTATGGGCAGAGAAAAAATATGAGCTACCGGGTAAAGGCCGGCCAGGAGACAGAGGTATCGGGATACCGGTTCCGCGATTTTATGATTTGCCGAAAGCCCGGAAAAAACGAAACATAGAATTTCCGGAGCATGTTTGCATATGGAAACACGCTCCGGGAGGAAGAGGTGACAGGATGGATATGCTGGAAGGGATGCTGCAGCGGGACAAGGAGGAATTTACCAGAGTCTGCAACCGCCTGCTGAGCAATTGCTTTATCTGCAAACGGAGTGAGGCAGCCCGGGCGGACTATTATTTTATAATAAAATACAGGGAACGGCTGGGACAGTTTTTGGCAGTGCTGGGATACCGGCTGGAAATCAATGAAGAATACGGGGTGGTGCAGCTGACCAATCCGCTGAATTACAACCGCTGGAATTTGAAGCTGTTTGAATCCATTATCCTGTTGATTCTGCGGATCCTCTACGATGAGAAAAAACGGGAGCTTTCTGTCAGCGAGGAAGTGATTGTCAATATGGGAGATATCCATGAAAAGTTTTTGAGCCTGAAAATCCGGGACAAAATGATGGACAAGACCACCCTGCGGAATGCCATCAGCACCCTGCGGCGGTTCCAGCTGGTGGAGCCTCTGGACCGTGAGCTGTCCAATGAGGATGCCCGTCTGATTCTTTACGATTCCATCCTTATGGCAGTGCGGGTGGAGGATATCAAGCTGGCCTATGAGAAAATAGAGCATTATCGGAAGGGTGGGAAAAGCAGTGAAGAAGCTGACGAGAGTGAAGCTGATCAATTGGCATAGATTTACCAATGCAACCATTGATTTTGAGAATTCCACCCTGATTTCAGGGGAAAACGGAGCGGGAAAGTCTACGCTTTTAGATGCCATCCAGTTTGTGGTAACCTGCTCCACCAGCCATTTTAATAAGGCTGCCCATGAAAATGGAAAGCGTAAGCTGACAGGATATATCCGCTGCAAGACAGGGCGGGAGCTTAAGCCCTATGAGCGAACCGGGGAGATCAGCGCGCATGTGGCGCTGGAATTTTATGAAGAAAAACGGCAGCAGTACTTTATTGTGGGGGCTGTGGTGGATTCTGCATCCGAGGGGCAGGAGAAAACCGTGCGGTATCTGATGGACCGGGAGCGGCTGGAGGAGGAGCTCTTTTTTCAGGGAAAGACCCCAAAGTCCATCTCCCAGTTCCGCACCTCCAATGGGAAGCGGATCAAGGCATGGTGCACCACGGAAAAGGACGGCAGGCAGATGGTCAAGAACCGGTTCGGACGGCTGGAGGACAAGTTTTTCCGGCTGATTCCCAAGGCTCTGGCCTTCCGTCCCATTGATGATATCAAGGATTTTGTCTATTCCTATGTATTAGATGAAAAGGAAGTCAATATCGATATTTTGAGGGAGAATGTGCGGACCTATCAGGATCTGCAGCACACCCTGGAAAAAATCAAGATACGGATGGGACGGCTTCAAAAAATCGAAGGCTTCCATCAGCTGGTGCTGGATGGGGCAAAAAAGGATCAGATGTATGAATATTTTCTGGACCGGGTGGCCTGCGATCTATTGGAGGAACGAATCGAAGCGCTTGAACGCCTGATGAAGAGTGAAACAGTCAGGCTTGGGGAATGGAACCAGCGGATTGCAGATGCGCAGAAGGAGCGGGCAGAGCGACAGGCCATGCGGGATCAGCTGTATGCAGAGCTTGCCGGGGATCGGGATTTTATCGCCAGGGACGAGCAGAAGAAGCGGCTGCGGCAGTTAGAGGAGGAGCAGGCCCTCGGGCAGGAGAAACGGGAGCTGCTGCGGCAGAGCGTCAGCCAGGCCAAGGCGGCGACGGAACGCCTGCTTCGGGTGCCGGATGCAGATGCCTGTATCCGGGACTATGGGATCAGCCTGGAGCAGCTGGAGAAATCCATGGACCTTGGGGCATTTAAGGGAACCCTTGAGAAGGTGATCGCCTATAAGGACGAGATGAGCGGCAAGGTGTACAGCCGCTGTGCCGACCTGCGCGTGATCATCCGGGAATTGTCCGCACAGAAGCAGGAATGGGAGCTGAAAATCGAGAAGCTGATGAAGAAACGGCTGACCTACCCGGAGGAGGTGACCCGTGTGGCAGAGGCAATCCGGGAGGAGTTTGTCCGCATCGGCAGGAAGCAGGAGCCAAGGATTCTCTGTGAAATGCTGGAGATTACCGACGATACCTGGCGCAATGCGGTGGAGGGGTATCTCAACACCCAGCGGTTTTATATCCTGGTGGAGCCGGAGCATTTTGACATTGCCCTGGGAACCTATGACCGGCTGCGGCGGGAAAAGCGTACTTACGGGGTGGGGCTTGTCAACACCCAGAAGCTGGAGGAATACGATGAGGCGCCGGAAGGCTCCCTGGCCACGGTGGTGGTCTCTGACAACAAATATGCGAAGCGGTATATCAATATGGTGTTGGGAAAGGTAATGATGTGCGATCACTACAGCCATCTGAAGCATTACAGGACAGCCATTACCAAGGAATGTATGCGGTATCAGAATCATGTGGCCAGCGCCATCAAGCCGTCTATTTATGAGACGCCCTATATCGGAAAAAATGCCATCCTCGTTCAGCTGGAGCAGGCAAGGGCCAGTGTGAAGGAAGTGCAGGCGCAGCTTGCGGAGAAGCAGGAGACCCAAAAGACTTTAGAGGACCTGCAGGGGCCGCTTTCCACGTCAGCTGATATGGATATCAAATACCGGGTGGATGTGCTGACGGAGCTTCAAAGCATTGCCCGGGAGATGAAAAATTGCAGGGATAATATCGCCACGCTGGAAAAGAACTCGAATATGATTATGAAGCAGATCCAGCTGTCGGAATTGGAGAAGATCATCCGGGAGCTTGAAGGGCAGATTACGGACTGGAACCGGAAGGCAGGGCAGACCCAACAGAAGATCGAGCATACGAAAGGGGAGCAGGAGACGGCCCGGGGCAGTCTGGCAGAGCAGAGGCTGATCTGTTCGGATTTTTCGGCAAAGCATGAGAAGGAGCTGGCCCTCTGGGAGCGGGATTATGAGCGGCAGCTGCGGGGCAAAAGCTATAGCCAGTTCCAGGAGAATTTCGGGCGGACCAGAAAGGCCAACCAGACCACAATGAATGGCAGCATCAAGTCCATGGAGGCGGCCATGAACGAATATAAGACGGCACATGATTTTGGCGCAGCGGCCACCCTGGAGGGATATCCGGATTTTGAAGCAGAATATCACAAGCTGAAGGATTCAGAGCTGTTAAGCTATGAGGGGAAGGTGGAACGGGCCAGACAGTCTGCAGAGGAGGAATTTCGAGAGCAGTTTTTGGCCAAGCTCCAGGAAAATATGAAAAATGCCCAGACAGAATTCAAGGAGCTGAACCGGGCGTTGAAGGATATCCGGTTCAGCAATGAAAAGTACGAATTCCTGTTTATGCCAAGCAAACGCTATCGCCATTATTATGAGATGATTATGGATGATTTCAATGCAGTGCAGGGAGAATCCATTTTCAGCGGGCTCTTCCATGAGAACCATAAGGCGGTGATCGATGAGCTCTTTGAGCGTCTGGCCCTTGACAATGAGAACAGCACCAGAGCTCTGGATGAATTTACGGATTACCGGACCTATATGGATTATGATATCCGCATTCTCCACAGCGACGACAGCTATTCCCTGTATTCCAAGGTCTGCGAGGAGAAGAGCGGCGGCGAGACTCAGACGCCCTTCTATGTGACAGTGGCCGCGTCCTTTGTGCAGCTGTACCGGAATGGCATTGGAGGGGAGGCTGTGGGCCTTGTGATGTTTGACGAGGCCTTCAACAATATGGACGACGAGCGGATCGGGGGCGTGCTGGAGTTCCTGCGGCGGCTGCCCTTACAGATCCTGATTGCGGCGCCCCCGGACAAGATCCAGTACATCAGCCCCTTTGTGGAGGAGACGCTGCTGGTGATGACGGATGAGAGGGTCAGCTTTGTGGAGAGGTATTACAATGGCGCAGTATGATGCAGTGATTTTGAACGGGCTGCTGGATCGCTATGAGGCCAGCCTTCTTTCCGTTGGAGAGAACCAGAGGAACATACACATTGATTTTCCGTTCCAAAAAAGCAGGCTTCCCGTCTATTTTAACGAGAGCTCTGCAGAATATGAGAAGATCCATGTGAGCATGAAGGCATTGGAGGATAGACAGCTGATCCGGATTCTGTGGAAGGGGAACCGGGAAGGGCATATCATTTCCAAGGTGCGGCTGAATATGGAGCAGCTGGAGGAGGCCTACCGCTATGTGGGGCGGATGCCCAAGGGCGATATGGCTGCCAACAACAGCCGGATGCTGGAGGAGTATCTGTCCGGGGATGTAACACCGGTCTGCCGGGCCTTTTTAGAATATCTGCGGGAACGGCTGATCCGGCACCAGTCTGTGAAGGAATTTATCCGGCTGGAGGACATGGACCAGACAAGACAGCTTCTGGACACACTGCAGGCGATTGAAAGAAACCGGACTCAGCTGTATCTTCGGGAGTTTTCCATGGTTCATTTCCAGGATTCCAAGGCCTTTGAGAAGCTGGAGGGCAGGATACTCCATGTGTTCCGAAGATTTTTGGAGGGAGCCGGGGAGATGGAGGCAGATGAGATTCTGGCGGAATACGGGATCTACTGCACCCCCAATTATGTGTATGTCAAGGGGAGGGCAGCGCTTGCCATTGGGGAGGAGCGGATCCACCTGTCTGCCTGGAAGCAGGGGATTGGGATTTCCGGAGATGATATCGGAAGGCTCCGGTTGCTGGGTACGGACCGGATTAAAAAAGTGATTACCATTGAGAACCTGACCACCTTTTTCCGGTGGCAGGAGGAGGACAGCCTGATGGTGTACCTGGGCGGCTACCACAATGCGCTGCGCCGGAGCCTGCTGTCAGAGATTTATTCCTGCTGCCCCAGGGCATCCTATTTTCATTTTGGGGATATTGATGCCGGAGGCTTTGAGATCTATCGGGATCTAAGGGAGAAAACAGGGATTCCCTTTGAGCGGTATCACATGGATCTTGAGACGCTTAAGAAATATGAAGGCTATGGCAGGCCTCTGACAGAGAATGACAAAAGGAGGCTTGAGCGGATGGCGGACAGAGAGGAGCTTCAGGAGGTGATTGCATATATGCTGGAGCATGGAGTGAAGCTGGAGCAGGAGTGTATCGGGCTTGCCCCTCTGGCTTAGACGAATTAATTATAAAAGAAAGGAGCAATACATTATGGGATTTGCAATGCGGATGCAGATGAACGAGGAGATTATCAAGAAGCAGTCCTTCCGGAATTTGTATATCAATGGCGCCAAAAACGGCTTTGAATTCGATGTGCAGCTGGCCTACTACAGGGGGCATTTTCTGTCGGACATCGACCTTCTGGAGGTGTATGTGGACGGGGAGAAGCTGCCAACGGAGGCAGTGACCTTTGAGCTGAACGGCAAGGAGATGCCGGTGTACAAGCTGAGCCATGCCGTGACGGAGTTCTGGAGCCAGGTGGCGCCTGCCAGGATCAGGGCCGTCAAAAAAGGCGGCCTTTCGGCCGGGGAGCATGAGCTGGAGCTTAAGCTGATGCTGCGGGTGCCCTATATGCAGATTGGGCCAGGGCATACGTTTATGCCCCTGGACAGCGGCGACAAGGTGACTGTGACAGTGGCGGATTAGGGTGCGGAAAGAGAGGGATTGAGATGAGTAAGATCAAATTAGGCGCAACGCTGTTTTGTTACGGGACAGAATATGCAAGGTATCAGTATGATTTCGAGGAATGCGTCAAGCAGGCCGCCCTGGCCGGGGCCGAGGGCTACGAGATTGTGGGGACACAGATGATGCCCTCCTACCCCAATGTCAGCGATGAATTCCTGGGGCTGGTAAAGCGGCTGAAGGATACCTATGGCATCGGCCCGGTGGGATATGGGGCCAACAATGACAAGGGGATGCGGCCGGACCGGAATCTGACGGACGACGAGATGCTGGCAGATGCCATCCTGGATCTGAAGGCAGCCAACCGTCTGGGCTGTAAGGTGATGCGTGCCCAGTGTATGCTCTCACCGGCAGCCTTTGAGCGGCTGGCCCCTTATGCTGAGCTTTTTGATGTGAAGGTGGGGATTGAGATCCACAATCCGGAGACGCCCATGTCCCCCCTGATGCAGGAATACCTCAAGGTAATCCGGCGGACCGGCTCCAAATACCTTGGCTTTGTGCCGGATTTCGGCTGCTTTGCCGTGGCTCCCAACAAGCCAAAATGGGACAGGGCCCTGGCTCTTGGGGTGAAGGAGGAGCACCTTCAGATGGCTGCGGATATGCGGTATGCAGGAAGGCCCATTGAGGAGGCCCAGGAGAAGCTCCTGGCGGCCGGGGCGCACCCTGCCATTATGGAGGCGCTGCAGGGCATGTACGGCTTTGTGCAGTTTCGGCCTAAGGAGGCGCTTTCGGGGCTTTTGGAGGAGCTTTCGGAGATCCTGCCCTACTGCTTTGAGATGCATGGGAAGTTCCACTACTTAAGCGAGGACTGCGTAGAGCCCAGCATTCCCTATCCGGAGATCCTGGAATTTTTAAAGGGCACGGATTTTGACGGTTATCTGATCAGTGAGTATGAGGATGAGATGTACTGCGGAGGCACCTTGTTTACCCAGAGACACCTTGAGATGGAGCGGAGGATTCTGGGCAGGTAGGCCTGACACGGCAGCCGGTTTCCCAGCAGGAATGGCTGCCCAGCCAGCTGATGGAAGAAACAATGGAAAGGAAGGAATCAAAACATGGCTTTTATTCAAATGAGTATCTTATCACAGAAATTAATGCGTACCGTACCGGTCAATGTCGTACTTCCGGTGGATAAAATGGTATTTCCGGGATTGCCGGCGCGCAAGGAGCGGCCCTATAAGACCCTGTACCTTTTGCATGGCGTGCTTGGAAGCCATATTGACTGGGGCACCGGTTCCAGGATCCAGCGGTATGCGGAGGAAAATGATCTGGCAGTGGTAATGCCTGCCGGGGAGAATGCATTTTATGTAGACCACCCCAAGAGCAACAATTTCTATGGAGAATTTATCGGGGAGGAGCTGGTGGAGCTTACCCGGAAAATGTTCCCCCTGTCCCATAGGCGGGAGGATACCTTCATTGGCGGCCTGTCCATGGGAGGCTACGGAGCGCTGCGCAATGGCCTGAAATACAGCGATACCTTTGGGTACATTGTGTCATTGTCCGGCGCCTTTGTCCTGGAGGGGATCGAGGAGCGCACCAATGATACGCCCTTTTTCATCGAAAGCAGAGATTACGCCGAGGCCTGCTTCGGGGATCTTGCCACCATCCATGAGAGCGATAAGGATCCCAAATTCCTGATCCGCAGCCTAAAGCAGCAGGGGAAGGAGATCCCCGGAATCTATATGGCCTGCGGCCAGGACGACAGCCTCCTTGGGGCCAATCAGGACATGGCGGAGTATCTGAAGGCCCATGGCGCCCAGGTGAGCTTTGTGGTAGGGCCGGGGGCCCATGAGTGGGATTTCTGGGACACCTATATCAAGAAGGGGATCGAATGGCTGCCCACTGAGGAGAACGGGCTGGGAGTCAACAGCGGGAATGTAGGGATTTAGTACAGCTTGAGCTGGCAATTATAAAACAAATTCAGGCTTCCCCTGAAATGGCAGGAGAGAATATTTTAACAAAATATATTTCAGGAGAAGCGGAGTCATACAATCTTCAGTAACAGCTGGAGATTGTATTTTTTTGCAGCATCTTCCATCTATCTTCATACGGAATTCATACGGATATGCTATACTTTATTCCAGAGACAGAGAAAGGCGGAAAACACCATGGAGATTTTATTTTTGGAGGATGAGCTTACCATCCGGGAGGTTTTGACGGAATACATGAAAATGCAGGACTATGAGGTTACCTGCGCCGGGGACGGGGAGGAGGCCCTGGAGCTATTACAGAAGCAGCATTTTGACATGGCAGTTCTGGACATTATGGTTCCCAAGGTCAGCGGCCTTGAGGTGCTCTCCTTTATCAAGGAACACAGGCCCCGGACAGCCACCATTATGCTGACGGCCCTGGATGATGAGAAGACCCAGGTACAGGCCTTTAATCTCTATGCCGACGATTATGTCATCAAGCCGGTGTCCCCCATTATCCTGCTGAAACGGATGGAAACCATCCTGCGGCGGGTCAAGCGCACAGAGGCGGAGGCGGAGCAGGGGCTGGTGATCCACGGGGAATCCTACCAGGCCTTTTATGACGGCGTGCCTCTGGAGCTGACCTTAAGTGAATTCCTGCTGCTGCAGGTGCTGGAGGGGGAGCCCAGGCGGGCCTTTACTAGAGAGCAGCTGATTCTTAAGATTTTTAATGAGGATTATGTGGGCAATGACAGAATTATTGATGCTCATGTGAAAAATCTTAGGAAAAAGCTTCCGGGAAATTATATCAAAACAGTAATCGGGGTTGGCTATCAATTTCAGAAGGGAGAGGAATGATGGGATTATCAAAAAAAACATTTCTTTACAGTATAATCCTGGCTTCCATTATGGTGGCCCTGGTGGTGGGGTATTTTGTGGCTATGCTGCCCTCCCTGTATGTGGATTATGTGATGAAGGAGAATCTGGATTCCGTGGTGGAGATCCAGCAGGCCTACATGGCAGAGAAAAGCTTTGATTCCGTAGCTGTCCGGAACCCAACCTCGGTATATACCCTGGAGGTGCCCAACCAGGGCTCCTTTCTGTATGTGACCGGTACTTTTTTTCAGATGACGATAGAGGTAAAGGATCAGGAGCTTAGGGAGCTGTTGGATCAGATTCGGGCAGGCCTGGACCTGATGGACGGGGGAGAGGAGGTTCAGGATGCCCTCCGGCGGGAGGAGGGCGCAAGGCTGTGGGAGAAGCTCAGTGAGAAGCTGATAGCGGAGAATTTGTGGAAGGATACGGCTCCCATTGCCGTCCAGGTGGAGGAAAGGGGGCAGCAGGGGGCTTTTGCAGGGGAATATGAGAAAATCCACTGGATCTCGGAGGAGCTCATGGTATATGAGGGAGGGATATCGGACGAAAATTACGGCTACATCACATACGTGGCCATGTCCCGCGGAAGGGATGGGCTTGTTGTCACCGTCATGCCCACCATGACGCCCCGGATGGATGAGATTACGCCGGTGGTAATGGGGAGCCTGCCTATGATTGTGGCAGTGGTATTTCTGATGATCCTGGTTTCCTCCCGGTTTTTTGCCAAAAGGATTGTAGATCCAGTGATCCGCCTGGCGGGATATGCAAAGAGCGCCAGTCTGGCGGAGCATTTTGAAATAGCACCCTTTGAAACAAACAGCAGGGATGAGATCGGGGAATTGAGCAGGGAGATTTCCCAATTGTATGAAAAGCTTTCGGACAGCTATCGGAGGCTGGAGGAGAAAAACCAGGCCCTGAAGGAGGAAAACGTAAGGCAGGAGGTGTTCCTGCGGGCATCGGCCCATCAGCTGAAAACCCCCATTTCGGCAGCCCTTCTGCTGGTGGCAGGAATGACGGATCAGATAGGGAAATACAAGGACACCCAAAAATACCTTCCCAAGGTAAAGGAGCAGCTGTTGTCCATGAAACGGACAGTGGAGGATATTCTGTACCTGAATTACCATGTGGATCAGATGGAGCAGGAGGAGGTGGCAGTGGAACAGCTGGCCCAGGAGCTGGCTGCAGCCTATGCCCCCCAGATTGAGGAAAAGCAGCTGACCGTTGCCATCCAGGGCAGGGGCATTGTGGTAAGCGACCGGGAGCTTTTGAAAAAAATCCTGGATAACCTGTTCTCCAATGCCGTCCAGTATACGCCGGTGGGAAAGCAGATTGAGGTGACTGTGAGCCAGAGGGAATGCAGGATCAAGAACAGCGGGGCGGCCATTGGGGAGGAGCTTCTGCCCAATATCTTTGAACCCTTTGTCACCAGCCAGGCAAGCGGCAGCGGAAAGGGACTGGGGCTGTATGTGGCAGCCTATTACAGCCGGGCGGCCGGGTACAGGCTTACCCTGGAGAACCAGGAGGACGGCGTCCTGGCAAGGCTTTGGTTTGCAGAGAAAATGAGAGAGCAGAAAGAGAGGGAGTAATATGCTGCTGACAGTGAAACAGATGCAGGTGAATTATGGAAGCCAGAGGGCTCTGGACATTACCAGGCCCATTGTATTTGGCGAGGGGGAACGGATCGGTGTCATTGGCTCCAATGGGGCAGGAAAAAGCACCCTGGTCAAGGCACTCCTGGGGCTGGTCCCTTATCAGGGGAGCGTGGTCACACAGCTTAAGAAAGAAGACATGGCGGTGCATATGCAATATAATGAGTATGCCCAGACCATGGCGGTAAAGCACATCATGGAAATGCTTTTGAACACCAGGATCAGGGAAAACAGGGAGCTTTTGGATTTGATTGCCTTTTTTGGATTTGAGGGCTGCCTGAATAAGCGGTATCGGGCTCTGTCCGGCGGGGAGAAGCAGAAATTTACCATTATTCTGGTGATGATGCAGAAGGCCAGGCTGACCATTTATGATGAGGTCACCTCCGGGCTGGACTTTGAAACACGCCAAAGGCTGATGGAAAGGCTGGTGAAATGGTATCAGGACAAGGAGGATACGCTGCTGGTGATTTCCCATTACTATGATGAGCTGGAGCATCTGGCCGACAAGCTTCTGGTGCTGGATCAGGGCAGGGTGGTTGCCTATGGCGGGAAGGATGAGCTGTTCCATACCTACTGCGGGAGGGTGATCTATGTCATAGACAACCAGGAGGCAAACAGAAAGATAGCCGCGGGATTTCGTCTGATCAAAGCCCCGGAGCATCTCCTTGCCATATCGGCAGGGAGCAGGGAGGAGGAGGAAAAAATCACTTCCGTTTTGTTGAACAATGACGTGAATTTTAAGAGGAGCCATTCGGATATGGAAATTATGTTTATGAACGCCAAGGAGCGGTTTTATCAGGAACAGGAGGGACAGTTATGAAGAAGAGCAGTGGGAAGAGATGCAATTGCAGGATGGTTTTTTATGAGCTGCGGAATATCAATGGCAATCTGATGCCCCATTTTTTCGGAATTATATTTCCGAATATCATGTGTTTCCTGCTGTCCCAAACAGTGATCAGCCAGGTCCCGGAGGCCGCCCGGGAAACAGCGAATACATCGCTTATGCTGTCTTTGAGCCTGGTGATCCCCATGTCCATTATGTTCCTGGGATACGGCGCTCTGTATGCCCAGGAGGTGGAGCGGGAGATCCCTCTTAGGATGCGCCTGTTTGGGTATGGGGTGGGGGCAGAGGTCCTGGCAAAGGTCATTGCCCATTTGATTTTCATGACCTTTGCCCTTACTGTGTATGGCCTGTTTCAGGGGCTGGTGATGGATATGAAAAGGCCCACAGTCCAAGCGTTTCTTGGCTGGATTCTCTCCCTGTACCTGATCGGGGGTGTCTGCCTGGTGCTGGCCCACGGGATTGCCGGGATTTGCCGGAAGTTCAGCCTGACCTTTGGGATTGATATGATCCTGTATTTTATGATCATGATCCTGACGGGAATGATGGGAATCAAAACAGACCAGCTGCCCAAGGGGCTGCAGAAATGTGCGGCGCTGCTGCCTATGACCCATATCAGCAACGATTATGTGGATTTCTGGCTGGGAGGGAGCTATCGTTTCATGCCCTTGCTCCAGTCCTTCCTCTTCCTGGGAGCAGCAGCCGGGATTGTGCTGCTGATTTCCAATCATACCAGCCGCAGGCAGAATCGGGTGTAAAAGGGAGCTGCTGTACGCAGATTTTGTGCGCGTACAGCAGCTGCATATATGGGTGGTGAATTCAGACTTAAAAATGAGAAAACTATTTGTCAGAAGACATGAGGTATGATATATTTAATATACTACAGACAAATCGTTCAGAAGGGAGCAACAAAATGATGGAAAAAGCAAAGGTTTATTTTACCACCTTTAAAACAAGCTATACAGAGAATATCCCGCAAAAGCTGCAGCGGCTGATCCGTACTGCCGGAATCGGGCAGATTGATTTCAGCGACAAATATGCTGCGGTTAAGATCCATTTCGGCGAGCTGGGCAACCTGGCCTTTCTGAGGCCCAATTATGCAAAGGCAGTAGTGGATGTGGTGAAGGAGCTGGGGGGGAAGGCATTTCTCACGGACTGCAATACCTTATATGTGGGCAGCCGCAAGAACGCCCTGGATCACATGGACACTGCCTATGAGAATGGATTTACACCCCTTTCCACTGGCTGTCATGTGATGATTGCAGACGGCCTTAAGGGCACGGATGAGGCCCTGGTTCCGGTGGATGGGGAGTATGTGACAGAGGCCAAGATCGGCCGGGCTCTGATGGATGCGGATATTGTGATATCCCTGACCCATTTCAAGGGCCATGAGGCTACCGGATTCGGCGGGACCTTAAAGAACATCGGAATGGGCGGCGGCTCCCGCGCCGGCAAGATGGAGATGCATTCTCAGGGCAAGCCCAACGTGAACCAGAAGCACTGTATTGGCTGCGGCATGTGCACCAGAGTCTGTGCCCATGACGGAATCTCTGTGGCAGATAAGAAGGCGTTCATTGATCATGAGAAATGCGTGGGCTGCGGGCGCTGCGTTGGAGTGTGCCCCAAGGATGCGGTGCGCCCAGCCTTTGACGCCAGCAATGATGTGCTCAATTATAAGATTGCCGAGTATACCAAGGCAGTGTGCCAGGGACGTCCCTGCTTCCATATATCCATTGTCTGCGACGTGTCGCCCAACTGTGACTGTCATGCGGAGAATGACATTCCGATTATTCCAAATGTGGGGATGTTTGCTTCCTTTGACCCGGTGGCCCTGGATATGGCTTGTGTGGATGCCTGCAACCGCCAGCCGGTGATTGGCGGCAGCGTGATCGGCAGCCAGGAGCACGCAGAGGACCATGATCATTTTCATGCGGCTCATCCGGATACCAACTGGCGTTCCTGCGTGGAGCATGCTCAGAAGATTGGGCTGGGGACAATGGAGTATGAGTTGATTGAGATTTGACCTTTGCCCTCCGGGCGGGATCGCACTGCGGCGGAGAAGAAATATATCGCTAAAGCGATCCGCCGCAGGCGGGGAATCCTGCTTTTTTGATGTTATAATAGTATGATGATGTTGGGGGCAAACAGGGCTTTTTTAATTGTGCCATTTGCCAATATCAGTTCCGAAAAGCCCTGTTTGCCGGGCAGCTCATAGTATCGGGAGATTACCATCATGAAAGTCAGGAGGAACAAAGGATGAGAGCAACGAGATGTATATGCAATGATGAAACGATTTATCATTTGGAACAGAGAATGCGCGAGGAAGAAAAAAGCAAAGCCACCATGGAAAAGTATTGTCACGATGTCCGTGCCTTTCTCCATTATATCGGAGAGGAAAAGGTGCTCTCGAAGGAATTGGTAATTACTTATAAGAATTATCTGGGGGAGCGCTATGAGGTCAGCAGTGCCAATTCCATGCTGGCTGCCCTCAATTATTTCCTTCGCTTTATTGGCCGGGAGGACTGTATTGTGAAGTCATTCCGGATCCAGAAGGAAGCATTCCGAAGCCGTGAGCAGGAGCTGACCCGGGAGGAATATCTGAAGCTGCTGGAGGAGGCCCGAAAAAGGGGGGACGAGCGGCTCTACATGATTATGCAGACCATCTGCGCCACAGGCATCCGGATCAGCGAGCTTCCTTTTATTACCGTTGCCTCCCTCCAGAGCAGAAGGGCCCGGGTGTTATTAAAAGGGAAGACAAGGACAGTGCTTCTGCCTCTGGAGCTGTGTAATAAGCTGAAGAATTATGCAGCAAAGCAGGGAATTGAAGCCGGCAGTGTGTTCGTTACCAGAAGCGGGCGGCCGGTAGACCGCAGCAATATCTTCCATGCCATGAAGAAGCTCTGCCAGAATGCGGAGGTGGCGGAAACGAAGGTATATCCTCATAACCTGCGCCATTTGTTTGCAGTGACCTTCTACAAAGAAGAACGGGATATTTGTCACCTGGCTGACCTGCTGGGGCATTCCAATATCAATACCACTCGAATCTATACCTTGATCAGCTGTGAGGAACAGGAGCGACAGCTGGACAGTCTGTGTCTGTGTCAATGAAAAGTACCTCATAATGTTTATTATGTGGTACTTTTGCACAAAAAAATTCCGGTGATCCGGCAGCAGGCCGGATCCCGGCGTTTTGTTAGAATATCGAAATTATATATTTGTTCAACCCTTTTTTTCTGCTTTTTTGACGCATTTTTTGACAGTACAGATGCTATACTTTTCTAAAATGCGGATAAATCTTATGTGAGTATTCCTATAAATGTCGCTGTATTTTCTTTGCCTATAACTCATGACTCCCAAAATTTTGTTGAATTGCTTACAGATATGTATTATAATAATTCAGACAATAAAGGATTTTTACCACATAATAAACATTATGAGGTTACAGAAGGAAAGCAGTGGAGTAACGGAGTTATGGAAGAAACAGAAAAGGACGTACTGTATGTACGGATGTTCGGCGGCTTTTCCATGGAATGGAACGGGATGCGGATTACAGGAAACAGGACAAAGGAGTCTCAGTTTGCGTACCTCATGCAGATGCTGCTGCATTTTTGCAGCGAGGGCGTTCCCAAGGAGGAGCTGAAAGCTGTCATATTTGAAGCGAGGGAGATTGAAAATGCAAATCATGCGTTAAGAAGCGTTGTATATAATGCAAGGAAGAAGCTGAGGGCAGCAGGGCTGCCGGAGGGAGATGCGTATATTGAGCAGCGGCAGGGCAGATATTACTGGACGGAAAGGATTCCGGTGGTGGAGGATGCCAGGGAGATGGAACGCCTGATTCAGAGGGCAGAGGCAGAGCCGGATCCCCATATCAGGCATGGCCTGTATCGGCAGGCCTGCAGCTTGTATACCGGAGAATTTTTAAGTACCCAGAATACTGCCGTCTGGGCGGCCCAGGAGGCGCGCCGCTACCACGGCCTGTTCTGTATAAGCATCCAGCGGATGGCACAGCTTTTACGGGAAGAAAAAAAATATGACCGGCTGGAGCTTCTGGGCCGCTATGCAGCCCGGACGGAGCCGCTGGCAGATTGGGAGACATTGACCATGGAGGCGCTGGTAGCCTTGGGAAGGCATCAGGAGGCCAGGAGATTCTATCACGATACCCAGGAGCGATACCTGCAGGAACAGGGCTTTGCCCCTTCTCAAAGGATGCGCGATATGGCGTGTAAGCTGGGGGAACAGATGGAACGCAGATACGGAGACCTGGCAGAGATTCAGCAGGAGCTGGCTCAGGAGAATGGGCAGTACACAGGCGGATATATGTGTCATTATCCGGTGTTTTCGGAAATATACCACATGATCCGGCGGATGACAGAGCGGGGCGGCCAGTCCGTATACCTGATGCTGTGCACGGCAGTGGACGGCAAGGGGAACCCCCTGAAGGAGGGAGCCAGGCTGGAAGAAGTGGCCCGGCGGCTGGGAGAGAGCATCCAAAAGGCTGTGCGCCGCAGCGATGTGGTGAGCCGGTACGGAAGAAGCCAGTATCTGGTACTTCTTATTAATATTACCTATGAGGACTGCCGGCTGGTTCAGAGAAGGATCAGCCAGGGATTTCAGGAAAACCGCCAGAGAATCCATGCCCAGTACCATGTCAGTATCGTGCGCGGACCGGAGGACGGAGAATACAGGGGAGGCAAAGGGGCCAAAGGAGTAGAATGCCATTGAATAGAAAAATCATTGACATACATGCACATATTCTGCCTGGTGTGGACGATGGGGCGAGAACCATGGAGGAGGCCTGCCTTTTGCTGGAACAGGCAATTGATCAGGGGGCCATTGCTGTTGTCGCGACACCTCATGGAGGCGGGCGGAGCGGCCCCAAGCCATATGAGCTGCAGAGGCTGGCAGGGCAGGTACAGCAGGAGATGAGCCGGCGGCATCCCAAGTTTCGCATATTTCTGGGGCAGGAGCTGTATTACCATGAGGGGCTGCTGGAACAGCTGGCAGCAGGAGAGGCGCTGACCATGGCTGGCAGCCGGTATGTGCTGGTAGAATTTGACCCATCCGTGCCCTACAGTCTATTGTACCGCGGTCTCCGTTCCCTGTACGCTGCGGCATACCAGCCGATTCTGGCCCATGTGGAGCGCTACCAGTGCCTGCGGCGGGAGGAAAACCTTCTGGAGGTGCTGGCTGGCGGGTGCCTGCTCCAGATGAATTACGGAGGCCTTGCAGGCAGCCGCTGGAATTCGGAGACGCGCTGGCGCCGCAATCAGGTGCTGGCAGGGCGGGTCCATTTTCTGGGTACGGATATGCACCGGGAGGATTTCCGTCCCCCCAGGATGGAGGGGGCCCTGGACTGGATGGACCGGCATGTGGAGTGGAAGGAACAGAAGAGAATGACTGGCGGGAATGCATATCAGATGCTTGTGGATGCGAAGAATAGGAGAGATACCAATGGAGTACACGCAAAATATACAAAAGGATGATGATGTCATTGATCTTCTGGGGCTCTTAAGAGCCCTGAAAAAGCGCCTGTGGCTGATTATTCTGTGCGCATTGATCGGAGGAAGCGGGGCATGGGCCTACAGCCATTATATGCTGACCCCCCAGTATACGGCGTCTGCTATGCTGTATGTATTATCCAATGAGACAACGCTTACCTCCATTGCAGATCTGACCATTGGAAGTCAATTGAGCGCGGACTACAAGACTATCATCAATACCCGCCCGGTGCTCAAGGAGGTAATCAACCAGCTGGGTGTGGATATGACCTACCGGCAGTTGCGGGGGAAGCTGACCATTGCAAATGAGGAGGGGACCAGAATCCTCACCCTGACCGTGGTGGATCCGGATCCCCAGATGGCGAAACGGATTGTGGATCAAGTGGCAGTATCGGCCTCGGATTATATTGGAGACATCATGGAAATGATACCGCCCAAGATCATTGAAGACGGCGAGGTAAGCTATACGCCGATTGCCCCCAACCATAAGAAGAATACCCTGCTGGGGATTATGGTCGGAATAGCCCTGGTATGTGGAATTGTCACGGTGAGATTTTTGATGAATGACACCGTGCGGACCGAGGAAGATGTAGAGCGTTATCTGGGCCTGCCTGTCCTGGCTGCGATTCCGAAACGAAGCAGACAGAGGCGGAATAAAAATCAGGGCGATTCGCCGGCAAAAGAATCGCAGGGCAAGAGGTGACGAGGGAGGATGGGATTAATAGCCATGAATAGCAACCAGGAATTTGTAATGATCAAAGAAGTGCCGGAGCATTACCAATATGACGAAGCGATCAGAAGCCTGCGGACAAATCTTCTGTTCAGCGGATCCAATATCAAGGCCGTGATGTTTACCAGCGCCATGCCGGACGAGGGCAAGAGCAGCGTTTCCTTTTCTCTGGCCCGGGAAATGGCACGGATTGGAAAACGGACCGTGCTGGTGGATGCGGATATACGAAAGTCCGTCATGCGCAGCCGCTATCTGATGTCCTTTGTGCCAAAGGGGCTGTCCCAGTACTTAAGCGGCCAGTGCCGGCTGGATCAGATTGTCTATAAGACAGAGGCGAACAATCTGAGCGTCATTTTCGCAGGGCCCTATTCCCCCAATCCCCTGGAGCTGCTGGAGGAGGAGCTCTTCGGACAGATGTTTGAAACCCTGCGGCAGGAGTATGACTACATTGTGGTGGATACTCCGCCCATGGCCGGAATGTCGGACGGTTCGGTGGTGGCAAAGCATTGCGACGGCGTGGTGCTGGTGGTGGAGAGCGGCGCCATCAGCTATCATCTGGAGCAGAAGGTGAAAACCACCCTGGAACGGACAGGGGGCAGGATCCTGGGAGTGGTACTGAATAAGGTTGATCTGCGGAACCAGAGGTATTACGGAAAATATGGGAAATATGGGAAATATGCAAAATATGACTATGGATATGGGTATGGCCCCAAAAAGGAGCGCCGCAAAAGGCGGAAGAAGACAGCTAAGGCTGCGGTGGATGAAACCGGATTTGAGAAGGTGAATCTGTGATATGAGACGCAGCAGAAACAAATATGCGGGGCGGATTTTCCTGGGGCTTATTCTGATTCTGGGCCTTGGGGTGTTCCTTGCCGTGTCGGTGCGGCTGTACCGGCAGAAGAAGGAGACAGAGGCCAGGATTGCGGCGAGGGAGTATGAAGAAAATGAGGAGAGCATCCTGTTCAGGAGCGAGACCATTGAATACGAAGGGGAGACCTACCGGCGCAACAGCTATGTGAAGGCGATCCTGTGCATGGGTGTGGACCGTAAGGGCTCTATGCTGGAAAGCACCACCTATACCTTCGGAGGCCAGGCGGACGGCATCTTCCTGATCGCCCAGGATACCAGCCGGAATACCCTGAAAATACTGGTAATTCCCAGAGATACCATGACAGAGATTACCATGACAGACCTAAGCGGAAACGTGCTGGGAAAGGATATCCAGCATCTGACCCTTGCCTATGCCTATGGGGATGGGCGGGAAAAAAGCTGCCAGCTGGTGGCAGAGGCCGTGTCCTCCCTTCTGGGAGGCCTGAAGATCGACCACTATATGTCCGCCAACATTGATGTGATCAATATCCTGAACAACAGTGTGGGCGGGGTGACGGTAACGGTTCCCTCTGCCGGCATGGATCAGCGTGACGCGGCCTTTGTAGAAGGAGAGCAGGTAACCCTGACCGGGGAACAGGCGGAGGCCTTTGTGCGGTATCGTGATATCACAGAGACCCATTCTGCCATCTATCGAATGGATCGGCAGCAGGAGTATATCACACAGTTTTTTGGAGTGGTGAAGCAGCAGTCCAGAACGGACAGCGGGATTGTGACAGACCTTCTGGATTTGATCCAGGATCAGATTGTGACGGATATGGAGAAAAAGGAGTATCTGAAGGTTGCCTTAGACGCCCTTGAAATGGGGGAATTAAAGGACGACGATTTCTATGTGGTTCCGGGCGAGGCTGTCATGACAGAGATTTATGATGAATTCCATGCAGATCAGGAGGCATTGGTTCCCATCGTGCTGGAGCTGTTTTACCGAAAGGTTTCTTAGGACAATAAACGGCATCTGCCGTTTGTTGAATAAATATACAAAAAAGAAAGAAGGTGAAAAAATGAAACGAGTAAGAAGGCTGCATCTTCTGACCATGGCCTTGGCTGCGGCGCTGTTCTTTGCCTATACGCCGATCACGGCCAATGCAGGCAGCATCACAGGACAGGGAGGAATTGTCGGTGACGACAACCCGGGAGCCGGTGATACGCTGCCTGTGGGCGGGGATGCAGACCCGGCAGGTACGACGACACCAGAGGAGCCGGATGTGCCGGCAGAGCCGGATACACCGGAGGTACCTGCAGAACAGGAGCAGCTCGACGACAATGGCGTGCCGCTGGATGGAGGCCAGGGACAGGGAGAAAGGTCTGATATTGGTGATGGAGATGTGCCGTTGGCAACGACTACAACCCCGGCTCCGGGAAGTGTTTTTTCCTGGTGGGGATATCTCCTTGGAGTTGCTACCGGCGCTGTGGTAGTAGGCGCTCTATGGCTGATCGCCTCGAAATCCAAAAAGGATTCCGAGACAAAGTAAGCGCCGGGAGCGAAGGCTCTGGAGAAAATGGGGGGATGCTTCAGGCATTTGATTGCGGCAGCTATTGGGAGGCATCCCGCCCATTCTAACCGGAGGGAGGAAGACATGTGACAGACAGGAAAGGAAACAGAAGGGCCAGAGGAAGAAGCCATACCGGTCCTTGGCGGACAGGCAGAGCTCTGGCTGTGTGGATGATATTGCTGCTGATACTAACCGCAGGCTGCGGGGCAGGGCAGGAGCCCGGCCAGGAGCAGCTTGAGCCGGAGCGGATTGGAAGTGTCGGCCACAGGGATAAGACAGAGGAAGCAGAGCGCGGTGAGCTGACAGAGGATGAGGGAAGCCAGGAAGAAGGAAGCGGTGAGCGAACAGAGGATGAGGGAGGTCAGGAGGAAGGAAGCGGTGAGCTGACAGAGGAGGAAGGAGACCGCAGTGAGCCGTCAGAGGATGGCATAGGTTGGGAAGAAGGCCGCGGTGAGCCGTCAGATGTGCTTCATGTTGGCCAGATTGTGGCAGGTGGGGAGGAAGAGGTTGCGGAGCTTACATTTCGCATTGTGGGAGAAGCGGAAGGCATTTCTCAGGAGGCGGCGGATCAGATTGCCAGAATCAATCAGGGGGATCAGCTGTGGGAGGTAATTGGATCCGATTACTTGAAGGACTATTATGCCCTGACCGGAACACATACAATCGCGGCCCAGGATCGGGAAAGCGGCCAGGAGGCGGTGGGAGCCGGGAGGCTGACCATGTATGTGCCGAATCTTCTGGAGGGGCTTACGGATATAGCTGCATTATTTTATGACAATGCGGCAAAAACATGGTGCCTCATACCGGCGGAGCAGGTGAATATTGAGAAGAAGACGGTATCGCTGGTTCTGACGGGTTCCGGTACGATGACGATTGTCCACAAAAGGCAGGGAGAAACAAAGGATTAAAGTGGGGGGAGTGTTATGTATCACAGGTCAAAGGTCGGCTGGACAAAGCATATTGATTTTATGGCGCTGGATATGCTGTGCATGATTGCGGCATATGTTCTGGCATACTGGATCAGGAACAGAGCGTTTCTGGGAACAGGGAGTTCTCTGTACCATAGTGTGCTGGTTGTATTTGTATTTGCCCAGATACTGGTCACATTTTTTCGTAACAGCTTTAAGAATGTCCTGAAGCGGGGATATGGCAGGGAGCTGTCAGCAGCCTGCACCCATGTGCTGTTTGTTGTACTGATTGCCATCCTGTATCTGTTTGTGATCAAGGAGGGGGGCAGCTATTCCAGAATTGTTCTGGGAATGACAGCAGCGATTTATCTGGTGCTGACCTATGCAGTTCGATGCATTTGGAAGCAATTTCTGATCCGGAGAAAGGTGGGCCGCTCGGAGCGTTCCCTGATGGTCCTGACCTCCAGGGACATGGCATCAGAGGTACTCCACAGCCTGTCGGATCACGACCAGCGGGATATCCGAGTCAAGGGGATTGCACTGATTGAGGAGGACGGGGAGCAATGGGTCGGGGAGGTCATTGAAGGCGTTCCGGTGCTGGCCGGGATGGATACCGTCGCTGAGTACATATGCGGACAGTGGGTGGATGAGGTACTGCTGACGCTCCCAAAGTCCATTCCCTTTCCAGAGGAGCTGTATGAAACCCTGGTGGGGATGGGGGTGACAGTTCATCTGCGCATTCTGCGGGCCATGAAGCAGGAGGGACAGAAGCAGGAGATCGGAAGGCTTGGAGGCTACACGGTTCTCAGCTCCAGCGTCAATATGATCTCCATGCGCCAGCTGTTCTGGAAACGGACCGTGGATATTATCGGGGGGATTGTGGGCTGTGTAATTACCGGGCTTTTGTGTGTGTTTATTGGGCCTGTAATCTTTGCGAAATCTCCGGGCCCGATCTTCTATTCCCAGGAGCGGGTTGGGAAGAACGGGAGGATTTTCCGTTTGTATAAGTTCCGCAGCATGTATATGGATGCGGATGCCAGGAAGGCGGAGCTGATGGCCCAGAATGAGGTGAAGGACGGGATGATGTTCAAGATGAAGAACGATCCCAGGATCATTGGCGGCGAGAAAGGGATCGGCGGCATGATCCGGAAGCTGTCCATTGACGAATTCCCCCAGTTCTGGAATGTGCTGAAGGGTGATATGAGCCTGGTGGGGACCAGGCCGCCGACCCGGGAGGAATGGGAGAAGTATGATCCGCACCATAGAGTGAGACTGGCGGCGAAGCCGGGGATCACCGGGATGTGGCAGGTGAACGGGCGCAGCAGTATTACGGATTTTGAGGATGTGGTGCGGCTGGACCGGCAGTATATATTGGATTGGAGTATGGGGTTGGATGTTCGGATTTTGATTAAGACTGTGGGGCTGGTGCTGCATGGGGAGGGGGCTTGGTGATGGGCGTATTTGCCAGAAAAGGAAGCAGATGAATGGTAGCAGGGAAGGAGAAGGGCAATGGGAAGGGCTATGGGAAGGAAAGGTGCAGGGCGTATGCGGATTGCTATGCTGGGACATAAACGAATTCCGTCCCGGGAGGGCGGGATTGAGATTGTGGTAGAGGAGCTGGCGGCACGGATGGTGAAGGCCGGACATCAGGTGACCTGCTATAACAGGGGCGGGCATCATGTCAGCGGCGCCCAATATGACGTGAAGCCAGGAAAGGAATACAAGGGGATCCGTCTGAAAACAGTTCCTACCATAGAGAGTAAAGGCCTTGCAGCTGTAACGTCCTCCTTTTTTTCCGCTTTGTGCTGCGCTTTTGGAACATATGATGTGGTACATTTTCATGCAGAGGGACCCTGTGCCATGATGTGGCTGCCCAAGCTGTTTGGGAAACGGTGTATTGCGACGATCCACGGTCTGGACTGGGCGCGGGAAAAATGGAAAAATGGGTTCGGCTCCAGATACATACGTATGGGCGAGAAAATGGCTGTGCGCTGTGCAGATGAAATCATTGTCCTCAGCAAAAGCGTACAGAAGTATTTTCTGGATACTTATGGGAGGAAGACGAGATTTATTCCCAATGGCGTTACAAGACCCGAATATGTGGCAGCGGAGTGGATTGAGAAGGAATTTGGCTTAAAGAAAGATGCTTATATTTTATATCTGGGCCGGATCGTTCCAGAGAAAGGGGAGCATTATCTGGTAGAAGCGTTCCGGAAGGTCAGGACAGAGAAGAAGCTTGTGATTGCAGGAGGAGCCTCTGATACGGAGGAGTATATGGAGCAGCTGAAGGAGCTGGCATCAGGGGATGAGCGGATTATTTTTACCGGGTTTGTTCAGGGAAGGGTGCTTCAGGAGTTGTATAGCAATGCTTATGTATATGTGCTGCCCAGTGACCTGGAGGGGATGCCACTGAGCCTGCTGGAGGCAATGAGCTACGGGAACTGCTGCCTGGTGTCGGATATTCCGGAGTGTGTGGAGGTAGTGGAGGAGCAGGCAGAGGTCTTTCGGAAGGGGGATATTATGGAGCTGAAAGAGAGGCTGCAGGAGCTTTGTGAGGCTGAAGGTAAGGTCAGGGGATATAAGGAAGCTGCGGCGGATTATATTTGTAATAAATATGATTGGAATCGTGTGGTGGCGGGGACGTTGAGGCTGTATGGAAGGTAATGGGAGAAAGTGTAAGGAATAATGAACATTGTAGGAAATAACTGAATTGGGAAAAGGATAAGCCCCAAAATGGTTTGATGAGAGGATATTATGAGAATTTTATTGATTAACAATGTTCTCTAACCGAAAGTAGGTAGTGTGATGTACAAATGAAAGCAACTAGAAAACAGCGATAATGCGCTAAAATTATCATACGAATACAGGGTGGGAAACAGAGTGAGAGGGGAAAAGGAATGAGTCATGGAAAAAGAATCGAATGGGTGGATGTAGTCAAGTATGTTTGCATCATTATGGTGATGCTTTCCCACCTTGAAACGCAAACAGACATTTGGAGAGCGTTTTACACACCGTTCTTTTTGACAGCGTTTTTCTTTACGGCTGGGTATGTGTATAAGCCGAAAGGAAGCTTCAAAGAATTTTTGTATTCAAAGTTCAGGCAGCTGTTTGTGCCCTGGTTGGTGTTTAGTGTGTTTGATCTTCTTCTTTCACAGGTGCTGTCATTTAATGTGCATGAAAGTTTAGCTGTAGAACTAAAATGGAATTTTCTTCAGATCCGAGGACAAGGAGATCAGATTTGGTTTGTTGCGGCACTGTTCATCGCGTTTATCCCATTTTACTTCTTTATAAAAAAGTATGAAACCATCTCTGAAAAAAATAATCGGGGGAGGTACAGCAAGAAATATTTGATTGCAATTGCAGTGGCGTGGCTGCTCTCGTTCATTAGTATTTTGTACACACGACTTGTTCCTGCATATGCTTTACCGTGGAACAGCACAGCGTTGCCGTGGCATATTGAGTATATGTTCCAGGCAATGTTCTATATGGTTCTTGGATATTATTTCCGACATAATTTTGAAGGACTGCTTGATAGACATAATACTTCAATGACGAGGATTGCAGCGGCTATCCTGTACGTCTTGATTGTTTTTGTTCCGTTCTTTGCAAAGATAGAAATGTCCACAGTGGCCGATATTATTTATCAGTATATAGCATCGTTTATTGGAATTGTCACATTGATTATGATTGCAAAGAAGGTAAAGAGCAATAAATACATCAATTATGTGGGACAGAATACATTGATCTATTTTGCACTGCATGGAAAAGTATATAGTGTTATTCAGACCGTATTGAAGAAAGCAGCAGCTGGATTCTATACAGCAATTTTGAATAACACGGTGGTATCATCCGTTTTTTGCTTTGCGTTGTCGCTGGTTTTATCAGTCGTTCTGATAGTACCGGCATACATCATTAACAGATGGCTCCCGTTTATTGTTGGAAGGAGCAGAGAAAAACAACGATAAGGAAATTAAAAATATGAAAGCCCTACTACTCAATAAATTTTTACACCCCAACGGCGGATCAGAAACCTACATTTTTAAGCTAGGTGAGGCACTGGAACAGCACGGTCATGAGGTGCAGTTCTTTGGTATGGAGCATGAAGGCCGCTGTGTTGGCAACCGGGTCAATGCTTATACATCCGACATGGATTTTCATGGCGGCAGCAAGCTGTCGAAGCTGACCTATCCGATCAAAACTATTTACAGCAGCGAAGCCCGGAAGAAGCTGCGGCTGGTGCTGGATGACTTCCAGCCGGATGTCTGCCATCTGAATAACTTCAACTACCAGCTGACCCCTTCGATCATCTTGGAGATCGTGAAGTGGCGGAAAAAGACTAGGCATAAGTGTAAGATCGTTTTCACGGCACATGATTACCAGCTGGTCTGTCCGAACCATATGCTGAATAATTCTGTGACCCATGAGAACTGTGAGAAGTGCCTCGGCGGTCACTTTATGAACTGCACCAAGGGTAAGTGCATCCATGGTTCGACTGCGAAGTCTATCATTGGCACGATGGAAGCAGAGTTCTGGAAACTGAAAGGAACTTACAAGTACATCGACACGATGATCTGCTGCTCCGAGTTCATGAAGAGCAAGATGGACAGCAATCCGCTGTTTGCTCAAAAGACCGTGGCAATGCACAACTTCATCGACAAGGTGGAGTGGAAAGAGGTGCAGAAGAAGGACTACGTCCTGTACTTCGGCCGCTTCTCCGAAGAAAAGGGGATCGGCACACTCATCAAGGTCTGCAAGGAACTGCCGGATGTACAGTTTATCTTTGCCGGTACGGGGCCACTTGAGGAGAGTATCAAGGGCGTAAGTAACATTCAAAATGTTGGCTTCCAGAAGGGCGAAGCTTTGGAGAGGCTGATCCGTGAAGCACGGTTCTCCATTTATCCGTCTGAGTGGTATGAGAACTGCCCGTTCTCTGTGATGGAATCCCAGATGTACGGCACACCGGTGCTGGGTGCGGATATCGGCGGCATCCCGGAACTGATTCAGGTTGGTAAGACTGGTGAGCTGTTTGGAAGTGGTAATGCTGGTGAGCTGAAGAAAAAAATTCAGAAGCTCTGGGAGAATAGAAGCTTGTGTGAGGAATACAGCAGGAAATGCAAGGGCATCAGCTTCGATATGATCGATGAGTATTACGAGAAAATTATGAAAGTTTATTGATACAAAAGAGAGATTGGGGTATTAAAAATGGCTAACAATAGCGAAAAGAAATTGAATGGTACGGTTATTGTCACTTACCGCTGCAACGCTCGTTGCTCCATGTGCAACCGTTATAAAGCACCTTCTAAGCCGGAGGAGGAAATCAGCATTGAGACCATCAAGAAGCTGCCGAAGATGTATTTCACGAATATCACTGGCGGCGAACCTTTTATCCGTACTGACCTGAAGGATATCGTGCGTGAGTTGTACAAGAAGTCCGACCGTATCGTTATTTCGACCAACGGTTTCTTCACAGACCGTATCGTTGATCTGTGCAAAGAGTTCCCTCAGATCGGTATCCGTATTTCCATTGAGGGTCTGGAGCAGACCAACAACGAGATCCGTGGCCTGCAGAACGGCTATCAGCGTGGCTATGGCACGCTGAAAAAGCTGCGTGAGATGGGTATGAAGGACGTTGGCTTTGGCATGACCGTTCAGGATAAGAATGCCCCTGACCTCGTTCCACTGTACAAGATTTCTAATGAGATGGGCATGGAGTTTGCAACAGCTTCTCTGCACAACAGCTTCTACTTTGTTGAGGCAAAGAATATTATCCATGACCGTCCGATGGTTGCAAAGAATTTTGAGAATCTGGTCAATGAACTGCTCCGCAGCAACAGCCCGAAGAAGTGGTTCCGTGCATACTTTAATCAGGGTCTGATCAACTACATCTATGGTCAGAAGCGTCTGCTGCCTTGCGATATGAGCTTTGATACTTTCTTCATTGATCCGTATGGCGATGTTATGCCTTGCAACGGAACCAAGGACAAGGAAGTCATGGGTAATCTGAATACCCAGAGCTGGGATGAGCTGTGGAACAGCCCGGAAGCAGAGAAAGTTCGTGCAAAGGTTCGTTGCTGCGACCGTGACTGCTGGATGATTGGATCTGTTTCTCCGGCTATGCATAAGTATATCTGGAAGCCCGCTACCTGGGTTCTGGTACATAAGTTCAAGGCACTGTTCACCAAGCATCCGTACTCTATGTACGAGCTGAAAATTTGCCGTGACTACCGTGACGGTAAAGTCACCAAAGAGGAACTCGATAAGTGCAGCACCTGCGATATGAATTGTGTGATTAACAACGGTCTGAGTGAAGCGAGTAAAGAACAGCTGCGGCATAAGACCGGCGAGGAAATCGTGGATGCTGATATCGCACAGCAGATGGAGAATAAATGATGTATGAACAGACAGAGGTAAGAACACGAGAAAAATGGATCGATGATGTAAAAGTCATTGCCTGCCTCGATCCGCGTATTGGCAGCCGCTACAACAACCCGTCTTTCGGTTATGGCGGATATTGCATGCCGAAAGATACCAAGTAGCTACTGGCAAACTATGCGGATGTGATGGAAAACCTGATTGAAGCCGAAAGCAATAGAACTCGTAAAGATTTCATCGCTGATCGTGTTTTGGAAATTGCCGGTGCATATCAGGCAAATGACAGTTGAGATGAGAGTAAAGAAAAAGAGGTTGTTGTCGGTGTTTATCGTCTGACCATGAAGAGCAATAGCGATAACTTCCCCCAGAGTTCTATCCAGGGTGTCATGAAGCGCATCAAAGCTAAGGGTGCTACTGTAATTATTTATGAACCGACTTTGAAAGATGGCGAGAAGTTTTTTGGCTCGATGGTTGTAAATAATTCGGATGAGTTCAAGAAGCAGAGTCAGGCCATTATCGCAAACCGCTATGATAAGTGCTTGGATGATGTAAAAGAGAAAGTATGCACGAGAGATATTTTTAGACACGATTAAAGAGAGGATACGATAATGCCTTTGAAAGATAAAAACTATGATATGGTGGATCTCTGCAAATTTATTGCGTGTATCTGCATTGTATGTATCCATACAGCTGCTTTTTCTGATTTTGTAAGCGGGGGGTACTACTATGTCGCGAGTTGTGTATTTAGAATTGCAGTTCCATTCTTTTTTGTGACAAGCGGCTTTTTCTATGGAAGAAAGCTGACCCGCGGAACAACGGGAAAAAGAAAAAATCTTTTGTGCCGATATATAAAACGACTTGGAATTCCACTGATTTTTTGGGAAATAGTGAATATTGCAATCGAAGTCCTAAAGCAGTTGTTTATCAAGAAACTTTCTGTCGGGGCTGTTATTAGGAATGTTGTGCAGTCGATTGTTTTTTACCCATATGGTGCATTATGGTATGTGCAGGCCTTGTTGATAGCTGTAATTATAATTACCTATGTTTATGAGAGAGGCTGGTTAAATGAGTGCCTCTTAATTTCAGCTGGATTATATTTGATTGGTTTGCTTGGAAATACCTATTATTTTTTAGTTGCCGGAACCGGATTGCAGAAGATCGTTGATAAATATTTGACTGTGTTTGTGTCAACACGAAATGCTGTATTTGTTGCACTTTACTTTGTATCTGCAGGAGTGCGGATTGCGGAGTATATTGAGAAAAACGGAAGCTTCAAAGTGAAAAGATGGCATACGGCAGTATTGTATTGCTTGTTTGTACTGGAAACCTTTGTAGTGAAAAATTACAGTAGTGCAGATGATAAATCGATGTTTATTGCATTCCTTGTATTGATTCCAGCACTGTTTATTACGGTAGAGGAGAGTAACCTTAAAGTAAAAAATGCAAAACTGCTTCGTTCGTATAGTACAGGGATTTACTTTATGCATAAAGCGGTAATCCATATATGGCTGCTAGCATTTTCCTTGATTGATTTTGAGGTAGGAGAAACGGCAGAGTTTGTTATTGTATTCGCAAGTTGTTTTATTGCTTGTAGCGTCGCTTATAAAATTAATAATAAGAAAATTAATATGCTTATCAAATGAAATGGTGGAGGAATTATGAAAGCAAGAAATATTGCAATGTTTGATAGTAACAAAGAAGAAGCAGAAGACTTTATAAAAGGCCTAGAACAATCAACAGGATTGTCGTGGGAGGCCCTTGTTTATACGGCCAATAAAGGAAGAAAAAACAAATTTGGAAATGCTGTCAGATATTTCAAGTATTTTGCTTTTCCGTTTAAGGTCTTTCTCCATCGAAAAGAATATGACAACGTTGTTGGATGGCAGGCGTTTTACGGCTTGTTGTTTGCCTTTTATAGCAGACTATTTCATGTTAAAAAGACTAATATGCTTTTAATAAAGAACTTTACATATAAGCCAAAGAAGGGATTCATTGGAAAAAAATATTTTCGCTTTATGAACTACATTGTCAAAAGCAAATATATTGATGTATTTGTTTGTACATCGCAAACATTTTGCGATTACTGTGCAGAGGTATTTAACGAGCCGAAAGAACGATTTGTCTTTCTTCCTTTTGGAGTCAATGACTTTACAAAGAGAGTCGATATGACAAAGCCGGGAACGAACGACTATATACTTTCCCTGGGGCGAAGCAACAGAGATTGGGATTTCCTTATCAACAGTTTGGCAGAAACAAAGTATCCCGTTAGAATCGTTTGCGATGAGCTACACAAAGATAATTTGCCGGAAAATATTAAAATTTATAATGATGTATGGGGAGACAGAGCCTTTGAATTCATTAAAAATTGTAGATTTATGATTATTCCGATTATGGACGGAAAAATTGGATCAGGAGAAACTGTATTACTCCAAACAATGTCGTTCTCAAAGCCGATAATCATCACTAAGCCCAGCTGTCTTGCAGACGATTATGTGGCAGATGGCGAGACGGGGCTGGTTGCTGAAAAGAATAAGAATGAATTGGTTTCTGCTGTTGACCGCTTGTGGAATGATTCTGACCTCTACAATAAGATATCACGTAATTGCAGAAAACTGTATGAGAATAAGCACTCGCTACTAAGCTACGGAAAATATGTAGGGAACACGTTAATTGAAAAGGGCGTTCTCAAAAGATAAAGGAAAATAGGATATGATAAATGAAGTATGTGTATTGATACTCTTAGTATGCATGGGAATCTTGTATGTAGTGCATCGGTTTTGTATGGCAGATAATAGAAAACAATGTGTTATAACGCGTGAGGGTATATTTGTTCAGAGCGTCGTGGCTTTTATTTTTGAAAACAGTACGCCATTTACTGTATGGCTAGTGCCTTGTCTTGGCTTTATATATGGAATATGTCTGGCTGAAAACGGGTCTAAGATTGTAGAATGGCTAGAGAAGCAGAAATGCTTTGATTGGCAGACGATACTCCTTTTTAGTCTCTCGATTGTAATCGTGGGGGAGTAAACTTGGGCTGAATCATGATATTTCGTATAGTGAGTATTGTAAAATGATCTTGGATTCTGAAGTATCATTGGATTTGAATAAAAAAGGGCAAGCTGCTTTGACTTTGCGAGTGATGGAAGCGAATTTCTTTGGAAATTTGAAAAAATAAAAGAATTCTTAGATATAGAATTTCAACCTTACGTGCATGATGTTTTAATGAAATATGATCATAGTAGTTGGGGTGAACAGTTTAGTAGCGAGTGAATTGTAAGAAAGGGCATAGGGATATGTAATGGCAAAAATTAGCGTAATTATTCCAGTATATAAAGTTGAAAAATACTTATCAAGATGCATTGAAAGCGTTGTTAATCAAACGCTAGAGGATATTGAAATAGTGTTGGTAGATGATGGATCGCCTGATTTATGCCCCTCAATGTGTGATACCTATGCTAAAGAAGACAAACGAATTAAGGTGATTCACAAAAAAAATCAAGGACTTGGGTACGCTAGAAATAGTGGTATGGCAATTGCAACAGGCGAATATATTGCATTTCTTGATTCTGACGATTATATTCGCAGTGATATGTATGAAAAAATATACGATGAGCTAAAAAGGACAAATGCAAATTGTTGCGTGACTGGATATATTGTGAAAAAGGATTCAGGAGAGGAAGTATATAAAAAAAATCCTCTAGGGACTACAATATATGAGGGTACGGATATTATAAAAAGGGTGCTTGCTGGAATGCTTGGGTCAAAACCAGAGCAAGTTAGGGACACGGACGTTGGTATGTCAGTATGGAAATGCGTATATAAAAGAGAAATTCTACAAAAAAATAAAATTTTTTTTCCATCGGAAAGAGAATTAATATCAGAAGATATAATTTTTCAGATTAGGGCCATACCATATGTGAAACGTGTCTGTACATTAACGGATGGTATGTATTATTATTGTGAAAATTTAACTTCTCAATCACTTACTAAGACATATTCAAAGGATAAATTTGAACGATATAAAAAGCTCTATAATACAGAAATAGAAATGCTTTCAAAAATTGACTTCAGCGAGGAAACAAGACTTCGTGTCACAAGAATGTTCTTGGGAAACACGCGAGTGTGCATTAAGCAAATTTGTCAGTCAGCAGAACTTACCAAGTCGGAAAAGAAAGCTTTGCTTCGAATCATTTGTGACGATGATGAGATTCAAGACATCTTAAATTGGTACCCTTGGAAGGTAAATCCAGCAAAGCAAAAAGTGCTTACACTATTAATTAAAGGCAAATGTGTGCAACTAATTATGTGGTTAGCTTAAGGCACAGGTTGGGAGGAAGAAAATTGCTAAAAGTACTTTATGTGATATCAATGGCAGTGGCATTTTCTATGGAAGTCAATAAAGTGGCTTTGCCATTTTTTTTGAAATATGAAATTGCTATTGCTTGGATAGTAATTGCAATGATAGAAAGACATGGATTGATAAAATCTTATGAATTGAATCAATTTAGGCTGTTTTTAACTCCCATAGTATTTGCCTTTTTTTATACGATAGTTATTTGGATCGTAAATACACCAGAATATCTTACAGCTCATTATTATTCTCGCCTGATAAGCAATTTAGGGTGTATGCTTGTAATTGCAATATGTGCAATAATGGTGTGCCTTTTATTTGGCAAGGATGTAATAAAATTATCTTTTTGGGCATTGATTCTGACGATTGGATTTAATTTTATTGTTGTTTTTAGAGAATATGGATCGGCATTGATGATGACATACTTAAAAAATGTGTTTTCATTGAGCCAATTTGCGTATGGGACAACAATATCAAATATATCTTATGGACTTGAAATTCATGATGCGACCTTTGCAATGGGCATATTTCTTGTATATTTTATTTTTTATGAAGATGCTTCTGTGGAAAAGAAAATTTTACACATCATTGCAACACTTATTGGGTCATATCTAGGATTTAAGCGAAATGAATTAATTGCAATTGTAGTTGTGACAGTTGTTGCGATTGTTTTTATAAGAAAGAAGTCCAAGGATTTTTTGAAAACAAGCCAAATTCTTGGATTTGGAATGTTCATTGTAGGTATGCTATATGCGATGTTGATAAAGAATATAGATATTGTACCTGCGTTTGTCAAGATTCTCGATATTGCAAGAATTAATTTGTATCATTTCTTGAGTGGGGAATACACCATCTCTCCATTTTATTTAGGAAAGGGCTATTCGTATATTAATCAGCGACTTGGCATAGAAACCAATTTACTAAATACATCGCACACTGATTTGGTGCGTGTATATATTGAAATGGGTATATATGGATTTGGTTTATGGATATGGTATTATTTTGTTAATATTCCAAGAAAATTGTACATGGAATATTCAGAAAAAGCAGGAAAGTTTTTCTTGATGGGGACGTTCTATGTGTTCTCGACATACTTCTTAGATAATACGTTGATGTTGTTTGATAACCAATTTATATATTATTTAATTCCGTTAGCGTTGTGCTATAAGGAACGAGAACCAAAAGTTGTAGAAACACATAAAGTGCAGCGGAGGATAAAACAATGAAAAAAATATGCTTTATAACGCAGTGCGCACTACCGATACCAACTGTAAAAGGTGGAGCGGTTGAAACGCTTGTGGAATACCTTTTGGATGAAAATGAAATTGATAAAAATTTTAAATTTACAGTTTATAGTATTGCGGATAAAGAAGCTAAAAAAATATCGAAAAAATATAAACATACAGTAATTAAGTATATAGAAAAGTCCAATGGCGGACTTAATAAGGTGCTTTTTCGTTTAGATAGAGCATTACAGCATATTGGTATATATATCCCGTGCTCAGTTGAGTTTTATAAGATGCTAAATCAGCTAAGAAAAGAAAAGGATATTGACTATTTTATTTATGAGGCGGGTCAAACAACACAGTTACCTCTTCTAGCCCGGATTATTCTTAAAGAAAAGCTATTGGTTCATATTCATTGGGATGGAATGGCAAATAAGAAAAAGGATAGCTGTTTTAGCTATTTAATTGCAGTAAGTGACTATATTGGTCGATGTTGGAAAAATGGAAGCGGTTGCGATGATAAAAAAATTATAGTTTTACCCAATTGTGCAAAGGTAGAAAGATTTGACATTGATATGTTGGAAACAGAGAAAAGAAAATTACGAGAGAAATTGGGTATTCCTTTCAATCATAAAGTTGTAATATTTACTGGAAGGATTGTGAAAGAAAAAGGGGTCAAAGAACTGCTGACTGCTTTTGAACAGCTAAAAACTGAATTAGTAACATTAGTTATTGTAGGAAGTGCTAATTTTGGAGCGTCAACAAATACAGAGTACGAGAGAAAAGTGGAAAATCTCATAGGTGAGTCTAAAAAGAATATAGTTTTTACAGGCTTTATTCATCAAACAGATTTGTATAAATACTATGGGATTGCTGATGTTGCAGTCATGCCGAGTCTATTTCAAGATCCCGCTCCATTGGTTAGTATAGAAACTCAAGCAACGGGTACTCCGTTGATAGCAACCCGTGTTGGCGGAATACCAGAATATGTCGGAACAAGTGATTGCGGTATTCTTATAGAAAAAGACGAACATTTAATTGATAATTTAAAAACGAAAATTGACTATTTGTTGGCGAACGAGAATGTATGTGACAATATGAAGACTCAAGAAAAGAAGCATGCCAAGAATTATACAACAAAAGCATATTATGAGAATTTTACAAAAATAATTGATCAGATAGCGGGACTAAGCGATGGAAAGTAATAAACACAAGAGCAAAAGTATAAAAGTAAATGCAGCTTTAAATATAACAAAACAGCTTTGCAAGGTTATATTTCCGTTAATTACGATGCCATATGTGACTCGTGTTTTGCAAACTAGTGGATACGGAAAATATAATTTTGGAAGCTCGATTGTTAGTTATTTTATTCTTCTGGCGGGCTTGGGAATAAGTGATTATGCTATTCGAGAAGGTGCAAGAGTAAGAGATAACAGAGAGAAATTTCAAAGATTTTCAGAAGAAGTATTTACAATCAATGTTTTATCTACGATAGTTTCTTATACGGTGCTGTTTGGACTTCTTTTGTTCTCAAAAAAATTATTGGATTATCGACTTCTGATTATTGTTCAGAGTATCCCAATAATTTTGAATACACTTGGATGCGATTGGGTTAACTCAGTATATGAAGATTTCTTTTATATTACTGTTCGCTATATTGCAATGCAGATACTGTCAGTGTTGCTACTATTTGTATTTGTAAGAACTGCAGATGACTATGTGATATATGCTTTAGTAACAACAATTGCGTCAGCCGGTGGAAACATATTGAATTTTTTTTATGTTCGTTGGTATTTCCGCTTGAGAATAGCAGGCAACATGAATTTGAAACAGCATATCAAACCAATTATGATGCTGTTTTTTAATACGATTGCATCGACTATTTATGTAAATTCAGACACAACGATGCTCGGATACTTGCGAGATGAAACAGTTGTTGGTATATATGGTCTTGCAACTAAAATCTATTTGGTAATAAAGCAACTACTTAATGCGATTGTCATGGTAGCCCTTCCGAGACTGTCGGCTTATCTTGGACGTGGAGAAAAAAAAAAGTACAATGAATTGACTAATAAAATTTTTGACACCATTTGTACTCTTGTTGTTCCAGCCGTTTTTGGTATGTTTGTGCTTAGTAAGGAAATTGTGGTGATAATTGGAGGCAATGAATATAGTTCAGGTGTTACTGCTTTGAAGATACTTAGTGTAGCCCTCTTCTTCTCGGTGCTTTCGGTATTCTATTGCTGTGCAATTTTGTTACCTTTCAAACAAGAAAAAATATGCTTGATGGCATCTTCCATAAGTGCAGTACTAAATGTATTACTTAATTTTTTGCTCATCCCAATAATTAGTTATAATGGAGCTGCTATTACAACTTTAATTTCGGAAGCGTTAATTCTTGTGATATACATTATATCGAGTAGAAAGCTAGTAACACTTAGAATCAACTTTAGGTTGGTTGTATCGATTGCTGTTGGGTGCTTGGTCATAGTCTTGATTTGCTTTGGAATAAAAAGTTTGGTTTCTAATGATGCTATTATCATTTTTGCATCGATTATTGTAGCTGTTCCAATATATTTTCTATTTCAAATCTACATGAAAAATGAAATCATAGTAGAGATGTTACATGGATTTAGAATCAAGGTGAAAAATGAGTGAGAAAACAAAAAATAGAATAGAATGGATTGATTGTGCTAAAGGGCTTGCAATAATTTTAGTCGTTTAAGGACATGCGTTGACGTATTTTTCCTCGAATTTTGACAACGTTGTTCATGTGATATATTCTTTCCATATGTCGCTTTTCTTTGTAATGGCTGGATACGTGTCTGCATATAGCTACGATGGTGCAAATTTTTACGCCTTTTGTAAAAAGAAAATCAATGTACTAATGAAGCCATATCTTTGTTATGGTGTGGTATTGTTTGTATTTAAATTTTTAAGGGGCTTTCTTTCCGATGCAAATGTAACCGGGGGATACAATGTCGCTTTGCCATGTAACTTAGATAATGCGTTGTTGGCTATTATAAGGCATCGGAGATCAACAAAAATGTGGAAAGGGTAAAGGAAAGGTGAAACCATTGATAGAAATTACAAAAAAAATAATCAGCGATGTCCTTACTGCCTTTTACCAGCCGTTTAATTTTGCATTAACGCTTGCAGTACTATTCATGTTTCTCTACCTATTCGCCAGAGAAAAGGGATGGAAAAATGTATGCCAGCAATGGTGGCATGCATTCCGGTCTGAAAGCAGATTCCGGAGGATATTCCTTCTGGTATTTTATACGGCAATGATTTTATTCCGTACCTTGCTGAACCGGAACATGTGGGCGAACCCCTTATCCAATGTAATTGGCATATGGGGACTATACAATGAAAAGGGCGAGCTGACCACAGAAGCAATCGAAAATATGATATTATTCATGCCATTTATTATACTTCTGTTCTGGAGCTTCCACGATAAACTTCTTGACGGAGACAATCACTGGAGGAAGATTATTTGGCGATCGATTGAGATTACATTTTTATGCTCACTGGCAATAGAATTCTTGCAGCTGCTTCTTCGGCTGGGAACCTTTCAGCTGGCAGATTTGGCCTATAATACATTGGGCGGTTTGGTTGGCGGCCTGCTTTATGGAATTTGCTATAAAGCCAGGCACCGCAAATAGGAATGCGCGTATTTTGATGAAAAACAGAAGGGACATACAGTTACGATGTTTCAGATAAAAATAGCGGAGCTTGTAATCCGGATTGACAATAAATATGAATATGTCAGCCATTTCTGCGAACAGTATAAGGTACAGGAAGGCCAGGAGGATTTTGCCGTATCTGCGACTGAAGAGGAGATACGCAGGGAGCAGGCTGATGGGGAAGGACAATTTTCACTTCCCTATTGCGAGAGCCTTTGCCTGTACCGTGCGATCTGTCTGAAGCTGATCTCCTATGATGCATTTCTGATGCATTCGGCAGCTTTGGAAATGGACGGGGAGGCCTATGTGTTTGCAGCAAAAAGCGGCACAGGAAAGACTACCCACCTGAAGCTGTGGATGCAGGAATTTGGCGACCGGGTGCGGGTGGTGAATGGGGATAAGCCAGTGTACCGCTTCCTGGACGGAACGTTGTATGTATACGGGACGCCATGGTGCGGTAAGGAGGGACTTGAGAATAATATCCGTTCTCCGGTGAAGGCCATCTGTTTTCTGGAGCAAAGTACAGAGAATCATATTCGGCGAATGGCAGAGGCGGAAGTGATTGGACGTATTTTTCACCAGCTATTGATGCCACGGGAAGAGGAAGCGGTAACACATTTTTTGGATATGATAGATGAATTAATTGCTAAAGTAAATTGTTACCTTCTTCAGTGTAATACAACACCGGAAGCTGCCGGGGCGGCATATCAGGGGATGCAATAATATGAATTTGGAGGAAAAAAGAATGAGCGAAAAGAGAATGATGAAAGCGAAAAAAGGTTTTATACTGCGGAGACTGGGCCAGGAGTATATGGTGGTGCCCATCGGGGAGGCCAGCAAAAATCTTAACGGCATGATCCGCATGAATGAGACAGGGGCCTTTTTATGGAAGGAACTGGAAAACGGTATTACAGAGGAAGAATTGGTAGGTAAGATGCTGGAACGGTTCGAGGACCTGGACGAAGAGACGGCGCACAAAGATCTGCGGGAATATTTGGAGACGATGGAGATTGCGCTGGAGAGGGAAGAGGGTGAATAAATCGGTAGAAGATGGGAGATTCATGGAGCATGCGAAAGATTTTTTGTCCATACTTGACAGTGTAATTCATAATAAACCGATATGTATGCCTTTTTCTGATGACTCTTGCAGCCAGGTGTTATCCATGGCGCGGTCACATAATGTGTATGCATTGGTTTGTGAAAAGCTATGCGAAATGCCTGATTTTATGCAATCATTGGAATATGAGAAAGCAATGGTTGCTGCAATGAAGCAGGCTGCGCTGCAGACGAAGCAGACAGAGGCTTTTTTGGACTTATATCAGGAATTTGCAAAGGAAAATCTGCATCCGCTTGTGATGAAAGGGATTGTCTGCCGGGAGCTTTACGGTGAACTCTGCAATTACCGCCCGTCTGGCGATGAAGATATTTTGATTAGAAGGGAAGAATTTGACCGGGTAAAGGATGTGCTTTTCGCACAGGGATATGATCCGGAAGAAAAGAATGTAACCCGCAAAATGCTGGAGGAATTGCAGGAGATTACCTTTTATAATCCCCAGTATGGGCTATCCATTGAGCTGCACGTAAATGCCATTGGAAATGAGAATATTTTACGATCAAAAATGAATGGTTATTTCTGTTCTGTGTTTGAACGTGCAATCTGCCAGGAAATTATGGGAAGAAAAATATGGACAATGAACCATACAGAGCATTTTTTGTTCTTGGTGCTTCATGCATTCAAGCATATGATGGTCAGTGGGTTTGGGATTCGACAAGTATTGGATATCTTATTATATGTAGAGAGGTATGGAGGCGAAATTATATGGGAGGATGCGATGGCCACGTTGGAGGATTGTAGTGCAAAGATGTTTTTTTCGGATCTGATCCATATTGGAAACCAATATCTGGGATTTCATTTACCGGTTCTATGCTCCGCTAATTGCCCGAATGTGCTATTGGAGGATTTGTTGGATTGCGGAGTATTTGGAAATGAAACACAGGCACAGAGAACAGCGGTCCGCATAACAGAAGCAGCAGTGGAGAGCCGGGGGAGGAGTAAGATGACACTGTTATTAAAAACAGTATTTCCAGGGAAAGAAAGCCTTGCGGCAGAATATCTGGAATTGGTAGATAAACCGTGGCTTTTGCCGGTATGTTGGATCAAGCACGGATTGCGTTTCCTGAAGCACTACAAGGAGAGCCGAGGGAAGCTTCTTACAGAAAGTATGGAGATTAGCAAAAAACGTGTTGAATTGTTAAAAAGATATGAAGTTATATAGAATTAAATTGGATAAGTGGAGTTTATGACGATGGCCAACAGCACGATTGAGCAGGAGTTGGAACGACAGGATTATATTCTGCTACAGACAACTGGGATTAGTATGGAGCCACTATTACATAATAGGAAAAGCACAGTTGTAATTATATCTCCTCCCAAAATGCTGAAAAGATATGATGTAGTTCTTTTCCGACGCATATCAGGAGAATATGTATTGCATCGGGTTCTGAAAGCTGGGCAAAAAATTTATCTCATTTGCGGAGATAATGAGGTTAATATGGAACCTGTTGCAAGAGAGCAGATTTTGGGGGTTATGGAGGGCTATTATCCAGATGAAGGAGAGCGTTACATATCTTGCAATGATTTGGAATACCAGCGGTATTTACGAACAGTAAGAGTACGATATTGGGTTCGATGGTGGAAAGCTTTGCTGGTACGGGTATGGAGAAATTTAACAAGATAGTAGGTATGTAGTTCGAAAGAATGCGCATATTTATTGTAATTTTGAAATGAAAGGAGGTGAGACCAATGAGATATGAGAAAGCAAGGGTAGAGGTTGTTATGTTTGATAATAGCGATGTAGTAACAAGCTCCCATTGTAATGATGGCTTGTCAGAAAGGTATAAAGAAGACTGCACGAATTGGATGGGATCAGCATATCCATGTCATGATGTACAGGGAGGTCATAGTTAAAGAGACTTGTATTTTAAGCCGGCAGTAATTAAGTGATAGAGCTTGATTACTGCCGTATCCCTTAACTTTGAAAAGATGATATGGGGAATGGGATGATTTTTAGATCTTTATAGGGAGCGAGGTTATAAAATAATGTATTACAAATTAAAACCTGTCTATATATTACGTGGTTGGAATAAGATGGCCTGGACACTAGTGCAGCGTCCAAGGAATCAAGTGAGAAAGTTAAATCAAAAGGAGTTTCAGACACTACTGCTATGTGATGGTTCAACAGATTTTGAATCGGAATATATTTCAGACGAGATAAAAACAGTGTTGCACCAATTTGAAGCAGAGAAAATTGTTGAGACCTGTGAAAAAGTAGATATATTAATGGATGATCAGTATTATCATTATTATGACAACCGTTTTGTTAGAAGTATTTTCTGGTCTGTAACCGGTAGATGTAATTTTCGTTGTCGTCATTGCTATATGGATGCTCCAAGTGGAAGTTTGGGAGAGCTTTCAAATGGACAGGCAATTGCTTTGATTGACCAAATGGCGGAATGTGGAGTTTTGCGAGTAGATATTACAGGAGGAGAACCATTTGTGCGCAAGGACTTCTGGGAGTTAGTGGATAGAATTCTATCCTACAAGATAACTATTGGGCAGGTATATACCAATGGTTGGCTTATAAATGATATTGTTTTGGATGAGTTTGAAAAGAGGATGCTGAGACCGGAATTCAGTATTAGTTTTGATGGAATTGGTTGCCATGACTGGATGCGTGGTGTGAAGGGGGCAGAAGAGGCAGTTGTTCGAGCATTAGAACTATGTAAGAAGCGGAAGTTTTTCACAGATATTGAGATGTGCATACATAAAGGGAACCTGTGTATGTTACGAGAGTCAGTGTTACAGATGGCAAAGCTTGGAGTTACATCTATGAAATGCGGTTTGGTTGCAGAAACAGAGCTATGGAAGAAAAACGGTGAAGGGAATACTTTGAACTATAGAGCATATGTAGAAGCCATGATAGATTATATTCCCCATTTTTATGAAGATGGAATGCCAATGAATTTGATGTTGGGTGGAGTAATATCTTTGTACAAAAATTCTAGTCAGTATGAAATTGTGGCAGAAAGCTATAATGGTACCGAGAAATATTTAAGACATCATCTGTGTGGAGCAGTGCGATATAGCTGTTATATTACCCCAGAAGGCCGGCTCCTCCCCTGCATGCCTATGACTGCATGCAAGGAGCAGGAATTATTTCCATTGGTGCAGGATATTGGTCTGAAACAGGGCCTGAATGACGGCTTTTATATGAATATTGTAGATAGCAGGGTGGAAGATTTATTAGCGGTAAACACAGAGTGTGCAGCTTGCGAGCATAAATATGTGTGCGGAGGAGGCTGTCGGGCCAGTGCGCTAGAACAGGATGGAGACCTTATGGGGTGTGATAGGAATTACTGTATGCTCTGGAAAGAAGGCTACATAGACCGCATCCGTGAAGTCACCGAAGCCGCTATCGCAAAATATTGCCCAAACCACACCGAAAATCATCCCAATACATAGAGAAGGCGCACAGCATGGACAAACCCAACAGCTCCACCCTGAAATGGCTCATACAGACCACGGGGAAGAAAAAAATATATATCCTTTTCCTGATCCTCCTGCAGGCAGTGCTGGCCATTGCGGGCGTATTTTCTGCCCTCCTGTTCCGCAGATTAATCGACAGCGCTGTGGCCCGAAACAGCCCCCTGTTCTTCCAGGCGGCACTGTGGATCGGAGCCCTGATCCTGGGCCGGATTGCACTGAATGCCCTGGGCTATTTCCTCTATGAGTGGACATCCTCCACCCTGGAGAATCAATTTAAGGAGCGGTTGTTTTCCTGTCTCCTGCGCAAGTCCTATGCCTCTGTCACTGCCATTCATTCGGAGGAGTGGATGAACCGTCTGACCTCGGACACGTCGGTGGTGACTGGCGGACTCATTGAGATTATTCCCGGACTGACAGGCATGCTCACCAGACTGGTAGGGGCATTGACTGCTATATTTTTTCTGGAGCCGGTGTTTGCTGCCATCCTTATTCCAGGCGGCATTGTGATCCTGCTGTTTACCTATGGATTTCGGAGGATCTTGAAGCGGCTCCACAAGCAGATTCGGGAAGCTGACGGAATCGTCCGGGTATTTCTGCAGGAACGGCTGAGCAGCCTGATGATTGTGCGGGCCTTTGCCATGGAGAAGGAGACCCAGGAAATGGCAGCGGAGAAAATGCGCAGGCACAAGGCGGCCCGTATGCGGCGGAACCATTTATCCAATCTGTGCAATACCGGATTTGGGGCAGCGGCCAACGGTTTGTATCTGTTTGGCGCTGTTTACTGCGGTTACGGCATTCTGCAGGGAAGCATTTCTTATGGAACCATGACAGCAGTGCTGCAGCTGATCGGGCAGGTGCAGTCGCCCTTTGCCGGCCTTACCGGGATCATCCCCCAGTATTACGCCATGGCTGCCAGCGCGGAGCGATTGATGGAGGCGGAAGGCTATGCAGAGGATTGCGGCGGGGAAGCAGTGCCGGAGCAGGAGATTTTAAGATACTATCAGGAGGACTTCCAAAGCATTGGGCTTGCCCATGCAGGCTTCCGGTATCCGGAGGCACAGGGCCAGGAATCGAGACAGGATCAGGATCAGGGGCAGGACAGTGGAACGGCGTCGGGGATGCGGCCGGCAGTTCTGAATGACGTGGATCTGGAAATCGGCAAAGGGGAATATGTAGCCTTCATGGGGCATTCCGGCTGCGGCAAGAGTACAATTTTAAAACTTCTGATGTGCCTGTATCCCCTGGACAGCGGGAGGGCGTATCTTGCAGGAAAGGGCGGCAGCCAGCCCCTTACAGCCAGATGGCGGGGCCTGTTTGCCTATGTCCCCCAGGGGAACCAGCTGATGAGCGGAACCATCCGGGAGATCGTGGCATTTGGCGACCAGAAAGGGATGCAGGAGGAGCAGAAGCTGATGCAGGCGCTGAAGATCGCCTGTGCAGACGAATTTGTGGCCTCTCTGGAGGAAGGTCTGGATACCCGTCTGGGAGAGCGTGGAAGCGGCCTTTCGGAGGGCCAGATGCAGCGGATTGCCATCGCGCGGGCAGTTTTCTCCGAGCATCCGATTTTGATGCTGGACGAGTCCACCAGCGCATTGGATGAGGGGACAGAGCGGGAGCTGTTGGGGAATCTGCGGGCAATGACAGATATGACCGTATTGATTGTCACCCATCGTCCTGCGGTACTGAAAATCTGTGATAAGCAGGTTGTGATGGGAGCGGACGGGCAGGTAAATGTATGTAAAGAAATTTGCTATACAGGCAGATAAGGAAAATCTTTAAAAGAAAGGTCGGTGGAGAGAAATGCGATCCGGAGAGTATCAATTTATATTTGACCTGCTGGGGGCAGGGCTGTATGGCAGAGCGGTTTCCATGCCAAAAGCTGTGAATTGGGGCAAGGTTGGCCGTGAGCTGGAGCTCCAGACCGTAGCAGCGCTGCCCGCGGATGTAATCTGTTCATTTTCGGGAGTGTCACAGGCGGTTAAGGATCGATGGAAACAAATCAGCTGCAAGCATTTTGCGAGGTGGAAACAGCTTTTGTATGTACAGAATCAGCTGATACAGCTGATGGAGCGCAGTCATATCCCACTGGTTATTTTGAAGGGAACAGCTGCAGCGATGTATTATCCGGCGCCGCAGTGCCGTACGATGGGCGATATTGATTTGCTTGTGCCAAGGCAGAATTATGAGGCAGCCCTGGCGTTAATGGTGAAGAATGGATACGTCCTGACAGAGCAGGAGGAGCATCATCATACCCTGGTGCGGGACGGCATCATGTTTAAACTGCACAGAGGCCTGGCAATGGTATCGGAGGATGCAGAGGGAAAAGCCCTGACTCATTATGTGAGAAAGGGGCTGATGCAGAGGGAGTGGCATCTGTTGGATGAGTACCGAATGCCAGTCATGCCATGGCTGCCCAATGGCCTGGTGCTGCTTCACCATATCCGGCAGCATTTGAGGGGCGGCCTGGGACTGCGGCAGATTCTTGACTGGATGATGTTTGTGGAGAAGGAGCTGCATGATGAGCGGTATCCCTGGTTTTATGCAGCAGTGAAAAGTACGGGACTGGAGCAGCTGGCCACCGGCGTTACCAGAATGTGCCAGCTGTTTCTGGGTCTGGAAGAGGAAGGGATCAGGTGGTGTGCCAAGGCGGAGGAGAGGGTATGCCGGGAGCTGATGGCATATGTGATGGAGAAGCCCATACACGCACTGCTGCGGGAGATCAGGGCAAGTAAGCGGCGGAGACGTTTATTTCAGGAGCTGTCTTCCTGACAGCTGCCGGAGGGAGATTATTTAAATGGAGAGAATTGGCAAAGCAGCAGCTATCATACTGTCCCTGATTCTGGCCGTGGGACTGGGTTTTTCCATTTGGAAGGAAAGGCAGGAAAACAGGGAGATTCTGCGGAAGGCTGCGGAGCTTGAGAAGGAGCTTGGCCCCCTGGAGGTGGAGAGGAACCGCCTCCAGCAGGAGCTGATTTCTCTAAAAAAAGACCATAAGGACGCATTGGAGGGGGACGGGAGCATTGTCCTGCTGTTTACGGATTTATCGGAGGCAGTCTATACGGATATTTTTCCAAAAATGAAGGGCTATGGATTTACCGGTATGCTGGCTGTCTCCGCTTTGCAGTATCCGGGGCAGGAGGGATGCATGAGCACGGAGCAGTTTCAGAGCCTTTTAAATGCAGGCTGGTCCTGCTGTCTGAAATGGGATGCAGATGCGGAGCCCAGGGAGTGGTTTAAGTCCTGCGAGGAGATCATCCGGATTACGGGGATTGCGGAGCCGAATGCCGTGTATTTTCCGGCGGATGCTTATGACAGCGGCAAGGATTCCTTTTTGGCGGGAAAAGGCTTTGGAATTGCGGTTCATCACGGGGAGGAGGGCCTGTCTCTGATTGCCTCTGAGGCAGAGGAGGGGCTCTGGCACTCAGGCGCAATGGGCTGGAACCAGTCAGGGGCAGAACCGATGCTGGAGGAGGCAGCGGTTCAAGGGGGGAATCTTGTATTTACTGTAGGCTCGGATTCCCAAAATGAGCAATATGCGGAGGAGGCATTTGCCAATATGCTGTGGCAGGTCAATGAGTTTCACAAGAATGAGGGCCTGCGGGTGTGCAGCCTTTCAGAGGCACGGGAATACCGGAAGGAAGTAGGGGAAGCAGGGAATCAGGAAGAGGAAGGCTACCGGGAGCAGCGCAGGGAGCTGGAAGCAGAGATTCAGGAACTGGAGGAGGAGATGGAACGGATAACGGGGGCGTATATGCGGTAGCGTGAAATATAGCCCTTTATTTTTCAGCCCCTAAAAAGGTAGCTGAAATCGTTATTATTCACGGCCCGGAGGCCGCTCATAGAAACGATTCGGGGCGAAATATATTGTTCCTGTAATTAATGGAAATTTTAGCAATCAGGTATTGACAAATGGGAAAAAGTGCAATATATTAATATAATAAAATGATTTAAAGGTTTTGTGTATGTGACGAAATAATGGATGGAATGCACAAGACAGACACCGGAAACGCACAAATCTTTGGACAAAATGAGAAGGAAGAGGAGCTTGGAAAAGAATGGTATTGGGAGGATTTGACAGGAGTGTAACCTTTGATCCCAGCGAGGCGGCAAGAGCAATTTTCGGAAGAGGGATGGATGAAAACATAAGCCAGTTCCTCGGAGAAAAGGATCTGCGAAAAGGGACAATGATAGATGAAGGATTGGCGGAGATTCGTGCGGGAAAGGACTATAATTCATTCGGAAAAACAAGGAAAATTGATTTTTAATGGAGAAGGCCCATACGTGAATTCGTATCAGGGTCTTCTTTTATGAACAAATATTTTTTATAAATATGTATTTTTTTGAACAAAGGAGAATGTGCAAATGTACAATACATGTAGGCCATTTATTCTATATAATGATTTCCTGCCGCCAGTGAACGGGGAGACGACAGAATGGCAATACCTGTCCTTTGGAAGCTATGATGGGATTTCTGTTGGAGCCAATGTGCTTGAAGATGGAAGATTTGATATGGCTGCTTTGTGGGACTACTATGTCCAGCAAGGAAAGCAAATGAAGGGAAATTTCACATTTCAAATTTTATGGGGGATTCGGCATGAATCAGAGGAACGGTGGGATGCGGAGTTTTGGCAGGAGGATACGGTTGGGGAATACCCTTTTCTGTTCATTTCACTGATTCAGTTTCAGGAAGAAAAAGACAGGGAAGGATTGCAGAAGAAGGATAGGATCGCTTTGGAAAAAAGCCTGACAATAGAATCAAAAAGAAAGGCAATTACATATTTGACAATTGACAGCAGTGATTTGATCCTTGTGCTGCGATGCAATAGTTATCAAGATGGCGCTGAAGTCATTAGCAGCTTAGAATTTAAAAAAAATAATATAGAAAAAATAGCAGATATTGGGAAGGTGAGCTACAGCTTTACGGTGGCATCTGTAAGCGAGGGATATCTTTCTGATGACAGGAAGATTGAGCAGGCAGGGGGAAGAATATCCCACGCTTATATTTATGTGATAGGGAAAGATTCTGATATATACCAGCAGGTGCAGGAGGTACTTGGAAAGGAAAGTGTATACAAAGAAGCCGTATTGGGCTGTGATGATGAAGTGATTGTTGTTCATGATGTATCATGGAATAAATTTTTAAAGCTATTTCAGCGTAAATCAGGTGTTTTAAACCACTTAAATGCAATATATCGCCATAGAGGAATCGGTGTAACAACAATTATTGGTGATAAACAAGTAGATTTGGATTCCACGATAGAGGTAGAACAATCAGAAAAGAGGGACGGGCCCAAAAGCAAATCGTTATCGGTCAATGAAAGTAATCTCTGTGCGATCATGCGTGGCAAATGTGATAAAATAAATGAGACCGATAATTCGAACCGCATGAAAGTGGTAAAAAGAAATATTTTTCAAATTATTAATTCGTTGTATAAGTTTGAGTGGACTCCGTTTCCGGATTACATGTTTCAGGCCGTTTTCCTGGCGATCGATATGGTAATTGATATGGCGGATGCCATTGAGCTTCCAACGGATGAGGAAGAATTTTACGCTTCCTTCTATAAGTTCGCAAAAAGATTAAACTTATATGCCCACAGTTCCTGGCATTCGGACCGTCAGTTCATGCATGTGCCGGAGATAAATATCAGAATCTATGATACCCCGGTGAAATTAAATGCTTTTTATAATGGATTTATTTATAATTTGAAACAGTATTTAAATGGTCTGGATATAAAGAATTCAGAGGATGCGGAGAGTGATATACATGAATATGAGTTTTTGACATGCCCCGGCGTGGCAAACAATATGCAAGTACAGGAGCTGTTTAAAGGAATTTCGGCGACAAAAAGAATGTTTTTGGTAGAAATGCCAGAAAACCAGGTTTATAACCCCAGCGTGATGCTGGTAACGCTTTCCCATGAGGTGGCTCATTTTGTAGGGAAGTGGGTGCGTAGCAGGGAGGACCGGGTAAGATATGCAGTACAGGTTGCCGGGAAAATGATTATGAAATATGTCTATGCAGAATTGCAGGCATATTTTCAGGGAAGGCACGATGAATTTCTGTTTGTACTAAATTGGAATTTCAGGGATTGTACAGAAAGAAAAATTGTAAATCAGCTCAATGATTTCTATGAAAATTATGAGACCTATTTGGAAGAAAAAGTATTTAAGAAAATGAGTGATACAGAGTGTATGCAGTTGAGGAGAATGCTGAAATTTAGAAAAGCGCACAGTGAAATGCTCAAGCTGATACTTGTTGATGGCATAATTAATATTTTGGAAAATGACAGGGCGGGCTTATGGGACTATATATGGGAACGGGATTTTTTGTTTTGGTTGGAGAAAGAACCCTCCAGGGCTGCGGATGAAAAGGAAAAGGCAAAAGAGAAGATCAATCAGATCGTATGGCGCTTTGCCCATCAGCATATTTGGAATCAGCATACTATTTCTGCGTGGTCAACTGTGGATTTGATGGTGGATCTGTTCAAAGAGTGTATTGCAGATTTGATGGCAATATTGGTATTAAAGCTTTCGGTGTCAGAGTATTTGGAAACGATCCTTCAGTGTGCCAGGGACCGTGGAATTATTTTTCGCAAAGAGGATCGTGTGATAAACGCATTGGTGCTCAGGAGCAGTCTGGTAGTTTACTGTATGAAATATGATGAGCCGGAAATTGGATTTACGTGGAAGCAAAAGGATTTGATAAAGATTTCGGAGGAAGGGGGTCAGCAGCTGAAGATACTGCGAACATTCATTTTAAATGTTCAAGCGGATTATCTGGAACAGGGAATAGAAAAACGATATGAAGAACAGATGGCGAAAAAGAGAATGGATTCGGAAGCAGACGACAGCACGGAGGTTGATATGCTGGCAGATGTAGATAATCTTGAAATAATCTTGAAATATTTGCTGGGCTGTAAACAGAAATTTGTGGATTGCAATATTGAAGATTCTTTGATAAAGCAGGAGGAGCTGGCAGAATGCTATCATATTTTTTCTGGAAATAACATAGAGGAATTTACATTGAATATGCAAAAATATATTGCGAACTACCTGGAAGAAATTAAGAGAAGGAACAGAGATTATGCTGATAGAAAAGGAAAATCAAGTGGAAGAGATCGTAAAATCCTTTTGTGATCTTTTGCAGGGAATCCTTAGCAAACATTTTGATAAGCTTGATTCGCAGGTAAGGCTTTATCTATATCAGAGGAGAGCGGGAGAGGAAACATGGACCTGTCTTATACCGGAAACGGATCAAGGCTGTAGCTTATATGAGGATGTGAATGAGGATTTTAAGGATTCCCGAACGTACAGAGCGTGTAGTCGATATGAGCTGCGGTGGAGCTGGACCGGAACGAAGAAATGCCAATCAATAAAATTTATTTTAAAGGTTGCTACTGACGAATTGCTTGTGAAAATCAAGGATATGTTGTATCTGGAACGGATATCGGAAGTTGTAAGAGAGCTGGAGAAGGAAGAGGAGAGAGAAAAAAATAGCTTATATCAATACTTTTTTGGAAACCTTCTGAATAAGGAATGGATGGTCAGGCAGTATGTAGCCCTTTCTTTGAAGGAGTATAAGCTTCCGGACTGGAGAATTTTTATTCAGCTCTCTGCTATGATGTATGAGAAAAGAACCATCAGTACATGTATGTATTTCCTGGAAGAAGAGGAGGAGCTCAAAGCAGATTATCAATTGAGATTTGTAAAGGGGAACGATCTGCTGGAAAGAATGGAGGATCAGAACGTCCGGTCAATTCGTAAATTGATGGAACTGGCGGGTTCGAAACAAGGGCTGGTGGTAAGAAAGCCGGATTATATAGTAGAAGGAACTGTAAATAATGAGAATAGTAAAAATCTGAAAAGCTGTGTTGAGTTTGGTGGGCATATGGCGTGGAAGCTAAAGCTGGAAGGAGAGGTCATATTTGAGTATAATAAAGGGGGATGTAAACTGCCGGAATTGGAATCTAAAAATAATAAGGAAAAACAGCTGGAAAAGGTGAAATATATATACTGCTCAGAAAAACGGAAGGAAAAGATACGTAACACGATTAAACGGCTTTGCAAAGTGTCCAGCCACGGAGCGTCCATTGTATTTATGGAGAGAGAAAAGCTTTTTTATGAAGTAAAACGTCTTAGCCGCTATCACAGGGCCTATTGGGTGGAAGGGGTTGATCTGGATACCTGTAGTGACCTGGAGGGGATTTTAGCAATTGATGGGGCTATTTTGGCTGATTTGGATTGTATGTGCTATGCGGTTGGGGCAATTTTGGATGGGGAAATAACAATAGAAGGACGGTCTGATCGGGGAGCCAGATATAATTCAGTGGTTAATTATGTACATGCGATAAAGAAAAAATACAGTGAAGGCGCCATAGATTTCCACTATTGTGCTGCAATTATCTCAGAGGATGAGACCCTTGATGTGGAGATTCTATGAGTATATTGCCCCATATTCTCTATTTTTCATATCGGTAATAACAATGTGCATATTTAAAATTTGATTGAATTTGCATCAAAAAAATGGTATGATAAAACTAATAAACAGGAACAGATTTTAATGAAAGAAGCTATCCAAAGGAGGAATAAAAGAACATGCGAGAACCATTTTCCCCCGATTATCCATCTGGTCAATCTTCCCGCATTCTCTACACGCCATCTGCCTTTGCCCGTAATTCCCTTCTCTATTTGCAGGAGGCCGGCGCGCTGACAGACACCCGGTCCCGTACCAGCAGACGCGGGCAGCTTCCGTCCTACCTGTGCTTATCTGTTATGGATGGAACCGGGCAGCTGAGTTATGGTGGGGAGCAATACGAACTGACCGCTGGGGATATTGTATTTATTGATTGTCAGCAGGCTTATAGCTACAGCACCGGCAGCACCGGAGACATGGAGGATGAGACAGCCCTCTGGTCCCTCCAGTGGTGCTATTTTTATGGCCGTTCCATGCCTGCCATTTACGAGAAATACTGTGAGCGGGGCGGCAGGGCGGTACTCCATGTGGCAGAGCCGGAGCCGTATATGGCGCTCTTATCTGATATCCGCGGCTATGCAGCTTCCTTTGGAAATATCCAGGAAATGCGGATTAATGAATGCCTGAGCGCCCTGCTTGCACAGCTGATCGAGGCTTCCTGGTATCAGGGGAATGATGCCCCGAACCCCAAGAAGATGGATCTTGGCAAGGTGAAGGCTTTTCTGGACAAGTATTATGGCGAGCGGGTGTCCTTGGACACGGTTGCCAGCCATTTTTTTATTGATAAATGCTATCTGGCCCGGATATTCAAGGAGCAATACGGCATGACGCTGACCGATTACCTGCACCAGGTGCGGATTAACCATGCCAAATATATGCTGCGATATACAAATAAAAGGATTGATGAGATCGGCATGGAGTGCGGCATTGATGAGCCAAACTATTTCAGCCGGGTATTTCGGAAGCTCGAGGGGATGAGCCCCAGTGAGTATCGGGGACTGTGGTAATCAGGATTATGAGAATGCATTTCCCAATATGGTGATTCAGCTTGTGAAGGGATCTATATTCGTCAGGATCAGGGGCGTATTTGGAGGCATTCCCGCCCCCTCCCCTCACCGCAGCAGCAAATCCAGCAAATACCCGTAGACCTCCTCATTCTGTCTCTGCCAGTTCTGGCAGATCGCTTCCGCCTGTTCCCTGCTTCCGGTCTTGAGGGACAGATCAATCAGCGGAATCGCATTCTCCTTAATCTGACAGCGGGCCACATAGGACTGGTCAGTGGCCTTGTAGAAATTAGCAAGGATGTGAATCTCCTGCTTCAGCTCCATTTGATGGGCATGAAAATAAGAAATCACATCCTCCTTGATGGCATTCGAGATCTTGTCCGGGAAAAAGGACAGCGTCTCGCGCCCGGCAGCTGTGATGTGGTAGCGCGTATTGTTGTGGGTGGATTCTGCACCCACCAGCTCTGCGGACAGCAGCTCGCTGATGACCTGCTGCAGCGTAAAATAGGAAGTATATTCTTTTTCCAGAATAAAATTGGAAATCTGTGTGTTGGTCAGGGGGAAATCCACCCGATCCAGCATGTATAGGATGATCAGCTTGTATTGGGTCAAAGCTTCTGCCATAAAAACAAAACCTCCTGCTTTTTATTTCATAAGTCATTTTATGATGTAGGGGTCAAAAGGTATTTTGTAAGCTATTCCATCAGATATTTCCCCTGAAAAGAACCGCTTTCCTTCAGACAGCGATGGATCTCATTGAGGACCATGCGCTTCCGGGTGCTCCACATGGGCCCGGCCAGCAGATGCCTGGGGCCGTCACCGGTGAGGCGGTGGATGACAATGTCCTGGGGAAGGCGTTCCAGGCAGTCCCTGATCAGGCAGCAGTATTCCTCCAGGGACAGCAGCGGAAAGGGATGGCTGCAGTAGTAGTCATACAGATCCGTATCTGTGAGGACATGCAGAAGCTGCAGCTTGATGCCATTCACAGGAAGAGCGGCCAGATAATCAACGGTTTGAAGCATCATGTCCCGGGTCTCGCCGGGAAGGCCCAGGATCACATGGACAATCACAGGGATTTGGCGGTTTTGCAGCTTGGATACGGCATTCTCAAAGCAGTCCGGGGTAAAGCCGCTGCGGATAAATGCATGGGTCTGCTGATGCATGGTCTGCAGGCCAAGCTCCACCCACACCGGCTTGATGCGGGAGAGCTCCTCCAGCAGATCCAGCATCTCCGGGGGCAGGCAGTCCGGCCGTGTGGCAATGGAAAGGACTGCAATATCCGGATGGGAGACTGCCTCTAAATACACCTGCCGCAGCCGGCCTATGGGGCCATAGGTATTGGTAAAGGCCTGAAAATAGGCAATAAATCTGCGGCAGCCACGCTTTTTTGCCAGCTGCTCCTTGGCAGCCTCGATCTGGGCTGTGACAGAAGGCTGGGGCGGAGCGGCAAAATCTCCGGAGCCATGGGCGCTGCAGAAAATACAGCCCCGGATGCCCAGGGTGCCGTCCCGGTTGGGGCAGGTACAGCCGGCATTCAGGGAGATCCGGTAGACCTTCTCCCCAAAGGTCTGTCTCAGGTAATAATCCAGGGAGTGGTAGGGCTTGTCTCCCCAGCAGATGCGCCAGGTATCCATCCTTCGCGCCTTACGGGAGGATGTGGGACTTGACGGCCTGGCTGACCACCTGGGCAACCCTGGGGTCAAAGGCCTCGGGCATAATGAAGTCCTCATGAAGCTCGCTGTCAGATACCAGGGAGGCGATGGCATTGGCAGCAGCCAGCTTCATCTCCTCGGTGATCTGCGCAGCCCGGCCCTCCAGGGCGCCCTTGAAAATACCAGGGAAGGCCACCACATTGTTCACCTGGTTGGGGAAATCGCTGCGGCCGGTTCCCACGACCCGGGCGCCTGCAGCCTTGGCAAGCTTTGGCAAAATCTCAGGCTCCGGATTGGCCATGGCAAATAGGATGGCATCCTGGTTCATGGAGGAGACCATCTCCGGGGTGACGATATTGGGGGCAGACACGCCCACAAAAATATCAGCGCCCTTCATGGCGTCCGCCAGAGTGCCGGAGGCCCGTTTCAGGTTGGTGACCTTTGTCATCTCCTGCTGCATCCAGTTCAGGTTCGGGTAATCCGGCCCGATGATGCCAAGACGGTCACACATGGTAATCGAGGGAAAGCCGTAGCTTAGGAGCAGCTTGGTGATGGCAACCCCGGCAGAACCGGCGCCGTTGACCACCACCCGGCAGTCCTCCCTGCGCTTGCCGGTGAGCCTTAAGGCATTGATAATGCCTGCAAGCACTACAATGGCAGTACCGTGCTGGTCATCATGGAAAACAGGGATGGACAGCCGTTCCTTCAACCGCTCCTCAATCTCGAAGCAGCGGGGGGCGGAGATATCCTCCAGATTAATCCCTCCAAAGCCCGGGGCCAGCCAGGTGACGGCATTGATAATCTCCTCGGTATCCTGGGTGTCCAGGCAGATGGGAACGGCATTGATGCCGCCGAATTCCTTGAACAGGACGCATTTTCCCTCCATGACGGGCATGGCGGCCCTGGGACCGATGTTGCCAAGGCCGAGAACAGCGCTTCCGTCGGACACTACGGCTACGGTGTTGGACTTCATGGTGTAGGTGTAGACTTCATCGGGATCCTGGGCAATGATCCGGCAGGGCTCTGCAACGCCGGGGGTGTAGGCAATGGCCAGATCCTCCCGGTTTTTGACCGGGGATTTGGCAGTGGTTTCCAGCTTGCCATTCCATTGTTTATGTAAAAACAGTGATTTTTCTTTTGCATCCATCTTTTAATCCATCCTTTCTGATTTTTCCTGTATTTTTTTCTGTATTTCTTTTTCTGTATTTCTTTTTCTGCATTTCTTTTTTTGTATTTCTTTGCAGCTATAACTAGCATACCATTACAAATCATCGAAATCAAGAAAAAAAACACTTTCTATTTCAGGGAATATGGTGTATAATACCAGTACTAAAGAAGCATCACTGTCGTTTCAGACGAGATCCCCAGCAGGATATAGATGGAATGAGTACAAATAAAAAGGAGCAGAGTATGAGAGAAAAGTATGAGAGTTTGTCGGTAACAGCACTACGGGAAGTGGCGAAGGCACGGGGCCTGAAGAACCTGTCCGGTTTGAAGAAGCAGGAGCTGGTGGAACGTATGCTTCAGGAGGATGCGCGCATTGAGGCAGAGGATGCCCCAAAGCAGGAGGAGCAGGCCTCCAGGGAAGAGCCGAAGATACATACGAAGAGCAGTGAAGACACAGAGGAACAGGCTTCCAGGGAAGAGCCCAGGAAGCGCGCGGAGAGCAGCGCCGGTCTGGAGGAGGGACATACTGAGGTCCAGAAGGCGGGCCGTGGACCAATGCGCAGCAGCCGTCCCCAGAGGGAGGATGCAAGGCCGATGCGCCGCGCTCCCCAGAGCGGACATGCGGAGCAGGAGGCAGGAGCACAGCGCCGCGGGCCCCAGAACGGACATGCAGAGCAGGAGACAAGCTCCACCCGCGTGGTGACGGAGGAGGGCATTGAGATTGAGAATCCGGAGCTTGACAGCGGCGAGGAGGCCAATGGGATCCTGGAGGTTATGCCGGACGGTTACGGGTTTATCCGCTGTGAGAATTATATGCCGGGAGACCGGGACGTCTATGTATCGCCTGCACAGATCCGCAGGTTTAATCTGAAGACCGGCGATATTATTGTGGGCAATAAGAAGATCAAGACCATGCAGGAGAAGTTCAGCGCCCTTCTCTATATCAAGACCATCAATGGATATCATCCCAGGGTGGCACAGGCCCGGCCGAATTTTGAGGATCTGACCCCCATATTCCCCAATGAGCGGATCTGCCTGGAGACCTCCCAGAGCAATATGGCCATGCGGATTATGGATCTGGTGTCTCCCATCGGAAAGGGGCAGAGAGGTATGATCGTATCTCAGCCCAAGGCAGGTAAGACCACCCTGCTGAAGGGTGTGGCCAAGGCTGTTACGAGGAATTACCCCAAGATGCACCTGATCATCCTGCTGATTGACGAACGTCCCGAGGAGGTTACGGATATCAAGGAGGCCATTGAGGGGGAGAATGTGGAGGTTATCTATTCTACCTTTGATGAGCTGCCGGAGCACCACAAGCGTGTATCCGAGATGGTGATTGAGCGTGCACGCCGCCTGGTGGAGCATGGGCGTGACGTGATGATCCTTCTGGACAGCATCACACGTCTGGCCAGAGCCTACAATCTGATTGTGCCCCCCAGCGGCCGTACGCTGTCCGGCGGTATTGACCCGGCGGCCCTCCATATGCCCAAGCGGTTCTTTGGAGCGGCCCGTAATATGCGGGAGGGAGGAAGCCTTACCATTTTGGCTACCGCCCTGGTAGAGACCGGGAGCCGGATGGATGATGTGATCTACGAGGAGTTCAAGGGAACCGGTAATATGGAATTGATTCTGGACCGCAAGCTTTCCGAGAAGCGGGTATTTCCGGCCATTGACATTACCAAGTCCGGGACCCGGAGGGAGGATCTCCTCCTGGATCGTGAGGAGCAGGAGGCGGTGGAGATTATGCGCCGCAATATCAACGGCATGAAGACAGAGGATGCGGTGGAGAATATCCTGAACCTGTTTGTGCGGACCAGAAGCAACCGTGAATTCGTCCAGATGATCAAAAAGTCAAAATGGATGTAGAAAATTAAAAAAAGAACTTGCATATGCCGGAAACATATGCTACAATGAATAAGCTGTTTGCAATAGGACAGCATCAGAGATGAAGATCATGATATGATTTATATAGTATGCGAGGTGAAAACATGAGAGAAGGAATCCATCCAGAGTATTATCAGGCAACTGTGACCTGCAACTGCGGGAATACATTTGTGACAGGCTCCACGAAGAAAGATATCCACGTTGAGATCTGTTCCAAGTGCCATCCGTTCTACACCGGCCAGCAGAAGGCTGCCCAGGCGCGCGGACGTATTGACAAGTTCAATCGGAAGTACGGCATGAACAATCAGTAGGCATGTATCAGAGAATAAGAGGATGTTTCGGTTTCTGGCGAGCATCCTCTATTTTTTAATGTGCAGGCCGGCATAGGAAGTTTTTTGCTGCTGATGCAGCATGCGGGCCCCGGGGCGGGGAAGGGAGAATATACCCCTGCCCCATTGCACAGGAGTGTATGGTGAATACAAGGAGGAGAAGTATGGCATCTTCCGGAATTGGCGGCCAGGCTGTTATGGAAGGCGTGATGATGAAGAATCAGGATACCTACGCCATTGCAGTCAGGAAGCCGGATCAGACGATCATAGTTGAGAAAAAAGAATATAAGGGCATTGGCCCCAAGGTACTGCAGAAGATCCCCATTGTCCGGGGCGTGATCAGCTTCATTGATTCCCTGGTACTGGGAATGGGATCGCTGACCTTTTCCGCCTCCTTCTTCGAGGAGGAGGAGACGGAAAAGGCCGAGGCCCAGGCGGAGCCGGCAAATGAGAATGGGAAGGCACAGGCCAAGGGAGACCCGGCGAAGAAGGAAAGCCTGATTATGGGCCTGACAATGGTGCTGGCTGTGGTGCTGGCATTGGCTATTTTCATGGCGCTCCCCTATGGCATTTCCCTGCTGTTCCAGCAGTTTATTCCCTGGGATACCGTGGTGATCCTGCTGGAGGGAGTGTTCCGGCTTGGGATTTTTATCCTGTATATTGTGCTGATTTCCAGGATGGAGGACATCCAGCGGGTGTTCATGTACCATGGCGCGGAGCACAAGTGCATCAACTGTATTGAGCACGGACTGGACTTGAATGTGGAGAATGTGCGGGCAAGCTCCAAAGTGCATAAGCGGTGCGGAACCAGCTTTCTGTTTTTTGTTGTTGTCGTCAGCATCATTGCCACCATGTTTATCCGGGTGGATTCCCGGGTACTGCGGCTGGCGCTGCGGCTTCTGATCATCCCGCTGGTAGCAGGGCTGTCTTATGAATTTATCCGCCTGGCAGGCAGGAGCGAGAACCCCATCGTGAATGCCTTGAGCAAGCCGGGACTGTGGCTGCAGGCGCTGACCACCAGAGAGCCGGACGATTGCATGATTGAGGTGGGGATTGCCTCTGTGGAAGCTGTATTTGACTGGGAGGGCTATGTGGCCGGGCTGCGTGGATCCCAGGAGGGCCCCATAGAAAAGTCTTAGCGCGTGTTTGAATTATCAAGCACGCCCCGGGACAGGGAATTCGGTACCGATTACAAGGATTCTTTGCAGGGGACGGGCTTTGCACAAAAGAAGAAAGAAGGATACAGTATGACATTGGAGCAGGCGCTGATTGCCGGCAAAGAGGTGTTGGAGCGGGCAGGAATTGCGGAATTCGCATTGGATGCATGGTATTTGCTGGAATATGTGGTGGAGATTGACAGAAGCTACTATTATCTCCATTATCAGGAGGAACTGGCAGAGGACCTGCGGCAGGAGTACGAGGTGCTGCTTAAGAAACGCGCAGAGCGCGTGCCGCTGCAATATATTACCGGGGAACAGGAATTTATGGGACTTCCATTCAAGGTGAATTCCAATGTCCTGATTCCCAGGCAGGATACTGAGCTTCTGGTGGAGACTGCAAGGGGGCTGGTTCAGCCCGGGATGCGGGTGCTGGATCTGTGCACCGGCTCCGGGTGTGTGATTATCAGCCTGAAGCATTTTGTGCCGGAGATTGAGGCCTGGGGCAGCGATATTTCCAAGCAGGCGCTGCTGGTGGCCAAGGAGAATGCCAAGGCAAATGACCTCTCTGTGGAGTGGGTGCGCAGCGATCTGTTTTTGAATCTTACCGGAAGCTTTGATATGATCCTGTCCAATCCCCCCTACATTCCCACCGGGGAGCTCCAGGGGCTGATGCCGGAGGTGCGGGATTTTGAGCCAAGGGAAGCGCTGGACGGCCATATGGACGGTCTGGAGTTCTATCGGAAGATCCTGGAAAAGGCCGGCGCCTTTTTGAATCCCAGAGGGTATCTGATCTTTGAAATCGGTTATAATCAGGGAGAGGCAGTATCCGCCATGATGAAGGCAGCAGGCTTTGGGCAGGTGCGTGTGATCCGGGATCTCAGCGGCCTGAACCGTGTGGTGTGCGGCAGAAAGGAGTAAAAGTAACATGTTTGATCGCTTAGAGGATATTTTACATCGTTTTGAAGAGATTTTAAATGAGCTTGGGGAGCCGGATGTGGCCAGCGACCAGAACCGTTTCCGCAGGCTGATGAAGGAGCAGAGCGACCTGAATCCCATTGTGGAGGCTTATAAGGAATATAAGCAGTGCAGGCAGAATATTGAGGACAGTCTTGCCATGCTGGAGGAGGAGAGCGATGAGGAGCTGCGGGAGCTGGCCAAGGAGGAGCTGAATGAGGCCAAGGCCAGGACAGAGGAGCTGGAGCAGGAAATGAAAATCCTCCTGCTGCCCAAGGACCCCAATGACGACAAGAATGTAATTGTAGAGATCCGCGCAGGGGCCGGCGGGGATGAGGCGGCACTGTTTGCCGCTGAGATTTACCGGATGTACCTGCACTATGCAGAGAGCCGCCGGTGGAAGGTGGAGCTGGTGGAGTGCGAGGAGATCGGCATCGGCGGTATGAAGAATGCAACCTTTATGATCAATGGCCAGGGCGCCTACTCTGTGATGAAATATGAATCCGGCGTGCACCGGGTACAGCGTGTGCCGGAGACAGAGTCCGGCGGGCGTATCCATACCTCCACCATCACGGTGGCTGTGATGCCGGAGGCGGAGGAGGTGGATGTCCAGATTGATGAGAAGGATATCCGGATCGACGTGATGCGTGCCTCCGGAAACGGCGGGCAGTGCGTGAATACCACGGACTCTGCAGTCCGGCTGACCCATTATCCCACCGGGATTGTGATCTACAGCCAGACGGAAAAGTCCCAGCTGCAGAACAAGGAAAAGGCCTTTGCCCTGCTGCGGGCCAAGCTGTATGACATGGAATGCCAGAAGCAGCATGATGCGGAGGCAGAGGCCAGACGGAGCCAGATCGGAACGGGAGATCGTTCCGAGAAGATTCGGACCTACAACTTCCCCCAGGGGCGTGTGACGGATCACCGGATTGGCCTGACCCTGTATAAGCTTGACAAGATCATGAACGGAGACATCCAGGAGATCATCGATGCCTGCATTGCGGCAGATCAGACAGCCAAGCTGGCGAAAATGCAGGAGGATTGATGAAAGTAGGTGGATGGAAGGAATTTGAAGAAGATAAAAGAATTGAAGAGGGTAAAAGGATTAAAGAAGGTAAAGGAATTAAAGAAAATAAAGGATAGAAAGGATCAGAATAAGAGATATGCATAATGATTTGTTCCGGATCGGGCCTGTTACCATTCATGGATACGGCCTGATGATTGCAGTGGGCTTTCTTTGCTGTGTGCTGATGGGGATGTACCGGGCCCGGAGGCTTGACAGAAGCCCGGAGGCAATCCTGGATATTGCCCTGATTGGGATTGTGGCAGGCTTTTTGGGGGCAAAGCTTCTGTATGTGATTGTGGAATTTCCTACCTTCCTTGAGAAACCGGCCAGTGTGCTGCGCTCGGAAGGGTTTGTGGTGTATGGCGGCATTATAGCCGGCGTAGTTTCTGCGATCTTTTACTGCCGCCGCAAGAAGCTGGTGTTTTTGCAGTATTTTGACCTGGCGGCCCCTTCCATTTCCCTGGCCCAGGGCTTTGGGCGGATCGGGTGCTTCCTGGCGGGCTGCTGCTACGGCAGGCCAACCCAGTCCTTCCTTGGAGTGGTGTTCCCGGAGGGGAGCATGGCGCCGGCAGGGGTGAAGCTTTTGCCCACCCAGCTGTTTTCCTCGGCAGGGGATTTCCTGATTACGGCGGTTCTTTTGGTTTATACCAGATATTCCAGGAGGGACGGTAATGTAGGGGCTCTCTATATGCTGCTCTATGGTGTGGGGCGGTTTTTGCTGGAATTTTTGCGTTTTGATCCCAGGGGAGCAGTGGGCGGCCTTTCCACCTCCCAGTTTATCTCCCTCTTTATTGTTGCTGGAGGTATCACGTTGCTTGGGTGGAACCGAAAGAAGGGGAAGGCATGAGGCATTATCTGGCGCCGATGGAAGGGATCACCGGCTACATCTTCCGCCAGACCCTGGCAGAGGTGTTCGGGCCGCCGGACAAATGCTTTACCCCTTTTGTCTCTCCCAATGGCAACCGAGCCATGACCAGGCGGGAGCGGGAGGATGTCCTGCCGGAGCATAACCAGGGGCTTTTTGTCGTACCGCAGATCCTGACGAACCGGGCGGAGCATTTTCTGTCAGCGGCTCGGGACCTGGCCCGGATGGGCTATCAGGAGGTGAACCTGAATCTGGGCTGCCCCTCGGGAACCGTGGCTTCCAAGGGAAAGGGCAGCGGTTTTTTGGCGTTTCCGCAGGAGCTTGACCGCTTTTTGGAGGAGATCTTCGAGAAAACGCCGGTGAAGATATCCGTCAAGACCCGTCTGGGCGTGGCGGAGCCGGAGGAATTTCCGGCAATTCTTGACATTTTTCACAAGTACCCCTTGGAGGAGCTGATCATTCATCCAAGGGTGCAGAAGGATTTCTATAAAAAGGAACCCCGCAGGGAGCAGTTTCGGTATGCAATGGAGCACACCGGGCATAAGCTCTGCTATAATGGGGATCTGTTTACAGAGACGGATACCAGGGAATTTTTGCAGGAATTCCCCGGGTGCGGCTGTCTGATGCTGGGGCGGGGCGTCCTGGCCAACCCGGCGCTGCTGCGGATGCTGGCAGGGGGAGCGGCTCCAAAGGGGGAGGAGCTGTACCGGTTTCAGGAGCTGCTGACAGAACGTTATTATGAGCGGATGGCAGATGACCGCAATGTCCTGTTCAAGATGAAGGAGCTGTGGTTTTATCTGATCCGAAGCTTTTCCGGCGGGGAGCAGTATGTCCGGAAATTAAAAAAGCTGCAGAGGCTTGGGGAGTACCGGCTGCTGATGGAGGAGCTGTTTGGGGAATGCGCCGTCAGATTGCCGAAGCATCTGTATTTTTGACTATACATCGCATGGGAAGCGGGGGAGTTGAAAGGAGAAGGATATGAAGGAAAAATGGAATTCACGGACAGCGGGAGCGATTGGGCTCCTGATTTCGGCGCTGTTCTGGGCAACCGGATACCTATTCGTAAAGCAGGCCCTGGACAGCATTTCGCCCTATTATCTGCTGGCAGTGCGCTTCACCACAGCGGGCGTGATCCTGATGGTGATTTTTGCGGGGCGCCTGAAACAGATGACGCCGGGACTTTTGCGGGGCGGTGTATGGATGGGCATTGCCCTTTTTTTCGAGTTTCTCACCTATACACTGGGGCTTAAGTACACGGTTCCCTCTAAGGCCTCCTTCATTGTGGCGGCCTATATTATTATATTACCTCTGGTTTATTTCCTGATCCGGCGCAAGCTGCCCAAAAAGCAGGAGATTGGGGCAGCAGTCCTGTGCATGGCAGGGGTGGCTCTGATCCTGGCCGGCTCCATGGACGGGCTGAATCAGGGAGATGCCCTGATGGGGCTGTGCGCAGTTTCCTATGCGTTTCACATTGTGCTCAGCGCCAAATATGCCAGAAGGTACGACGGTCCCCTCTTGAATATTGTCCAGATCATGACAACGGCTGTGCTTTCGATTGTGCTGAGCCTGATTCTGGACGGGGCGCCGGCTGCTCTGAATGGCGGTCAGGTAAAGAGTATTCTGTATATGGCGGTTTGCGCCACCATTATCCCCTATCTGCTGTGCCTGTTTGGACAGAAACGGGTCAGCACCACCACAAGCGGGATCCTGCTTTCTTTTGAGAGCGTGTTCGCCACAGCCATGTCGATCCTGGTCCTCCATGAGCGGATCAGCCTGCAGTTTATGGCTGGGGGCGCGCTGGTGATCGGGGCGGCAGTGCTGTCAGAATGGAGCTTTGAGGGGAAAGGTAATAGCAAGGGAAAAAATAAAAAAGAAAAAGGAGACGACAATGGCAAAGGAATTAATGAAACGGAGTGAAGTAAAAGAACAGGATACCTGGGCACTGGCGGATATGTATGCCACAGTCCAGGATTGGGAACAGGCTTTGGAGAAGGCAAGGGCTCTTGCTGAGCAGGCAGAAGGTTTTAAGGACACCGTAACGGACAGCGCTGCCAACCTGCTCAAGTGTCTGGAGCTTTTCGCAGAATGCGAGCAGATGCTGGATGTTGCCTACAGCTATGCCCATCGGGCCAGTGACGTGGATACCACGGATATGGAGAACCAGGCCAGAGCCCAGCGGGTCACGTCCCTTGTTGTGGAGTTTCAGGAAAAGCTGGCGTTTCTTGAGCCGGCCATCCTGTCTCTGGATGAGGGGACGCTGGCAGAGTACCGCAGCCAGGAGCCCGGGCTTGCCCACTATGACATCCATATCCAGGAGATCGCAAGAACCAAGGCCCACTGCCTCTCTGCGGAGATGGAGGCGCTGCTGGCATCTGCCGGAGAGATGCGTCATACGCCGGAAAATGTATATTCTATGTTCAACAATGCAGACCTGAAATTCCCGGAGATTACAGATGAAAACGGGGAGCAGGTACGTATCACATCCGGGCGTTTCGTGCCCATGCAGTGCAGCAGCGACCGCCGGGTGCGCAAGGACTCCTTCGAGAAGCTGTACCACACCTACCAGGGCTTTGAGAATACCCTGGCGGCAGCCTACAGCGGCCAGGTGAAGCAGCTGATGTTCTCGGCAAAGGCAAGGAAATACAGCTCCACCCTGGAGGCAGCGGTGGACAGAAACAATGTCTCCCCCAAGGTTTATGAGAACCTGCTGGAGGTGGTTCACGAGAACCTGGATAAGCTGCACCGCTATGTGAGCCTGCGGAAGCGCTGCCTTGGGGTGGAGGAGCTCCACATGTACGATATCTATGTGCCTATGGTGGCGGATGCGGACCGGAAGGTTCCCTTTGAGGAGGCCAAGGAGACGGTGCTTGAGGCCTTGGCGCCCTTAGGAGAGCGGTATGTGAGCATTGTGAAGGAGGGCTTTGAGAACCGCTGGATCGATGTGTATGAGAATCAGGGCAAGCGCAGCGGAGCCTACTCGGCAGGGGTTTACGGTGTCCATCCTTACGTGCTGCTGAATTACAATGAGAAGCTGGACGATATGTTTACCCTGGCCCATGAGATGGGGCATGCCATGCATTCTTATCTCTCCAATGAGACCCAGCCTTATATCTATGCGAATTACCGCATTTTTGTGGCAGAGGTGGCTTCTACCTGCAATGAGGTGCTGCTGATGGAGTACCTTCTGAACAAGACCACGGACCGGCGGGAGCGGGCGTATCTCATCAACCATTTCCTGGACAGCTTCAAGGGAACGGTATACCGCCAGGCTATGTTTGCAGAGTATGAGAAGATTACCAATGCCATGGCAGAGGCAGGAGAGAGCCTGACAGCGGATGCCCTGCGGAAGGTCTACTATGACCTCAACTGCAAATATTACGGGCCTGACATGGTATCGGATGAGGAGATTGGCTGGGAGTGGTGCAGGATCCCCCATTTCTACATGAATTTCTATGTGTACCAGTATGCCACCGGCTTCTCTGCGGCTGTGGCCATTGCCAAGAGAATCCGCCAGGAGGGCCAGCCGGCGGTGGAGGAATATCTGCGCTTCCTGTCCGGTGGCTGCACCCAGGATCCGGTGTCTCTGCTTAAGATTGCAGGGGTAGATATTGGGAAAAAGGAGCCCATCCAGGCAGGCCTTGACCTGTTTGGGGAGCTGCTGGACGAGATGGAGCAGTTAATCTAAGATGGCATTGCATTTTGTCCTGGGCAGCCCCGGAAGCGGGAAGTCCCATTATCTGTATGAAATGATATTAAAAGAAACAAAAGAGTCGCCCTCCCAGCTCTTTTTCCTGGTGGTGCCGGAGCAATTTACGCTCCAGGCCCAGCGGGAGCTGGTGCAGCGGCAGAAAAACCACGGTATTATGAACATTGATGTGGTCAGCTTTGCACGGCTGGCCTACCGTGTGTTTGACGAGCTGGGGCTGGTGCGGATGCAGGTGCTGGAGGAGACCGGCAAGAACCTGGTGCTGCGCCGGGTAGCCCAGGAGCAGGAGGGGAAGCTTCAGATCTTAAAAGGCAGCATCAAGAAATCCGGCTACATCAATGAGGTGAAATCCGTGCTGTCGGAGCTGGCCCAGTATCGGATCGGTCCGGGGGAGCTGGAGGAGCTGATCGCGGATGGGAGCCTGCCGGCTCCCTTCCGCTATCGCCTGATGGATTTATCTGTCATGTATCAGGGGATGCAGGAATTCCTTGCCGGCAATTTTATTACGGCGGAGGAGGTTCTGGAGGTGCTGGGAAGGGAGGCGGGCAATTCAAGCCTCTTAAAGGGCAGTGTCCTTGTGCTTGACGGGTTTACGGGATTTACGCCGGTTCAGTATGAGGTGCTGGCCCGGCTGATGCATCATGTCCGGGACATCTATGTGGCAGTGACCCTGGACGGGAGGGAGGATCCTTACCTGGATACCGGGATGCAGGATCTGTTTTATCTCAGCAAGAAGACCATCCGCACCTTGAGCCGGATTGCCGGCCAGGAGGGAATTACGGTGGAAGAGCCCATACGGCTGGCCCACGGGCAGCAGAGCCGTTACGGCTGTTCCCCCCAGCTGGAATGGCTGGAGCAGAACCTGTTCCGCAGCCACATCCGTCCCTACCGGGAGGCAGTCCGCGATATTGCCCTCTATCAGCTTCCGGGCCCAAGGGAGGAGCTGACCTTTCTGGCCTCGGAGATCCGGCGTCTGGTGCAGGAGGAGGGCTACCGCTATCAGGATATGGCCATTGTCTGCGGGGATGTGCAGATGTACGGAAACTACGTGCCGGAGATTTTCGATGCGTATGAGATTCCCTATTTCCTGGACCAGAAGCGGAATGTATCCTACCATGCCTTCACGGAGATGATCCGGGCGGCCCTGGAGCTTCTGGAGAGCGATTTTGCACCGGAGCGGGTGATGGCGTATCTGCGCTGCGGCTTTGGCGGGATCTCCATGGAGGAGCTGGATCTTCTGGAAAATTATCTGCTGGCCAACCGGATCCGGGGAAGCCATGCATGGCAGGAAAATTGGGTACGGCTGGCAGGCCTTTCGGGGATGGAGGAGCTTGCGGCAGTGAATCAGGTGCGGGAAAAGGTTCTGGCGCCTTTTTTGGGTACGGCAGATATCCTGAAAAAAAGAACCGCAACGGTGCGGGAAAAAACCATTGCGCTGTATCACCTGCTGACGGCCCTTTCGGCCCAGCAGCAGATGGAGGAGCGGCGGGTGCTGCTGGAGCAGCAGGGGAAGCTGGCCCTTGCCCGGGAATATGAGCAGATGTACCGGCTGGTGATGGATCTTCTGGACAAGCTGGCGGCGCTGCTGCCCCAGGAGGTTATGAGCATCCGGGAGTACCGCCAGATGCTGGAGGCCGGGTTTGCAGCCTCGGCAGTGGGGATTATTCCGCCGGGCTATGACAGCGTGCTGATTGGAGATACCATCCGCACCAGGCTGCCGGAGATTCAGATCCTGTTCCTGGCAGGGGTGAATGACGGCATGATTCCAAGAGTGGAGAAGCAGGGAGGGCTGTTGTCGGAGCAGGAGCGCGGCTATTTTGCAAAGCACGGGCTGGAGCTGGCGCCGGGCGCCAGGGAGCAGTCCTTTATCCAGAAGTTTTATCTGTACATAGGGCTGACAAAGCCCTCCCGCAGGCTGTATCTGACCTGGTGCCGTACCAACGGGGAGGGCAGGGAAATCCGCCGCTCTTACCTGACCGGGGTGGTACAGAGCCTGTTCCCGGCGCTTACGCCGGTTGGCCTCTATGAGCCCTGGGAGTGGATGCGGCCTGCCACAATAAAAAGCGGGAAGCAGCTCCTGGTGGAGGGCTTTTCCAGGGCCAGGGGCGGCAGCTTTGCGCCTGGCTTTTTGGCCCTGCTTTCCTGGTATCGGGGCAGGGAGGACTGCTGCCATGGCGTGGAGGAGCTGCTGGAGGCAGCCTTTTACCGGTATCAGCAGGGATGGCTTGGCCGTGAGGTGGCCAGAGAATTGTACGGGAAGGCCCTTCTTAGCAGTGTGACCCGGTTAGAGCAGCAGGCTGCCTGTGCCTATGCCCATTTTATTTCCTATGGGATCGGCGTGAAGGAGCGGGAGCTGGGAGAATTTGCGCCTGTGGACATGGGAAGCCTGTTCCATGAGGCGCTGGAGCGGTATGCCGGGAAGCTGGAGGAAGGGGGCTATCACTGGACCGATGTGCCGGGAGAGCGGCAGGAGCGCCTGGTGGAGGAGTCCATGACAGAGGCTGCCGCGAAGGTGGGCTTCCTGCTGTTTCAGGATGCCAGGACCGCCTACAGTGTCAGCCGTATGACCCGGATCCTCAAACGGACGGTAGAGACCATAAGCCGCCAGATCGCTGACAGCAGCTTCCGGCCGGAGGGCTATGAGGTGTCCTTTGATTTCGTGGATAACCTGAAGGCAGTGAATTTTCACTTAAGCCAGGAGGAGCGCCTGCGCCTTCGGGGCAGGATCGACCGCATGGATATCCGGGAGCAGGGGAACCAGATCTATGTGAAGGTGATTGATTACAAGTCCGGGAGCCAGCAGTTCCAGCTGGTGTCCCTGTATCATGGCCTGCAGCTGCAGCTGGTGGTCTACCTCAATGCGGCGGCGGAGATCTTGAAGCGGACCCACCCCAAGGCAGAGGTTATTCCGGCAGGCATGTATTATTACCATCTGGACGACCCGGTGATTGAGGTGCGGGGCCAGATGGAGGAGGCAGAGATTCAGGAAAAGATTTATGAGGAGCTGAAGCTTCAGGGAGCAGGAACCGATGAGGCGGACAACAGCGTCAGCAAAGGCTCCCAGGCCCTGACCCGGGAGGAGCTGCTGCTGTTATCCGATTTTGCCAGCCAGAAGATCAAAAGCCTTGGGACGGAGATCTATGAGGGGAGGATTGCGGCGTCCCCCTATGTGCTGAAGGACAAATGTGCCTGTGATTACTGTCCCTACCACGGAATCTGCGGCTTTGACCCAGGGGTGGAGGGCTATGCCTACCGGAAGCTGGAGCATGAGACGGACCGGGAGGTGATCCTGGAGCGAATGAAGGAGGAGGTTGCCAATGGGAATGACATTTACCCGGGAACAGCAGCAGGTCATTGACCTGCGGAAGCGAAATCTGCTGGTGTCGGCAGCGGCAGGCTCCGGAAAGACGGCAGTGCTGGTGGAGCGGATCCTGTCCCTGATCACAGAGGGCAGCTGCCCTCTGGATATTGATGAGCTGTTGATTGTGACCTTTACCAGGGCCGCGGCGGCGGAGATGCGGGAGCGGATTGGGGCTGCCATTGAAGGGCGGCTGTTATCAGAGCCAGAGAACGCCCATCTGCAGAGACAGCAGACCCTTCTGTACCATGCCCAGATTACGACCATTGACAGCTTCTGCCTGTTTGTGGTGCGCAATTATTTCCACCTGATCGGGCTGGAGCCGGATTTTCGCATGGGGGAGGAGGGGGAGCTTAAGCTCCTCCGGCAGGATGTGCTTGGCCAGGTTCTGGAGGACTGCTATGCAAAGGCAGAGCCAAAGTTCCTGCAGCTGTCGGAAACCCTTGCTACAGGGAAAAATGACCATGCCCTGGAGGAGGCGGTGCTGCGGCTCTACGAGTTTGCTATGAGCGATCCCTGGCCGGCACAGTGGCTTCAGGGCTGCCGCCGTTTCTATGAGGCAGAATCCCTAACGGATTTTATGGAGCTGCCGGTATACCAGGCGCTGGAGGAATATCTGGCAAAGGTGGCGGGGGATTGGAGCCGGATGATGGAGGAGGCCCTGGCGCTGGCCCAGGAGCCGGACGGCCCGGGGATGTACGAACAGCTTCTTCAGGAGGAGGCCGCAGAGATGGAGGCGCTTTTGGGCCTGAAGGGGTATCCGGCCTGGTATCAGGGGCTTTCAGGCCTTGTCTTCGGGCGGCTTCCCGCTGCCCGGAAATTTGCCGGGGACAGCGGGAAGAAGGAGCGGGTACAGGCCCTTCGGAAGGCTGTGAAGGATTCCAGGAAAAAGCTGATGGAGCAGTTTTTTTTCCTGGAGCCGGAGGAGCTTGTGGCGCAGCTGTCCTTCTGCCGGCCGGTGGCGGACAGCCTTCTTACGGTGACCCTGGAATTTCTGGAGCGGTATCAGGAGAAGAAGCGGGAAAAAAATATGCTGGATTTCTCTGACCTGGAGCATCTGGCCCTGGAGATCCTTGTGGATCCTGACACAAAGGAGCCAACGGAGGCCGCCCGGCAGCTGCGGCAGCAGTACCGGGA
>CAJUQB010000013.1:0-4022 GCA_910588285.1 uncultured Lachnospiraceae bacterium
TCCCATCGTCTCCCTCTGCAGGTGCCTGGGGTCCTGTCCCATCGTCTCCCTCTGCAGGTGCCTGGGGTCCTGTCCCATCGTCTCCCTCTGCGGGTGCCTGGGGCTCTGTCCCATCGCCTCCTTCCGCCGGCGCCTGGGGACCTGAACCATTGCCTCCCTCTGCAGGCGTCCTGGGCTCTGCCCCAGCTTCACCTTCGGAGGCCGGAGCACTGCTGTTTGGCTCCGGCTGCCCGGCTGCCGCCTCTGTGTCATTGCCTCCCGCTGCCGGCCCCTCTGCCTGCACCGCGGCGGGGGTCAGCAGCAGAATCCCAGCCAGTACAAATACCACCACTTTCCTTTTCATACCACAACCTTCTTTCTTCACTCCGTCAGGTGGCAAGCCGAACCTCCATCCAGTGATAGAGATCCTCATATACCTGCTCCCTGTCCAATTCATTTAAAATCTCATGACGGTCCTTCTCATACAGCTTCCAGGTGAGATCCTCCATTCCCAGCGCATCGTAAGCGTCGTAGGCCTTCTTCACGCCTGCACCGCAGCCTCCCACCGGATCCTCTGCCCCGGAAACGAAAAACAGAGGCAGGGACCTTGGCATCCTGGCCAGATTTTCCGTACGGTTGATCTCCCAAATAGTGTCAAATAAGCTGTAAAACCCATTCAGGGTAAAGCAGAAGGAGCACTCCGGCGCAGCACTGTAGGCCTTTACAATCTCCGCGTCCCTGGTAAGCCAGCTGCAGGAAAGCCCCTCCTTCGCAAATCTCTTGTTGTTGCCGGAAAATGCCAGGCTGTTTACCATTTGGCTGCGGTAATGCCAGCCCCGTACCCTTGCCAGGGCGCTGCAAATCGCCTTCCCGGCCCGCAGGGCTATATCCGGCTGTGTTCCGGTTCCCATAATGATGGCTCCCTGAAGCCCTTCCCCATGAAGAGTCAGATATCTCCGCAGCAGGAAGGAACCCATGCTGTGTCCCAGCATAAAATAAGGAAGCTCCGGATATTTCTCCCGGGTCATGGTGCGCAGCTTATGCATATCCGCAATCAGCGTATCGCTGCCATGCTCCCCGAAGTACCCCCACTGGGACTTGTCCGTCACAGACTGGCCATGGCCCAGATGATCATGGCCCACAACCAGATATCCCTTCTCATTCATATAACGTGCAAAGCCGTCATAGCGCTCAATATATTCCACCATCCCATGGGTGATCTGCAGAATCCCCCGGAGCGCATCCTGCTTGGGCTTCCAGCAGACGCCGTGGATCCTGGTCCTTCCTTCCTCAGATAAAAATGTAAAATGCTCTATCCCCATTCATTCCGCTCCTTTATGGCATTCTTTATCTGCTCATTCTGTTCTCTGATCTGTCCCAGCAGCTTCTGTTCCTTCCTATAGCTCTCTCCTGCCGTCTCCATCTGCTGCAGAATCTGTTTGCAGCATTCCTCCTGCCCGGCCGTGATACCGGCTGCCTGCTCCCAGCGTCTATGCCATTCCTCCAGCCTGCCTTCAAGGCCCGATGCTTCCTGCTCCGCGGATTCCTCTCCAAGGGTCTGCCCGCTGCGGGCAAGCTGTTTCAGGCTCTCATCCAGCTCCTGCCAGCCCTTTTCCATCCCGGCTCTGTTCTTCTCCCCCAGCGCCTCCATCTGTGTCAGCTGCTCCGTAACCTCCAGAAGCCCTTCCTGCATCTTCAAAAGCTGCTGCATAAGCTGATCTGCCGCCTGGCGGTATTCTCCTGCACAGCTCTGCACCTCCTCTGAGGCTGCCACAAATTTCCTTCCGGCATCTCCCATACGGGCTGCTTCAATGGCTGCATTCAGCGACAGAACACCCATAGACCGCCCCTGAACCTCCATGGATTTTATCTGCTCCTGGGCCTGGTTCAGCTGCTCGGTCAGCTGCTCGGTCCATGTCCGCAGGCCCTGCACCGACTCTGGCCCGGTCTGGCTGTCTCCTGCCAGCTCCTGAAGGGACTGCCGCTGCTGCCACGCCCGCTCCATCCCCTCTGCCAGTCCCTGCTCTCTCTCCCGAAGGCCTTGACAGAATTCCTGCAGCTGCTGCTTCAGCGCTTCCTCCTCCTTGGCCTTGGCCGACTGGTCCTCCCGGATCCGGCGAACCATGGATACCGCCTGGTTCAACGCCTCATCCAGGCTCTCCTGGTTCTCCTCTATCTCCTGCAGTGCAGCCCGGGTCCCGGTGCTGCTGTCCGCAACACATGTCACGGCCCGGCGCATTGCATCCAGAACAGCCTCCTGTCTGACCAGCTCCTCTTCTTTGGCTTTTCTATCCTTTGCAATCTGAAACACCTATATCACTCCTTGCACGTTTATTTTACCTTTTTTCCTGTTCATACGCAATATCATACCATATTTCTTAAGAACTTTAACGATAATTTTTTACTATGATTTGAAGGTTTTTCCTTCCCTGGTACACATTGATCTCCGGATAGTACACAAAATCCGCGGTCTTTTCCATCCGCTTCATTCCCTGGCTCTCTGCCTTCTCTTCATAATAGGAAAGAAATTCCTCCGCCTCCCCAAAATACACGGCATCCATGGTTCTCCCCCCGCTGGAGCGGATGACCATTTTGCAGACATTCTGGTTCTTCCCCAGGATGCGGGCAGATAAAATGGTGATATTCCGATCAGCAAATACAGGCTTCTCATTGCCCTTTCCAAAGGGGGCCAAAAGGGCCAGCTGCTCCACCAGCTCCGGGGAAATGTAATCCAGAGGCATGGGCACGTCAATATGAATCTTTGGAATCAGATCGTCTCTGTCCAGGCTTGTCAGCTCATTGAGCCTGCGCCGCAGCAGAGGCACATGCTCCAGGGGCAGAGAGAAGCCTGCCGCCATAGGATGACCCCCGAATTTCGTAAACAGCTCCTTTACCCTGCACATTTCCTGATACATGGAATATTCCTCAATGGAGCGGCCGGAGCCCTTGGCCCCCTCCTCCCCTTCTGTCAGCACAAATACCGGCCTGTGCCAGGCCTCCCGAATCCTCCCGGCAATGATCCCCGCCAGACTTTCGTGGCATTCCGGAAGAAACAATACCAGAACCTTGTCTCCCTGGGCCGCTGCCTTCTCGGCCAAAAGCCTGGCCTGCTCCACGCCCCGGGCCGTTAACTCCTTACGCCCTGTATTCAGATCCACCAGGTCCCTGGCCAGCTCGGCCGCCTCCCTGGGATCCTCTGAGCACATCAGGCGAAATGCCCGCTCCGCGGTATCCAGCCTGCCGCTGGCATTCATGCAGGGGCCCAGAATAAACCCGATATGATAGGTATTGATCTGGGCCGGCTCCAGCTGGTTCTGGGCAATCAGCGCCAGCAGCCCGATATTCTCCGTATGGTGCAGACGCTTAAGCCCCTCCTTCACCAGGATCCTGTTCTCCCCCTGCAGTTCCATCACATCCCCCACCGTGGCAATTGCCACATAGGGAAGATACTCCCAAGTCTCCTCCCTGGCCCTGCCCACAGCTTCATACAGTACCTGGATCAGCTTGAAGGCCACAGCGGCCCCGCACAGCCCCTTCCAGGGGTAGCCGCAGCCCTCCTGGCGCGGATTGACCACAGCATCTGCCGGCGGAAGCCGGTACAGCCGTCCCTGGGGCTGCTCCTCATAGGGCACCTCATGATGGTCTGTCACCAGGATTGTCAGCCCCAGCTGCTTGCCCAAAGCAATCTCTTCCCATGCAGCGATACCATTATCGCAGGTGACAATGGTATCGATCCCGTCTGCCGCCGCCTGGCGGATCAGCCGTTCATTCAGGCCATATCCATCTGTAATCCGCTCCGGAATTGCCACATCCACATGGCCACCGCAGCTGCTTAGGCCGCGCCATAGGATATAGCTGGACTGAATTCCGTCAATGTCATAATCCCCAATGATCCGGATATTCCGCTTCTCTGCAAGCTTCTCCTCCAAAAGCTTCACCGCCCGGTCCATATCCTTCATCTGGCGGGGATCGTGAAGCTCCGAAAGCGTCCCCTCCAGATACTCCCTGCCCGCTTCCTCTCCGATTACATCCCGGTTCCGGAT
>CAJUQB010000013.1:4032-35230 GCA_910588285.1 uncultured Lachnospiraceae bacterium
GTTCCGGATGCATCTTGCAATCACCGGATCAATGGCAAATCGTTTTCCGATCTCATTAAAATCTGCTTTTTTGGCCGTAACCAGCCATTTCTCTGTCTTTCCTATCCCTTCCATCCTGGCTTCCTCTTACTCCGCTATATGCAAACAGGGCAATAACCCCATCGATCATTACCCTGCCAGTTCCTGTCGGCTTTGTCAAAATTCTGCTATTCCTCTCCCAGTTTCATGGCTACGAGCACACCAACCACCAGGGCTGCGATTCCTGTAATTACAGCCACCACAGAAATGCTCCCAAAGTCATTCAGCATCAGGATTGCCACCGGCGATGCCACAATCAGGCCGATGATCGCCCAGTAGGCCACATAGGGCCATTTTGAGAAAACAAACTCTATGATCTTGGCAATGGCAAAGATCCCTACTACAACGCCGATTCCAAAGGGCACTAAGACACCGCAGTCCGAAAGCATCTCCGGAAGGTCAAAGGCAGCCAGATGATCCACAAACTGATTGATCATGCCAATGATAGGCGTATAATAGCCCATAATCATCAGGATCATGGAGCCGCTGACACCGGGCACCACCATGGTAGCAGAGGCAATCACGCCGACTCCCAGAAGCTTTACTACATTCAGCAGGCTAAAGCCAAGATCCGCATCCACGGAAGATGTTCCCTCCAGAGAAGCACCGGCTACCACCAGGGCAAAAAATACCACAAAGGCAATGGGATAGGCAATCCGAAAGCCCCCTCCCCGGACCTTTTTGCCCATGGCCGGCAGCCCTCCCAGAATCAGGCCGATAAACAGCAGGTTCGTCTGGAAGGGGACTGTGCCAAAGAGGTACTCAATAAGGCGTGCCACCAGCACCAGCGCCAAAAGTATGCCGATCAGAATGGGAATCAGAACCCTCATGCTCTTCTTAAATTCGGAAAACAGATGGGTCACCGCATGGATGATCCGGTCATAAATCCCCATGGATACCGCCATGGTCCCTCCGCTGACACCGGGAATGATATTGGCCACTCCCATCACCGCGCCTTTTAAAATATCCTTTACCATAAAAATACTCCTGTTCTTTTTTCTGACTGACAATCCTACAGCCGTTTTGCGCTGTAATCCCGCACAAAGGCCAGGAAAATATCCATCTCCTGGTCCGTTCCGATTGTAATCCTCAGATAATCCCGGATGCGGGGCTTATCGAAAAAGCGCACATAAATATGCTCCTCCCGAAGGGCTTCAAACAGCTCTCGGGCCGGCAGCCTGGGATGTGTGGCAAAGATAAAATTGCTCCTGGAATCGGGAAAGGAAAAACCAAGGGCTCCAAGCTCCCCCTTCACCCGCTCCCTGGTGGCAATAATCTTCTCCGTCGTCTCCCGGAAATACTGCTCATCCTCCACGGCCGCCGCGCCAATCTGAATGGCAGCAAGGTTCATGGTGTAGGAATTGAAGGAATACTTCACATCCCGAAGACAGCGGATAAGCTCTGGCTGTCCCAGCGCATACCCGATCCGTATGCCTGCCAGGCTTCTGGATTTGGAAAAGGTCTGCACCACCAGCAGATTGTCATACTCAGCTATTAATGATACCGCAGATTCCCCCCCAAAGTCAATATATGCTTCATCTACAATGACAATGACATCCCGGTTGTGATCCAATATCTCCCGGAGCACAGACAGCTCCTCTGCTATGCCGGTGGGGGCATTGGGATTGGCCAGCACAATTCCGCCGTTTTCTCCAAAATAATCCTCCTTCACCAGGCAGAAGGAAGGATTCAGGGGCTTTGTCACATAGGGAATCCGATAAAGCTCAGCCCACACATCGTAAAAGGAATAGGTGATATCCGGAAACAGGATGGGCTTTTCGCTGTTAAAAAAGGTGAGAAATGACAGCGCAAGCACATCGTCGCTGCCCACCCCCACAAAAACCTGATCCGCTCCCACCTGATACCGGCGGGCCAGGGCTTCCACCAGCTCTGCGGCCCCGGGATCCGGATACAGGCGGAGCCTGTGGGCATCCATCTGCCACAGGGCCTCCTCCACTCTGGGAGAGGGCGGGTAGGGGTTCTCATTGGTGTTTAATTTGATCATTCTCGGCTGGTTGGGCTGTTCTCCCGGCACATAGGGCGTCACCATCCGCACATGTTTCTTCCATACTGCCATGCTATCCTCCTATTTCTTCTGTATCTGTGATTATCCCTTCAGGCCATACTCCTCTGCCAGTGCGCGAAAGGCAGGCAGGGAACGCACAATCATCTCATACGGCACACAGTAGGCCAGCCGCACGTAGCCCGGACAGCCAAAGGTGGTTCCGTTCACCAGCATAATATGATGCCTCTTGGCCGCTTCTACGAATCTCAGCTCGTCCGGCTCCGGGGAACGGAGAAACAGGTAGAAGGTGCCCTCCGGCCGGATACAGGTAAAGCCCAGCTCTGTGAGCTCCCGGTAGATCAGCTTCCGGTTCCTGTCATAAAATGCCACATCCGTCTGCTCATTCAGACAGCGGGCCACCGCCTTCTGCATCAGCGCCGGAGCATTGATAAAGCCCGTGATGCGGTTGGCGATGGCAAGCCCTGCATAGGTTCTGTCAAAATCTGCCATCTCGTCCGGAATCACAAGATAGCCGATCCGATCCCCCGGGATGGACAGGGACTTGCTGAAGGAATAGGTCACAAAGGTATTCTCGTAATAGTTTGTCAGGAAGGGCGTCTCCTTCCCGTCAAATACGATCTCACGGTAGGGCTCATCGGAGATAATATAGATCTCATGGCCATATTCCTGCTGCTTCTTCCGAAGGAGGGACGCGATCTGCGCAATCACCTCCCTGGAATAGATAACGCCGCTGGGATTCACCGGATTGTTGATGATCACCGCCTTGGTCCGGCTAGACAGCTTCCGCTCCATATCCGCAAAATCCGGCAGCATGGTCTCAAAATCCGGCTGTACCACCGTGAGGACACCACGCCAGTTGCCGCAGTAGTTCCGATATTCCGTAAAATAGGGGGCAAAGACCATCAGCTCATCCCCCGGATCAAACAAGGTCTTCATAATTATATTGATGGCCCCGGCAGCCCCCACTGTCATAATCACATTCCGTCCCCCAAACGCAGTGCCAAAGCGATGGTTCAGGCTCTCAGCCACCGCCTGGCAAACCTCCGGGTAGCCGGTATTGGCCATGTAGCCGTGAAGGACAGGGGACTCCTCCTGATCAAGCACCTCAAGAAGAGCCCTGGTGTAGGCCTCCGGCACCGGGGTACAGGGGTTCCCAAGGCTGAAATCATAGACATTCTCCGCCCCGATCTCCTGCGCCAGCTGCTGGCCCTCCGTAAACATGGCGCGGATCGCCGAGCTGTTATTTATATCCTCTATAATCTGTTTTGATATCATACGATCATCCTCACTTCCTCTTACTCTCTCTACTCTACTATTTTCCCCTAGAAATGTATAGTGTTTTTCTCATATTTCTCATATTTTTCTATATTTTTTACAAAACATGTGTTAAAATAGCTATAACAAATTTTAGCTTATAATTATTTTTGGATTATGGAGGCTGCCCTATGGAATCAGGATTATATCAGATTGTAGAAAAACAGACCATTTGCGAAATACTGGAATCCTTTCATGCCTGTATCGGCCTGCCGGTACAGATCATTGACGCCAATGGCGTCATTCTGGAATCTTACGGCCAGGCTTCACGCTACTGCCGTATCATCAAGCGGTTCCTGCCCAAGGACGACACCTGCGAGCAGGTACATATCAGTGCCAGCAGGCGGGCCATGGAGCTGGGGGAAACTTATATTTTCTCCTGCCACGCCAACCTGAACCATATCGTGTTCCCATTGATGAACAACAATACACTCTTCGGCTCTGTGCTGGTGGGGCCTTTTTTGATGGACGAGCCTGACTCCACGCTGGTGCTGAGCATTGACAAGCGCTACAACCTGTCCACCAATACCCTGCTGGATCTGTACGAGGAGCTGGATTCCATCAAAATCATCCCCTCCTCCATTGTCACCCACATCAGCCGCCTGCTCTATTATCTGTTTGCCGACCTGATCTTTGAAAGCAAGCAGCAGCTGATCATGAACCAGCACAAGCTGCTGCAGCAGTCCAGGATCAATGAATCCATTCAGATGTACAAGTCCGGCTCTGCCCCTGCTGCCTCCACCTACCCCATCCATATGGAGCGGGAGCTGATCACCAAGGTCAAAACAGGCAACAGCCAGGAGGCCAAGGCCATCCTCAATGAGCTTCTGGGGTATGTATTTTTTGCCGGGGGCAACAGCCTGGATATGGTAAAAGCCCGCTCCATCGAGCTGTGCTCCCTGCTGTCCCGGGCAGCCATTGAGGGCGGCGCCACCTCGGATACCATTTTCCGAATCAACAACCAATACCTGAAATCCCTCCAGAGCATGCACTCCATCGAGGATCTGTGCTTCAAGCTGCAGGAATCGGTGGAGACCTTCACTGACAGCATTTTTAACTATATTCCCAGCAAAAACGGGGAGCTGATCAAAAAGGCCATTCAGTTCATCTCCCAGAACTTTTCTTCGCCCCTGTCCCTGGACGCGGTGGCGCGGCACGTGCATCTGAATCCGGCCTACTTCTCCTCCCTGTTCAAGCAGTCCACCGGTTCCTCCTTCAAGGAATACCTGAACATGGTGCGTGTGGAAGAGAGCAAGCGGCTGCTCACCAATACCAACTACTCGGTCATCGACATTGCCATTGCCACCGGCTTTGAGGATCAGAGCTATTTTTCCAAGGTATTCAAAAAATACACCGGTCTGACACCCAAGCAATACCGTTAGCTGTATCCGCCTGCAGGCTCCTCGGGATTGGGCACTACCGGCACCTCCGGCACGTACGGATCATCGGGTTCCCATGGGGGCAGCACTATCCCCTCCTCCGGATCCGGCTCCGGCTCCTGGACCCTCTCAGTCCCCTCCAGGCGGTACACAAATACCGCATCCCCGGCCTTCAGGTACTGGAATAGGATCTTGGCCGCATCGTAGGGCATATTGATACAGCCATGGGAGCCGCCATCCAGATAAATATTGCCGCCAAATGTATCTCTCCAGGTGGCATCGTGGAACCCAATCCCTCCATTGAAGGGCATCCAGAAGTCCACAGGCGTCCGGTAATCCGCCCCCCGCAATACAGCGTCCCGCTGGGTATAGGTAACGGAAAACATACCCGAGGGGGTGGACCAGCCCTTGGCTTCATTGCCGGACACAAAATCACTCTCCACAATCAGGGAACCGTTTTTGTAGAAATACAGATGCTGGGCCGTAATATTTACCTCCACATAGGTTCCGCTGTAATCCTCCTCCCCGTCGCGGTTCCCGCCCCGCTGGGAATAAATCGGCTCCCTGGACTCCTGCTTTCCCTCCAGGATATCGGCAACCAGCTGGTTTGTCTCCTCCTCCTGGTTGATCCTCCATCCATACTCAGAGCCGGAAAAGGTTACGCTGGGCCCCCAGGTAGTCTGGAACCTCCGGGGCTCTCCATATGTATCGTAGCGTTCCGCCAGCCCCTTCACAAAGGCTGCGGCCTCCTCCCGGTTCACCGTCACCTGCTGATCCTCTGACACCGTCAGCCAGGAGGCGATCCGGCTTCCCTCCAGCTGCTCGCTCTTGCTGCCAAATTCATAAGTAATGGCCGTTGATACGCAGGTGTTCAGCTTCCCGGCCAGCGCGTTAAGCGCCTCATCCCCGGTCCGTCGGGCAGGCTGTTCATAGCAGCTGTTCTCCTCCAGAGACACATTGGACTGCAGATTAATAACCGCATTCCGCAAAAGCTCCTCCACGGCCATCCGGTCCAGGACATTCCCCTCTACCTCCGGAATAATCTCATAGCCTATATGCTCTCTGTATTCCGATATGTACGCATCCTCTGGCAGCGTGATATTCCTCTCGTCAAAAAATGTCAGCCCCTCCACCGCATCTGCAAACATGATCTCATCATAGTTCACCATGGTCTCCAGCTCCACCCGGGTCTCACGGAACAGTGAGAACAGCCAGGCAAAGCCGCTGCGGCTCTCAAGCACATCCTCCAGGCTCCCGTCAAATTCCGGGTGCAGGCCAATCTGACGGCTCTCAATCCGATCTGTCATTCCTCCTCTGCCTGTAATATTCAGCTCATACTTCTGGGTCTCCCGGGTAATGAGGCTCTTCACCTCCTCCACTGTCATACCGGAACAGTCTACCCCATTGATTACCGTATGGAATGGGAAATGGCTCTGATAGTATATCCCGATGCCGATATAAGCAGCCGCAAGAAGAACCAGCAGAACGCCCAGAATTCCGATAACAATTTTACCCTTTCCTGTCTTTTGTGTAGTACTCATCTTATCTCCTCTTTCCGACGCCGAAATTACCGCACGCCTGTTTTTAATTATAATAGCCCTATGCCCAAAGTCAATAAATTCGGAAAGTTTTAATATTTTGTAATATATTTGTAACACTTAGCTTTTCTTCCGGAGCCATACAAGCACCGCCCCGGCAGCCGCCAAAACCGCGCCCCCTGCCAGGGTTCCATAGATGCCTCCGGGATCCGCAAGCCAGCGCACAAACGCATTGGTGGACACGGTCACCTGACTGTGGAAGCGATAGGAGCTTGCAAATTCCTCCCCGTCCGTATCCGTAATATTTCCCGCCAGATCCCTGGCTACAAGCCTTACCCTCTGGGGCTTCTGGCTCTCGGACAGCAGGAAGGCGCCGGAATAATAATTGGGATCCTCTGAAAAATCCGTGACTGCCTCTATTTCCTGATCTCCAACATACACCAGGATCTGGGCAAGGCCAATGGTGTCATACGCCGTATAGCGGACCTCCTGCTCCGCCCCATTGACCACATCCTCCTCCAGCCCTGTAATACTGGTAAGCTCAGGGGCCGTTTTGTCAACCCAGAACAGAATCTCCCGGCCTCCATAATGGCTGTTTTCCGGACTGTTTCCCGCAGCGTCTCTGGAGGATACGGCTATTTTGTATCTGCCGTCCCTGCTGAAATTGGCCCGGTCAATGGTGTATGCGTACTGAAACCAGCCCCTCCCATCAGCCGATGCCCTATCATTATCACACGGCGCCGCCGCATAGCTCACATCCCCCACCGGCCTTCCGTCCCTGGATATTTCGATATTCAGAGACTGCTCCACCAGAGGGTCCGCATTGTACTCCCAAATGACAAGATCCTCCTCCACTGCCTGCACATAGGCTCCTCTGCCCTGAATCAGCCGGTCCAGATAATCGCTGTATTCATACACAGAACCAAACCGGTTCACCGTAAAAACTGCCGTATCCACAGCCTGATGCCCGGCCTTATCCCGCAGGGAAACCGTCATGGTATAGATCCCGTCATTTTCCTGGGTTTTGTCAAAGGTATCAAAGCTTCCCCCGCCGCCGGTCTCATCCGCCGTGATCTGCCCCCGGAGCATCTGCTCCGTCACGTCCTCCTGCCTGGCGCCATAGCTTGTGCGGGTAAGGGTAATCTCGTAGGATTCCAGATTCTCATCCCCAAAGCGCACTGACGGCACCACCTGATCCCGGAATGCCCTTCCGTCTGCCGGCTCCCCGTTTACCGTGATCACTGACCTGGGGATTTGTGTATCAATGACCAGCTGCCCGGAGGTATATTCCGGCATCCTGTTTCCGGATTTATCCTGGCCGGCCACGGTAACAGCATAGCTGCCGTCCCCCGACAGGCGGAAGGTTCCCCTGTGGATACTGCGGCCGGCAGGCTCCCACCTCGCAGCTGCCGGGTAATCGGCGCCATCCCTGGTGACACGGATCTCCACATCCTCCGGATAAAAATTCGCTTCCTCCACCGTGACGGCAACCGTGATATCGCCGTCATAATAAGCCGTTCCCTCCAGCTCCTGAACCGGCGCATTATACACCACCTCCCCGGCCGGTGCAATGGTATCCACCACAATCCGCTTCGTATCCCTCAGATAATCGGCTTCATTGCCCGCCCTGTCTGCTGCGGTAAAGCGGATTGTTCCGTGGAATTGATCTGCCGGCCCAAGGGCCTCCCCGGGAATCTCAAAGCTGACGCTTCCCGTTGCCCCGCCGTCTGTATATGTAATCCTGGAAGCGTCAGCCAATATCTCCTTTTGCCCGCTGCCCCCAGTGCCGGCCTCCTCTGTATTTTCATAGCTGTACCGAAAGGCATGGACACCGGAAATCTCATCCGTTGCCGTCACAGTTACCCTGGCCTTTGCCCGGTAAAATCCAAAGCTGACCTTAGACAACACGGTTTCCAGGATGCTTGTGCTGTATGTTACCGTAAGATTGCCGGGCTTCGCGGTGTCCACGGTAAAATAGTCTGTATCATAGCCTGCCGCCTGCTGCCCCGCCAGATCCCTGCAGGATATGTCAAAGGTATAATTGGCATCCCCCGGATAAGTAATTGTCTGGACATGGGTATCTCCACTGCTTGTCCAGGGGGATATTTCATAAAGGTCTTCTCCCTCCAGGGGACTGCCTGCCGCATCCCTGACACAAATGGTCTCCTCCACCCCATCCTCGCTGAAGTTCTGCTCTGTAATCGTAATCCTTGCCGTCTGGAGCCCGCTGAAATATGACCTTTGGTTCCCCTCTCCATCTGTTTGGACTGTTACCGGAATCTGATTTTCATATTCCACCTTAATGACAGGCAGAATGGTATCCACCACCATTGTGCCGGAGGTGTAGGGCTTCATGGCATTTCCGCTTTTATCCCTGTAGCTGATCTCAAATACATAGGCACCGTCCGTTCCATGATCTTCCGGCGCCTCTATGGTGTATGTCCCCACATGGACCCCCCTGGCCGGATTGGTCCAGGAGGGCGTAACCTCCATGCCAGGCCCGCTATTTTTCCGCAGTGTCACGGCTACGTCCTCCGGAAAGAAATTAGTCTCCCGAATGGTAAAAGCCGCCCGGATGCTCTTCCGATAATAGGAGCTCTGGCCGGATACATGGTCAGCCTGGCTGTAGGCGGCAGTCATTTCCGGCGCCGTCTTATCCACCACGATCACCGGTGAGGTATAGGTACGCATTTGATTTTTGGACCGGTCCCTGTAATCCATGGTGATCACATAAGCCCCGTCCTCCGTCAGCCTCATTTCCGCCCCATACTCCTTTGGCGTATCCGTTCTCTCCCAGGCCAGGCTCCGCTGCCTGACAGGAGCCCTGCCGTCCTTTGAGACGCGAATCTCCACATCCTCCCCAAAAAAGTTCTCCTCTGTGATCCGGAATATAAATTCCACGTCATGGGAAAAATAACGCTTCCCGTCCCCTGCCCACTGACAGCCTCCCTCCATACCGTCTGCCCTGTAGGTAACCTGTGCCAGGGGCGCTGTTGTATCCACAACAAAAATGCCCGGATCTGTCAGAAGCTTGGAAGAATTGCCTGCCCGGTCTCTGGCAAATACCCGAAGGATTCCCTTCAGCTGCCCGTCTTCCGTCTCCGGAAGGGTAAGAGACGCCATATACCTGCCGGCAGCCTCCGGGACAGCCTGAGCCTTCACCTCCCCCCGGACTGCATCCGGATATGCTTCCTGGCTGCCTGCCTCTCCTCCCCCGGCAGGCACATACTCCCAATGGAAGCTGTCTACGCCGGATACTGCATCATAGGCCAGAAAGGTAACCGCAATTTCCCCTCCATAATATCGGACGCCATCCTTCCTGTAACCGCCTGACTGGGCCAGGGGATCCTCGGAGGTCTCTGGAAATTCAATGGACAGATGTTCCGGCTCTCCGCTGTCCAGCTTTACGTCTAAGGCAGCAGCAATCCGGCCGGTTATCTCCCCGGTAGCTGTCTCCCGCAGGTAGACAGCCCACTCCTTTCCCTGGCCCTGATCCCCGCTCTGCATCCCAAACACTGCCTCACTGCCAAAGGCCAGGCCATGATCCAGATCATCTGCGCGGATAATCTCATACCCCTCCCGCGGCACAAGGGTCACCGCTGTCCTGTACCACCCATTGGAGCCGTTCTCTCCCAAAAGCTCCTTTCCCTCCATGTCGCAGATTCGATAGGGCTCTGCCGGCGGATTGCGGCAGGTAATCACCAGGGGATAGGCTGCCGTGTCGGCTGCGTACAGATTCCCCCAGGATACCCTTCCGCCGGCCTCCTTTTCTGCTGCTACCTCCACTGTCAGCACTCCCCCCGCTGCCTCCACTGCCTGAAGCAGCTTTTTATAATCTGTGACAAAAACAGCCCCGGCGTCCTCTCCCTGCGCTCTGATTTCCAGGCCCAGTCTCCCGCTGTCCGCAATCCGATAGCTGATCTTACCGTCGTCCTGAGCATAAGCTGCCCTGGCTCTGTTTGCTCCAATCCCCCCTTCCGCCCCAACTACATAGGACACCCGGCCGGTGTCGAATTCCACCAGCCCGCCTTCGGCAGATGGCTCTGCCGAAATTCGCAAGGTATGCACAATCTCTGCCTCCTCATGGTTCCTGTCCCCGGGCAAAGCTGCCCGGACGGTAACCTCACCGGCTGCTCTGACGGTAAGCTCTCCTGTATGGCTGTCAATGAATGATGTCTTTGGCTCCTCCGCCTGTACCGAATATAGAATCCTGCTGTCCTTCTCTTCTTCCCCCGTCAAATCTACTGCCGTAAAATCAAATATTTTCCCTTGCTCCAGTTCCTTTTTTGTTGCCGCTTCCACAGACGCCTCTGTACGGTATGCTTCATTTGCAAATGCAAGCTCCCGGGATGCCTTTTGGATTACTGCCCTCTGGGCCTTTGATGTATACCGCACCGTATCTCCCTCCAGAATCCGGACAAAGATCTGCAAATATTCCCCTGCCTCTGTGCCCTGGGGGCTTTGCCCGCTCCATATTCCATCGTCTGCTGCATACTCCACCTGCAGCGTATCCTTTGGCCTGTTTTCCAGCCTTATACCGTCAATCCGCACCTCCTTCACCAAATCCTTTGGCTGACCGTCGTATACCGCATCCCTGTCATCCGGATCTGCCCCCAGCATCACAATCGCCACCTCCCCAAGCTCCTCCGAAAATTCCCCCATGGGCTCCCCCTTTCCGGCTTCTGCCGTCTCTCCCTCCGCCGGAAGGACCCTGGGCATTCCCATAACGAAACAGGCTGCCACAAGGGCCGCCAAAGCATTTTTCCATACCGTTCCTGTTTTTTCTCTCTTCATCCCTTTTCCCCTTTCTTCAAAATCAAAAACCCGCTGCAAGCATCAGCGCATCCATTTTCATATCTCCTTCTTCGTATGGTTCTGCATCGTCCATCCGTTCTCATATCTCCTCCTTTGTATGGATCAGAATGATTTCCTCCAGCATTTTAATTCTTGCCGGCTCTGCCTCCCTCCTTGTCTGCCCGGTATGTGCTCCCTGCCCTCTTCCCGGCCTGCCCCGGGAAACTCTTCGATTTCCCGATAAATCCTTTATCACAGCCCCAATCCCCAGCAGAAACCACAGGGCTCCCGCCAGCGCTGCAGACAACCCTGCCATGGTAAACAGGATCACCGCAGTCACAGCCATTGTCTCCGCCATACTTACCTCCTCTCCCTTCCATGGTCATAGGCTCTCTCAATCGCCTGCCGATACGGCTCGTAATGATCCAGTATTTCCTGCTGCAGCTTTTTCGACTGCTCCTTCTGGACGGTCAATTGCGCCGCCCCGTCATATAGCTCCTCCAGCAGCTCCAGAGCCGCTTCCCGCCCCATATGTACCTGTGCCATGCTGCCCCGCTGGTCATAGAGCAGCATAAAGGCTCCATTATACAGAGAAAGCCTGTCGTATGCGCTGGCATCCTGTACATCCTCCATGGCCTCCCGTATGGCTGCGAACAGGTTCTCATAATTTTCTCTGGAAGCTTCCTCCACGATTGTTGGACTTAAGATATAGACTTTATAGAAGCTGCAGATCTGGTAATAGCAATCCGACATTTTCTGCCATTCAAATTCTGTAATTTCTCGATTGATATAGTTGTCCCGGAAAAAGGGGTATGCCTTCTGCACTCTTGTAGAAAAGCTTCCGCCTCCCTCCTGCTCCGTGTAATAATTGAAATACATCATTCCGATTTTATAATTCAATTCCGCCACATCACTGCCAGCCGGGGCAAGCGCTCCCCGATAGGCATTGTATACAGCCAAAAACTCGTCATTCTCTCTCTTTCCAAAGGTTCCCTCATCCTCATAGGCCTCCAGCATTCTCAGATAAGCCTCTGTCCTTTCCGGATAAATGCGGATTGCCTTTTTATAGCTTGCGATTTTATCCTCCAGAGAGGATGCGGTGGAGGTAGACACCAGCGCCTCATAGCTGTTTTGATACATATTTTTGGATATTTGCCGGCAGATAAAGCCGGATATGGTACATAGAACCGCCATTGCAGCGAATGCCGCAAACAGACTGAGCTTTCTCTTTTGTTTTTTCTTATAGCCTTTTGTAATTAGCCCCGGATGGTCCAGGTCATAGAGCAGCTCCCGGCAGCTCTGGTATCTGTGCTCTGCCGCCGGCTGCACGCATCGGTCAATGATCATCTCGATGCCCTCTGACAATTTGGGCTTCCATCTCCTTACCGGCAGGTAGGCCTCTCCTCTCCTGGGATCTACGCCTGTCAGCAGATGATGCATGGTCATTCCCAGGGCATAGATATCGGATCTGGCATCGGTCTGCCCGCTGTACTGCTCCGGCGGCGCATACCCCTGGGTTCCCAGCACCGTGGTGTCCGCCAGATTCTGCTCCTTATATTCCCTGGCAATCCCGAAATCAATTATCTTAATATTCCCCTCCGGCTTCAGCATCACATTGGCCGGTTTCATATCCCGGTAAATAACAGGGGGCTTCTGGGAATGGAGATAGGCCAGGGCATCGCACAGCTGCTTCGCCCACGCAATTACCACCTGCTCCGGCTGCGGCCCATACTCTGCCAGAAGCTTGTCCAGGGATTCTCCCTCTATGTAATCCATAACAACCAGAAGCGTCATACCATGATCAATAATGTCTACAATTCTCGGCAGGGCCGGATGATCCAGCCGTTTCATCATATTTGCTTCCGCCAGGAGGCTGCCTGCAGCCACCTGGCTCCCCTTTCCCGTTCCTTTTTTCCGGATCTCCTTGACTGCCCACTGCTTGTTCAATCGCGTATCCATGGCAAGATACACCACAGACATACCCCCGCGGCCAATTTCAGTCAAAATCTCGTATTTTCCGTCTATTACGGAGCCGATTTCCGCCATACTCCCTCCCTAAGCCCCTTTTATTATGATTACGGATATGTTATCCGTCTCTTTTCTCCGCTTCACCTGTTCCACCAAATACCTGGCGCCGGATTCCATGGCTTCCTTGTCAATCAGCTGAAGGGGATTCAGAAACCTGTACAATTCGCCTTCACTGAGCTCATGACGGAAACCATCTGAGCACAGCAGGTACACCCCTCTTTCCCGGCGGCCAGAGAGCACCTCCGGCTCCAGCGTTTTGGAGGCCCCAACACACTGCAGCAGCATATTTCTCCACCGGTCTGTCCGCGCCTGCTCCGCTGTCATAGCCCCCCTTCGGATCTCCCGGGCCACATAGGTCTGATCCTTTGTCAGCTGCTTCAGACGATTCCCGATGTGATAGATTCTGGTGTCGCCCACATGGGTAATCACATACCTGTCATTCACAAATAAGATCCCGGTAAATGTGGTTCCCATGGTGATGTTCTTCTGCTTCCCATACGCCTGAAGCCGTTCGTTTAAGGCCTTCAGCTTCCGGGATAATTTGTCTCCAAGGGCCTGAAGCTCCAGATCCCGCAGCTCATAGGGAAGCTCCTCCTCAAACCACTGTGCTGCCATCCGCACTCCCATTGCACTGGCCAATTCCCCTTTTGCCAGGCCGCCCATGCCGTCGCACACCACTGCCAGCAGAAGCTCTCCCTGGGCGCAGACTCCGTGCTTCACCAGAATGCTGTCCTGGTTGATTCCTTTCACGGTTCCTGCATCCGTATTTGCTGTTACTAGAAAACGCATGTTTTCCTCCTTTCGGTATTCTGTTTTCATTCTGTGATTCTATGTTGAATTTTTATTCCCGCAGGCAATGAGCAAGTAGCTGCTTGCAGCGAGGGTTTTGACTGGAATCTGGAAATACTTCAAATCGATCAGATAGAGATAGAAATCATTCGGGTGTCAAGGGGGGACTTTGCCATTTACAATTTGGGAAAGCGACTATGCCGACTCTCTTTCAGCCTGCATCTGATCTCATCCACCAGCTCCTGGCCGCACTCCGCCACTGCCCTGATGTCTGCATCCGTCATGCCGCGTAGGATCATGTTGCTGACGACACGCTCTGTCTTTTCATCGCGGCCCACTCTTATTCCTTCATCACGGCCATCCGCAATCAGCTTCGTAATCGCTGTACACATATCGATCCTGCCTCCCTTTCTGAAAAAATCCTTCGCTCCAATCAGCTCCATGGCGTTGATATACTGCACTACTACATCAAATGCATCCTCTTCCATATTCCGGTAATAGGAATCCTTTGTCACCAGCTCTGCCAGCGCATGCTCATCCTCGGAACAGCGGATAAACTCACCTTCCAGCCTGCATCATTGTCCATATGCCGTACCTCCTGTCCTGGCAGGAGCATTTCCGGAAAACTCCTGCTGTTGTTATTTATTGGGATATCAAGCATGAATTTTCCGAATAGAATGAGCTCATTGACAGGGAATACTCCCTTAAATACCAGGCATTTTGTAATACCTGTGTAAAGAAAATATGCTTTGAAAAAAGTATAGCATACTTGTCCGCCAGATGCAATTCAGCATATTTCACAAAATCCGCAGAAAATTTAAAAATATAATTCTCAAAATCTTTTTCCCTGCTCCAAAAGAATCACCCGTCAAACAACACAAGGTATACCAGCATCTCATGCTCCTCCAGAAAAGCGCTGATGGCGTCAATGGCGACCTGCAGCGCCTGATCCTTCGGATATCCATATACCCCGCTGGAAATCAGCGGAAATGCCACTGTCTCGCACCTTTTTTCAAGGGCAATCCTTAAGGACTGGCGGTAGCAGCTTTCCAAAAGCTCCCGCTCGCCATTCTGGCCGCCCCGCCAAATCGGCCCAACCGTATGAATCACATAACGGCAGGGCAGCCGGTAGCCGGCGGTAACCTTCGCCTGCCCCGTCTCACAGCCTCCAAGTCCCCTGCATTCCTGCAGCAGCTCCCTGCCGGCGGCCCGATGAATCGCCCCGTCAACGCCGCCCCCGCCAAGAAGACTGGAATTGGCTGCATTGACGATGGCATCGCATTCTACTTTTGTAATATCATTTCTCACAATTTTAATTGGCATATGTTTCCCCTTTCACTTGTAACAGAACCTCCTCAATCCCGGCTCTCCACCAGGAATTGCCGCACATTCTCCTTAGTCCCGGCTCTCCACCAGGATCAGTATCCCGCTTTTTAATTCGATCCATGCCTCTTTTGCTGCAATCTCATTACTGATCCCGCTGATAGGCGCGGCGTCCTCCAGATAAAAGCAGCTCATGGTATACTCTGTCAGAGGATATCGGAAGCCTGTCAGAGTCAGCCCGGTAACCTGCGGGGTATAGGGGATCAATGACACATATTTGCCAAACTGCTCCTTTTGCAGCAGCCGCATGTTGCCTCCAATCAGCTGCAGGCGGTTGTGCTCATCCACAAGATACCCTTTTACGCCCAAGCGCAGACACAGCCCCAGCAGCTGTATATTGCCCAGAACATGATCCAGGCGGCTTCCAGTGGCTCCCAGGAGGTGAAGCTCCTGACAGCCTGCAGCAATGGCCATTTGCAGGGCATGCTCTGTGTCCGTATCATCCTTCACCGGATCCAGCACCTCCCAGGTAACAGCCTTCCCCTCCGGCCCACAAGTCCTCCAGGCCTCTCTGCAGGCTGCTGACACAGATGGATCCACGGAATCAAAATCCCCTACAACAACATCCGGACACAGGCCTGTCCGGCAGAAAAACTCCATGCCCCGGTCCACTGCATACAGCATGTCAAATTTATGTTCCCTGATATAATTCAGGGTGAATCCGTCCTTCACGAATCCACCCGCTACAATTGCTGCTTTCATTTCATTTTCTCCAAAAATGCCTTTACATTTTCCTCAATATCCCCTTTGAACACCGCGCTGCCCGCCACAATCACATTGGCACCGGCCCCCAGAACCTTCCCCACATTATCAAGGGTGATGCCTCCGTCCACCTCAATGTCCACCGGAAGATGCTGTGCCTCAATCTGCTGCCGCAGCGTCCGAATCTTATCCATGCAATAAGGAATGAAGCTCTGCCCGCCAAAACCAGGGTTCACGGTCATCAGAAGCACCATATCCACACTGGGCAGAATGTAGTCCAGACAGCCTAAGTCCGTGGCCGGATTCAGCGCAACACCAGCCTTTTTCCCAAGAGCCCGGATGCTCTGCACCGTGCGGTCCAGATGCCTGCTGGCCTCCGCATGTACGGTAATCAGGTCAGCCCCGGCCTGTGCAAATTCCTCCACATAGCGCACCGGCTCCTCAATCATCAGATGAACATCAAAGACGCAGCCGCTTAAGGGCCGTATGGAGCGGATCACCGGAAGCCCAAAGCTGATGCTGGGCACAAAGGCCCCATCCATCACATCAATATGCACATACTGTGCCCCTGCCTCCGAAAGCTGCCCAACCTGCTGTCCCAACACTGCAAAATCCGCCGAAAGTATAGATGGCGCTAAGTAATTCATAGAAATCTCCCCTTTATTAATATCTTTTTTTCTCTGCAAGCTCCTTGTATAGCTGCACGTAATTCTCATACCGGCTTCTGGAAATCTCTCCCCGTTCCAGTGCGGCCTTGACACCGCAGTCCGGTTCATGGCTGTGGCTGCAGCCCAGGAATCTGCACTCCCCCTCATAAGAGGCAAATTCCGCAAAATACCGGGACAGCTCTTCCTTCTCAAGCTGCTCCAGATACAGGGTGGAAAACCCTGGCGTATCCATAATATACGTTTCCTCCGCAATACAGATCAGCTGGGAATGGCGGGTCGTGTGCTTCCCCCGCTCAATCTTCTCGCTGATGCTCCCTGTCTCCATCTGAATCTCTGTCTGAAGGCTGTTGATAAGAGAGGACTTCCCTACGCCGGAAGGACCGGCTACTGCCGTGGTACAGCCCCTTAGGATCTGTCCCAGGGCTTCCCTTCCCAAGCCGGTCTTCGCGCTGGTAAGCAGTACCTTGTGACCGCTTTGTCCATAAATGTCCACCAGAGCCTTCTTCTCCTCCTCTGTGGCCAGATCACATTTATTAAAACAGATCACCGTGTCCACCTGCTGGTACTCCATGGTAACCAGAAACCGATCCAGCAAATTAAAATTGGGTTTCGGGCTTACCGCTGCAAAAATCACCAGCGCCTGGTCAATATTGGCCACTGCCGGACGGATCAGCTGGTTCTTCCGGGGTAAGATCTCCGTTACATTCCCCGTATGCTCCCCCTGGTCTATCACATCCATACTGACCTGATCGCCAACCAGAGGCTTGACTTTCTCCTTGCGGAAAATCCCCTTGGCTCTGCATTCGTATATTCCATGTTCCGGGGTGTGGACATAATAGAAGCCCCCGATCCCCTTAATGATCTTCCCTTGCATGTGCGCCCCCGGTTACTGCCTGGTAAAGGTAACCATTCTTGTGTCTGCCGGCAGAGTCTCCTCATTGGTGGAGGTATTTCCTGCCTCGTCAGTAACCGTCGTCACCTTCTTCCAGTAGATCTCCAGGGTTCCGCTGCTGCAATTTTCAATATTCGTTGCATTGATACTGACCATGCCGCCTCCTGCAGAAGGGTAGATCGGGATATCCCTGCCGTCCTCCCCCCTAAGGGATGCCGACACAAATTCCACTGTCGTATTGGGGTCAGACACAGCCGGGTAGGGAATGGATGCGCTGTATGAATAATAGAGGGACTGGTTCCCCCTGCTGATTACCAGGTCAATCTTGGTTCCTCTGGGGCGCATTGCCCCTCCCTCAACACTCTGACGAATCACATGGCCCTCGGGAATACTGCTGTGATAATCCTGCGTTACTTCTCCCACCCCAAATCCGTCATTTATCAGCCTCTCTCTGGCGCCTGCCTCCGGGAAGTTCAATACATTCGGCACCTCCGCATCTTCGCCTCCCCGGCTGAGGACATAGGTCACGGTATCTCCCTTCTTGGCAGTGACACCTGCCTCCGGAACCTGGGACACCACCTTCCCATCCTCAATGGTATCGCTGTAGGTGTAATCCCCCCGCATCGGCTTCAATCCCATATCTTCAATAATCCGCTTTGCCTCCTCCTCTGTCCGGTTGACAATCGAAGGCGTCGAAACCTCTTCCAGTTCGTCCGGATCCTCCGCGCTGGCAGAGCCGCTGGAAATCTCAATATCAATCGTGTCGTTCTGTGCTACCTCTTCGCCCTCCTCTATGCTCTGATTGACGATTTGCCCTTCTGGCTTATCGGACGGAACGGACGTCACCCGAAACCCAACATAAATCCCCAGCTTCTTTAATTCTTCCTTTGCTTCCTCTTTTGTCATACCCCGGATATCAATCATCACAAGCTTCTCATCCTCGTCCTGATCCTGCTCTGTCTGCGTATCACGATCCTGGCCGCCGCCAAACTTCAGGCCGCCGCCCCAGCTGAGCACAATCACCACAATGATGGCCACAATAATAATCGCCGCTACAATCCCCAGGATTGTCACCGCCTTCTCCATCCTGGGATTCAGGAAGCCCTCCTCCTCGTCATCCTCTTCCTCGTCGTCCTCTTCCACATAAGGCTCCGGTATCCGCTCCTCCCGGTAGGTCACTGTGGCCGACTTCTTGCGGATGGATTCCACCTCCTCGGGCTGTATGACCCTCGTCCTGGCATTTCCGGGAAAATCCATAACCACAAAGTCCTCATGGGGCGTCTCCAGCACCCGTTTCAGATCCGTAATCAGCGCCCCCATATCCTCATAGCGGCGGTCCGGGTTCTTCTGGGTACATTTCTTGATGACGCCCTCCAGGCTCACCGGCAGATCCGGAGCGTACATTCTGGGCTCCGGCATCTCCTCCTGCAAATGCTTGATGGCTACTGCCACCGTAGTGTCCCCATCGTAGGGAACGCGGCCAGTCACCATCTCATACATGACAATCCCCAGGGAATAAATATCGCTCTTTCCATCCACATAACCGTTTCTGGCCTGCTCCGGCGAGCTGTAATGCACAGAGCCCATCACATCCGTGTGGATGGTATTATTGTTCACTGCCCGGGCAATACCGAAATCCGTGACCTTCACCTTTCCATCCGTGGAGATCAGGATATTCTGGGGCTTAATGTCCCGATGCACAATATTCTTGTTATGGGCCGCCTCAATGCCTTTTCCCACCTGGATGGCAATGCTGACCGCTTCCTTATAGGTAAGCACCCTCTTTTTCTCAATATAGCCCTTCAGGGTAATCCCTTCCACATACTCCATCACAATGTAGTACATGCCGTTCTCGCTGCCTACATCATAAATATTTACAATATTGGCATGCTCCAGCCCTGCTGCAGCCTGGGCCTCGCTGCGAAACTTTGTAACAAAATTCACATCCTCAGCAAACTCTGATTTCAGTACCTTTATGGCCACCCGGCGTCCCAGGATATGATCCATGGCCAGATACACATTCGACATGCCGCCGGTTCCGATCTTGCCTAATACCTCATACCGATCTGCAATATATTTTCCCACTGTCAACATATTCTTACCTCATTTATCATGGCTCGATTACAATCGCTGTAATATTGTCTGTTCCCCCGTTGTCATTGGCCGCCTGTATCAGGCGTTCCACAGTCTCCACAATATCCCGCTGGGATTTTACAATGGACAAAATCTCATCATCCGCCAGCATGTTGGACAGGCCGTCCGTACACATCAGTACCCGGCTGCCCTCCTGCAGCTTATGCTCATATATGTCTGCCTGCACATGGTCAACAACGCCAACCGCTCTGGTGATAATATTCCTGTCCCGGTGCACTCTGGCCTCCTCATTGGTAAGCTCTCCCTTCAGCACCATCTCCGCCACCAGGGAATGATCCCTGGTCACCTGCTGAATCTGCTCGTCAATCAGATACAGCCTGCTGTCTCCCACATTGGCAGTCCACAGCGTACTGCCCTCTATGACTGCAAGCACAACGGTGGTTCCCATCCCATGGTATCTGGGATCTGTTTCCGCCTCTGACAGCAGCTCCCGATTGGCAGCTTCTATGGCTCTCTGCATAATTGCCGGCGGTTCTGTCCCTTCATCTCCTGCAATCTCCCGAATCAGAACCTCCACCGCATATTTGGAAGCATAATCACCGGCCCTATGGCCGCCCATTCCGTCTGCCACCACAAAAAGATTCGGCAAGTTCCCAATGGGTTTCTCTGATGTAAAGACGCTATCCTGGTTCATCTCGCGTGTCATTCCCTTGTCTGTCATGGAAAATGTCTTCAAACTACTCGCCTCCTCCCGATGTATATCTTCTCCGCAATTGTCCACAGGCCCCGTCAATATCGCGGCCCATTTCCCTTCTTATAGTAACATTTATTCCGTATTTTTCAAGTTTATTTTTAAATTTTTGTATTACATTCCCATTGGGCTGCTGAAATTTCCGTTCCCGGATGGGATTCACCGGAATCAAATTCACATGGCAGTTCAGGCCCCCAAGCAGCTCCGCCAGCTCCCTGGCATCCGATTCCCGGTCATTGACCCCGCCCGCCAGGGCATACTCAAAGGTAACCCTGCGGCCCGTCTGTTCAAAATAATACCAACAGGCCTCCATCACCTCATGGAGCTCATATTTATTGGCCACAGGCATCAATTCCAGTCGTTTCTGCTGATTGGGTGCATGAAGAGAAAGAGCCAGGGTGATCTGAAGCTTTTTCTCTGCCAGCTCCCGGATTCTTGGCACAATGCCGCAGGTGGACACTGTCACATTCCTCTGGCTGATATGAAGCCCCCACTGGTCTGTCAGCAGCTCCAGGAACTTCAGCAGGTTCTCATAATTGTCCAGAGGCTCCCCGGTTCCCATTACCACCACATTGGAAATGCGCTCCCCGATGTCTGACGAGATCCGGTAAATCTGATCCAGCATCTCTGCCGGCGTCAGATTACGCACCAGTCCATCCAATGTGGAAGCGCAGAACCGGCAGCCCATCCGGCACCCTGCCTGGGAGGAAATGCACACACTGTTCCCATGCTTATAGCGCATCAGCACACTCTCAATCATTGCTCCGTCCGCCAGGGCAAAGAGGTATTTCCTGGTTCCGTCTATTGTTGAAATCTGCCGCCGCTCCTGCCGCAGCACCGTCAGCTCACAGCTCTTTGCAAGCTGCTCCTTCAGGTCCTTGGAAATATCCGTCATCTCCTGAAAGGAAGCTGCCTGCCGCTGGTGCAGCCAGGCATAGATCTGCCGTGCACGGAAGGGCTTCTCCCCCCTGTCCACGATAAATTCCTCCAATTCCTTCCGATTCCATGACTTAATATCCGCTTTGGTCATAATACTCCTTCTTCCGCCCGTCTCATTGCCCCATAAAAAAATCCGTCCATAAGCCCTGCTTTGGGCAGAAGCTGCCGCTGCTCCTTCAGGGAAAAATCAGGATGCTCCTTAAGGAACCATTCCACATTTTCTTCGTTTTCCCTTTGGCTTATCGTACAGGTACTGTATAAAAGAATTCCTCCCGGCCGCACATAGGCGCAAACCGTATGTAACATCTCCCGCTGGAGGGCAGCCAGCTCCTTGATCTGCTCCCTGGTCATCCGGTATTTGATGTCCGGCTTCCTGCCGATCACACCAAGGCCGGAGCAGGGGAGGTCCGCCAGCACCAGATCCGCGGTCTTCTCATCCTCCGGATAAAATATCCTGGCATCCTTTACCTGGGCCCTGATATTTGGGAGCCTGCAGCGGGCAATATTCCTTCGCATCAGCTCAACCTTTCCCTCGGTCAGATCCCTGGCCTCCACAAGGCTCTCCTCCCCCAGAAGCTGGGCCAGGCAGACGCTCTTCCCTCCCGGAGCACCACAGACATCCAGAACCCGCATAGGCCCGGCCGCCCGGTCATCGCCCCCGCGCTGGCTGCCGGCCGCCCGGGCTGCTTCACGCTCTCCCATGGGCCTGCTGCCGGCTGACCGGGCCGCTTCACGCTCTTCCATGAGCCTGCTGCCGGCTGACCGGGCTGCCTCACGCTCTTCCATAAGCAGGCTGCCGGCTGCCTGAACTGCCAGCATGGAGCTGGTATCCTGCACATAGAACAGCCCCTCCTGAAAGGACGGAATACGCCCAAGGAAATCATATCCCGTAAGGAACAGGCTCTCCGGGACCAGGGGATTCTCGTGTACGGTTACCCCCTCCTGCTCTAACCGCTCCATCAGCTGCGCTCTGGTAATCCGGCCTGTATTTACCCGGATGCAGGTGGGGGAGGGCGCCAGAAAGGCCTCCAGGATCTCCCTGGTCTGCTCCATGCCATACTGCAAAACCCATTCCTCCAGGATCCACTCCGGCATGGAATAATTCACTGACAGCCAGGACAGCGGCTCTTCCTTGGGATCCGGCCAGACAATCCTGTCCTTATTCCTGCTGATGTTGCGCAGCACCCCGTTCACAAAGCCCTTCAAATTGGAAAAGCCCTTTTTCTGGGTCAGCTTCACAGCCTCATTGCAGGCAGCCTGGGGCGGCACCTTGTCCATAAACAGCAGCTCATATACGCCGCACCGCAGGATGCAGCGGATTACCGGCTTCATCTTATTCACCTTTACATTGGAAAACTGGTTCAGTACATAATCAATCCGAAGCATCTGCTCTAAGGTTCCCTCACAGAGCCTGGTGAGGAAGCTGCGCTCCTGTTTGGACAGGTACTGGTATTTTTCCAGCGTCTGCCCCAGGACAATATGGCTGTACTGCCCCTCCTTTGTCACCGCAAGAAGCGTCTCCAGCGCCAGCAGGCGCACATTGACATCACTAGTCATCGTCCCTTCTTCCTCCAAACAGCAGCACCAGACGCAGCAGCTGCAGAATTGCCGCGGCCGCGCCGGCCACATAGGTCAGCGCAGCGGCAGACAGCACCTTCCTGGTATCCTGTACCTCATCTGTCCCCAGGATCCCGGTGTCCCCCAGAATCCGAAGCGCCCGCCCGGAAGCATTGAATTCCACCGGCAGCGTCACCAGCTGAAACAGCACGGCTGCCGAAAAGCAGAGGATCCCGGCCGTAATCAGGATGCTCCCTGTACCCCTGGTAAAAAAGAGGCCGATGAGAATCAGGGGCCATGCCAGCGTAGAGCCGATATTGGCCACCGGAACAATGGCCGCCCGAAGCTGCAGGGGAACATACCCATTGTGGTGCTGGATGGCATGGCCGCACTCATGGGCTGCCACTCCCACTGCTGCCACAGAAGCAGAGCCATACACACTGTCTGACAGCCGCAGTACCTTATGCTTGGGGTCATAGTGATCTGTCAGGCTCCCGGACACATGCTGAATCTGTACATCGTGGATCCCCGCCTTGTGCAGGATCCGCTCAGCCGCCATGGCGCCGGTCATTCCGGACATGCTCCGCACCTGTGAATATTTGTGGAAGGTGCTCTTTACTCTGGCAGATGCCAGCAGGCAGATCACCGCTCCGATCAGTACCAGAAAATAAGTAGGGTCCCAGAACCCGTATAGTCCATATGGCATACAAACGCTTCCTTTCTTCTATGGAAAATCCATATATCAATCATTCCTAAACATTCCTAAACATTCCTAAATCGAACCAGCTTTTCTCAAATCAGCTGATACCGCAGATTTTATGCCCCCAGGCAATAGCCATCCTCCAGGGGATAGCCCCGCAGGAAGGAGGCGGCATCCATCCGTTTCTTTCCCTCCGGCTGCACCTCCAGAAGCTCCAGCCAGCCCTCCTTACATTTTACAAGGATCCGATCCTTTCCGGCCAGGTGTACGGCGCCTGTCTCCCAACTGCCTGACTGCCCACAATCCGGCAATTCATCCTGGGCCACACGGCTCTTCCATATTTTCAGCGTCCGTCCCTTCCAGAAGGTATAGGCGCTGGGCCAGGGATTTAAGCCCCGCACCAGCCGCTCCAGCTCCAGCGCAGTCTTGGAAAAATCCAGCTCCCCCAGCTGCTTTTTGATCATTCTCGTGTGGGTGGCTGCCCCATGGTCCTGTGGCGTATAGACTGCCGTTCCCGCCTCAATAGAGGCCAGGGTCTTTACGCACAGCTCTGCCCCTGCCTGGGCCAGCTTATCGAACAGGCTTCCGCCTGTCTCATCCTCTGCCAGCAAAACCTCTGCCGTATCAATCATGTCGCCGGTATCAATTCCCTCGTCCATCCGCATGGTGGTGACCCCGGAGATCTGCTCTCCTTGGATCACCGCCCACTGAATGGGCGCAGCCCCCCGGTACTTGGGCAGCAGGGATGCATGGACATTGACGCAGCAGTATTTTGGCATGTCTAATATTTCCCTGGTGAGAATCTGCCCAAAGGCGACCACCACAATCATATCCGGCGCAAAGCTTTCCAGATAGGCCACACATTCCGGCTCCCGCACCCGCCTGGGCTGATACACCAGAAGGCCGTGCGCCAGGGCGCATTCCTTCACCGGCGGGGCCTGCATCGCCTTCCCTCTGCCCTTTGGCTTATCCGGCTGTGTCACCACCAGGGCGATCTCATGCCCCGCTTCGATCAATGCTTCCAATGTACCCACGGAAAAATCCGGGGTTCCCATAAATATAATTCTCATGCTTCTTCCTCGTCATATTCCACATCGTGAATGGGTCCGTTTGCTTTTTCCACATACATATGGCCGTCCAAATGCTCAATCTCATGGCAGAGGGCCCGGGCCAAAAGCTCCTCCCCCTCAATCTCATACTCTTCCATATTTTCATCATAGGTGCGCACTCTCACATAGTTGGGTCTGGTCACTTCAGCCGCTTTTCCCGGCAGGCTTAAGCATCCCTCATCCCCGGTCTGCTCCCCGGATGTCTCCAGAATCACCGGATTCACCAGCACGATGGGGCCCTCCCCGATATCAACCACAGCGATCCTGCGCAGGATCCCCACCTGGGGCGCCGCCAGTCCTACCCCGTTGGCCTCATACATGGTCTCCAGCATATCATCCACCAGCTGGCAGTATTTGGGAGTCATCTCCTTTACCTCCCGGCACGCCTTTGTCAGGATCTCATCTCCCATTACACGAATTGCTCTCAATGCCATTACGCATCCTCCTTCTAAAATCCATTCATCGGATTAAAATCAAATTGAACTGTAATCATTTGAAATTCTTTGTGCTTCTGTATAAATAATTCCAGCGCATCCTTTACCCGGACCAGCATGGAATATTCCTCATGCTTAAAATACAATACCTTTTTATAGACATCCTTGACCTTTGCCACCGCAGCGTTTGTGGGCCCCAGCACCGTCATGCCCGGCAGCTTCCCGTCTGCAACTGCCTTCTGTACCTTATTTTCCAACAGCTCTGCCGTCATCTCTGCATACAGCTGATCCTTCGACGCTACCAGCATCTGGAGCATATGCCTGGCCGGGGGATAGTTCATCATCCGGCGGTAGGCGATCTCCTGCTCATAAAAGGCCTGATAATCCTGCCTGGCTGCCAGCCGGATGCTGTAATTCTCTGGCTGGTAGGTCTGTATCACCACATGGCCGGGAAGCTCCCCCCGCCCGGCCCGGCCCGCTGCCTGAGTCAGCAGCTGAAAGGTCCGCTCCGGCCCATGGAAATCACTGCTGTTTAAGGATAAGTCCGCCGCCAGGATCCCCACCAGGGTCACATCCGGAAAATCATGGCCCTTTACAATCATCTGAGTTCCGATCAGAATATCCGCCTCATGGCTGCCAAAGGCCGACAGGATCTTCTCATATCCGTCCTTATTGCGGGTGGTGTCAAAATCCATCCGCAGCACCCGGGCCTTGGGAAACCGTTCCTTTACCACCTGCTCGATCTTCTGGGTTCCCGCCTTGAACCCCCCCACGTATTTGGAGCCGCATTCCGGACAGGTCTTTTCCATGGGCTGCTGATAGCCGCAGTAATGGCACACCAGCCTCCCGTCATTGTGCTGGCTTAAAGAGACATCACAGTGGGGGCATTTAAAAACATGGCCGCAGGCCCGGCAGGACACAAATCCGGCCACGCCCCGGCGGTTTAAAAACAGCATGATCTGCTGCCCGGCCAGAAGGCTCTCCTCCATCAGCTCCTGCAGGCGGCCGCTCAAAATGGAACGGTTGCCCTGTTTTAATTCTTCCCGCAAATCAATGATTTCACTCAAGGGCAGCGGCCTTTTCTCCACACGCTCCGTCATTTCAAAAAGACGGTATTCCCCCTGCCGGGCCAGATAATAGCTCTCCAGGGAGGGCGTGGCCGAGCCAAGCACCAGGGCCGCACCACATATTTTGGCCCGCTGCCTCGCCGCCTCCCTGGCGTGATACCGGGGCGTGGTCTCACTCTTGTAGGAATTCTCATGCTCCTCGTCTATAATAATATAACCCAAATTTGAAAAAGGTGTGAACAGCGCAGACCTGGGGCCGATCATCACATCCAGCTCTCCATTCTTGGCTCTCATAAACTGGTCATACCGTTCTCCTGCCGACATGCGGGAATTCAGGATGGAAACCCGCTCCCCAAACCGTTCATAGAACCGCATCACGGTCTGATACGTCAACGCAATCTCCGGAATCAGGACAATGGCCTGCTGCCCCCGCTCCACAGCCCGGGCAATCAGCTCTATGTATACCGCTGTCTTGCCGCTGCCGGTAACGCCGTGGATCAGGCAGGGCCTGGGCGCTTCGCCCTCTGCCTCTGCCGTGACCTCTTGGACAATCTGCTGCTGTACTGCATTCAGACTGGGCGCTTCTTTTCTCCGGGTCTTTCTTTCCTCCTTCCGGCTGCCCTCCTCCATCTCATGGATGGGGTTGCGCCATACCTTTTGGATCTCCACCTTCAGAAAGCCCCTCTCCTCCAGCGCGCGGATCACAGAAGCCGTCACCCGCAAGGCCTTGGTGGCTGTCTCATAGGAAATAGCCTCATGCTCTATCAGAGCCTGCATCAGCCGGACCTGGGCCCTGCGCTTCCTGCGGACACTCTCTGACAGCTCTGCCCTTGCCTCCTCCATGGGCATCAGCAGCCGCAGCGTACGCTTCTGCTTTGCAGCGGCCTTCTGCCGGATCGGAAGCACTGTCTTGAGGGCCTGGCTCATCGTCCCGCCATACTGCTCCCGGATCCAGGCAGCCAGGGCAATGAGCTGCGCCTCCACCGCGACCCCGCTGCTGTCCACGGCCCGAATCTCCTTCAGCTTCCCCGGATCATATTCCGCCTCCCCGGTCAGGCCGATCACATAGCCCCTGGTAATCCGGTTCCCATTGCCAAAGGGCACCTGAACCACCATCCCTGGCTCAAGCTTTCCCACAAGACGGTCAGGAACCAGATATTGAAACGGGCGGTCCAGCTTCTCCAGGCTGATATCAATGATAATATTGGCATATTCTGCCATCTGCTCACCTCTTAAAATATACTGTCATAGTCCCCGAAAAATTCAGGCTCTTTTCCATGGGGTCAAAATAACGCTTTTCATTATATCATTTTTCCCTTTTCATTTCAATGAATACACGTATATATTTTCTCCCCGGTGGAATACTGCTCCCATGAAAAAAAATTTTTTACTTTGCGGACTGACCGGCTGGTGCATGGAAATCCTCTTTACGGCCTTTGATTCCTTCCGCCGCCGGGAACTACAATTGGTGGGGCGCACCTCCGTCTGGATGTTCCCCATCTACGGGCTGGCAGTATGTATTAAGCCTGTATATACAGCCATCCGCTGGCTGCCGGCCATGCTCCGCGGCATCATCTATGCTGCCGGAATATTTGCAGTGGAATTCTGCAGCGGAACGCTGCTGAAAAAAAGAAATCTCTGCCCCTGGGATTACAGCAGGGCTAAGACAAACATCAGGGGCGTAATCCGCCTGGATTACACCCCCTTCTGGATGATGGCCGGACTGATTTTTGAGAGGCTCCTGGTGGAGCATCCCCGGCAATAGGCCTGTTGGCCTCCCCCGGCTACTCCTCCAGCCTCTCCTCCATATCTGCGCCGATATCCTGTGTATGCAGGGTTCTGCGCTTCATCCGCGCCTGCTCGGAGGCCTGCAGGAGATAATTCTTGATCTCCTTGGCATGCTTTATATGGGTCAGCGTCAGGATCTGATGGGTCACATCCCCCGTGTAGCAGGTAATGGTCCCAAGGCCAAACATCCGCTCCAGCAAAGTGGCCGTCAGCTTCACATCCTGCACCTTATACATATAGCAGTCATCCTCCACGGTCTTGAAAAATCCGGAATCCACGGTGATCATATCGTCTGTGATCATATACTTGGTAAATGTCCAGGGCAGCCCGAAAAACAAAATCCGCTTCCGCTCCCTGTACACAAATTCATTTTCTTTCCTTTCCGCCATAGCCGTTCTCCTCCTTTTCCCTCTAAGCATACGGATTTTCCGGGCAAATGTCAAGGCATGAAATGTAACGGGCTATCCCTTTCGGAATACCTATTACTATTCACGGTGCCTTGCACCCTGCTGCAAGGCATCCGGCCAGTAAAATAGCGGATGCGTTACAGTTCGCGGCCGGTCAGGCCGTGAATTGTAACTACCTGCCCCGGCACCTTTCTCTGCTGCAGCGCCCTGCCATATACCACCGTATACATAATCACAGCCATCCCAAGGGCTGTCATCACATCAAAGACCGAATGCTGCTTCAAAAACATGGTAGCCAGTATAATGGACAGCATCAGGATGCCGGACCCGATCTGTATCCCCCGATGCTTCCGAAGCTCCTGGCTGCGGGAAACGGCAAGATGAATTCCAATGGAATTGTACACATGGATACTTGGAAACAGGTTGGTGGGCGTGTCTGCCGCATACAGCCACCGTACCAGGGTGCTGCACAGATTATCCCTCGGAAATACGCTGGGCCTTAGGTAGTGTCCGTTTGGATATACCGTGGAAATAAACAGAAATACTGTCATTCCCACAAATAAAAATGCGCACAGCTTATAATATTCCGACACGTCATGCAAAAAGAAGTACACGATCCCAACCGCCACATATGCAAACCACAGGAGGTAAGGGATAATAAAAAATTCCACAAAGGGAATCACATCATCCACTGCCATATGCACCACATGGAATCGACGTGTTACCGTCTTCTCCAGGAAAGCAAACCAGGCCAGGTAAATCGGAAAATATAACAAGATCCATGCGTGCTTATATTTTTTAAAAAAAGCTCTCATCCTGTCACTTCCCCCTTCCTTTTCGATTTTTGTTAAAGGGATTATAGCACAGGAAAATCCGCAAAAACAATGGATTTTTTAACAATTAAGAAAATCTTCAAAAAGTTTTTTTAATTCCTTCGATTTTTTTCAAAAAAATGCTTGCATTCTCTGGCAATATGTGTTAATATAATTTTCGCACGGGGTATGGCTCAGCTTGGCTAGAGCGCACGGCTGGGGGCCGTGAGGTCGCAGGTTCGAATCCTGTTACCCCGATTATCAAAATATTAGATACAGCGGTTAGCGAGCCTTTGGCTCACTGACCGCTGTATTTTTATGACCGGTCTTGGGAATTACGAACAGGAGGAAAGGATACCCCCTCCTCCGGTTCCGTCACACCGTCTCTCTACAGTGTCCCAAACAGATGATGCCCAATCCGGACAATATTCCTGCCGATTCCCTCTGTCGTAAAAAACACGTACGCCCTGGAGGGCAGGACTGCTGCGTTTCCTTCCAGCACATCATAAATCACCCGGTAGAGATCCTCTCCCGGCTGTGCCGTGTGCCTAAGCTTCCAGGAAGCAAACTGCACGCCGCTGACCGTACTGCTCACAATTCCCTCCAGGTCATTCTCCGGGAACTCGCCGGTCTTTGAGGCCATCCGGTTAAATATGACCTCCACCACGGCAACTTGTCCCTCATAGGGCTCTCCTCTTGCCTCCACCCAGAGAATCTGTGCCAGCAGGTCAATCTCCTCCGGGGTCAGCGCAATCCCCCATTGGTTCAATTTCCACATGGGCTGTTCTTCCTCCGAAAGGTACTTATCCTTGATGTATCCAACTTCCGGCTCCTCTGTTCCGTCACTTTCCCCATAGCGTATCTGATACCATCCATCTGTGTGGTCCAGCACCGTCACCTGGGTATTGGGCCGCAATACCGCAAGCACAGCAGCCTCAGTATTGGGTTCCTCTCTAAAATTCACACGTACCGTAGCATACATTGTATATCCCTGTGAAGCTTCAAACCTTTCATGATTGGTTCCCGCCATCACTGCAGGATTTCTTTCATCTGCAGCAGCGGAAAAGCCAAGCTCCTCTCTGCTGTCCTTGGGCAGCGGAAAATACCTCCTTTGGTTTCGCTTTTCTTCCTGATACAAAATTTCATTTTCCGGATTATGAATCATCTCCACCGTAGCCGGGGAAATGGCAGGCTCTGCAGCCCGGTAGCCAGATGCAGTGATCCAGATGCATATTGCAATTTGGATTACTACACCTTTGAAAATATAATTTACATGTTTCTGAATAATAATCACTCCTTTTCAACTAGCTTGTATCCACAGGAATAGGTCTATCATATTGGAAGTATTCCCTTAATTCAGTCAAAATTTGTATATAAGCGCTTCCTTTTTTTTCCCGAAAAATGGCGAAAAAAGGAAAGCCCATGACTTCCCTCTTAGAAATCATGGGCTTTCCGCCAACACAGCGTATAAATAATCGCCGATTTTCTAGCCGTCCTCCCGAATCAGCTTCATCAAAACCTCCGCATAGGCCTCATGGCCCACAGCAGAAGGATGGTTCACTCCATTGGCCAACAGATCCCTCACCAGATAACCTGCCTCCTCGTACCGTTCCCAGGCCAGGTAGGCATCCCCCAGGCAGACCTGCTTCTCCCTGGCCATCTCACGAATGACAGCTACCCGCTCCCCCAGGGTAGACACCGGGCCCGTAAAGGGGCTTGGAACCTCCATATTGGGGGTCAGCAGAATCACATCCGCTTCTGTATCCGCCAGAATCCGATCCACAACAGCCCCCAGGATACGCCTGTAATCCGCGGCTGTCCCACATTCCCTGTCCCAGTTCAGGGAGCCGTTTATAATCACCAGATCGGGCTGGTAGCGGATCACATCCCGCTCCAGACGTTTTTCCATACCGATTATCGTATCCCCGGCAATCCCGCAGTTGACAGTG
>CAJUQB010000013.1:35240-48935 GCA_910588285.1 uncultured Lachnospiraceae bacterium
TGACGGAGGTCTGCTCATAATAGTCGATCAGCTTGAAGCGGAACCTTTCCAGATAGCACTCCCTGGCATCCGTTATGTCAATGACATCTGTCTCCTGCAGCTGCCCTGCCCCGGCCCTTGCAAACAGCTCTGCCGGCTCGCCGGCAAACTCAAAATGTCCTGCTGTCACGCTGTCCCCCAATGCCACGATCACAGGATTTTTGCGCTCCAGCCCATCCCCCGGCGGGGCAAAGGGGCTTAGGGAATGCACCATGCCCCGGTTTTCCTTCATGATTTTTTGAAATCGCTTTGGCCGTTCTGTCCCGCTGGTATCCGTTTCTCTTACGATCTGAAGAAATGCTTCCGCTGATTTTCTAGGGGTAATAAATGTTGTTTTCATATTCCTGCCTGCTCCTTCTCCATAAGATTTCGATCCGTCCTTCGGCACAGCCAATAGCTCTGTCAGCTCCTTCCCCCGGCCATATGCCTGGTCGGATCCTGACAGTAGTATAGCACATCCCCCTGATTTTGGCCATTGGAATCCAACGGCATCTCAAAAAATGCAGGAAAATTTCAATCCATTTTCAATGTTTCATGTTATAATAGACTTATGAGAATCTTATTAATAGAAGACGAAAAACGGATGGCCCAGGCTCTTTGCGAGATCCTGCGCCAGGAAAAATATGAAGTAGATCACTGCCCGGACGGCATTTCCGGCAGCGCTGCCGCGGAAAGCGGCCTTTACGACCTGATCATCCTGGATGTTATGCTTCCGGGCAAGGACGGCTTTGCCATTCTTCGGGACACCCGGCGGGCCGGCGTGGGCACACCGATCCTGATGCTGACAGCCAGAGGCGAGCTGGAGGACAAGGTGGCCGGACTGGACGGCGGGGCCGACGATTATCTCACCAAGCCCTTTTTGATGCAGGAGCTTTTGGCGCGGCTTCGGGCCCTTACCCGCCGCAATATCAATTCTGCCGACGGAAGCCTGTCCTTTGGCGACATCACACTGGATATCGGCACGGCCACCCTTGGCTGCAGCAGCACGGGCCAGAGTGTGCGCCTCAGCGAAAAGGAATACCGGATCCTGGAATACCTCATTGCCAATCAGGGGCGCATCCTTGCCAGAGAACAGCTGGCCGTAAAGATCTGGGGCTACGAAAATGAAGCCGAGTACAACAATGTAGAGGTATATATGTCCTTTACCCGGAAAAAGCTGGCCTATGTAGGCGCTCGTACAACCATCAAGGCTGTGCGCGGCATTGGATATGAATTGAGGTGCACAGATGTTTAAAAAATCAAGGCGAAAAATCGTAGCCTCCATCATGACTGTGCTGGTTCTGCTCTGGTCCGGTACTCTTGGCGTAATCTATGGCTCCAGCTACTGCGAGGTCTCTGCCCGCAACCGGGAAATGCTCTCCCGGCACGCCCAGCTGTACCGGCCGGATCAGCCCCCCAAGCTCCCCGACGCCTCCTTGGAGGAATTCCGGGGGCAGGAGCCCACGCCTCCCCGTTCGGAGAATACGCCTGCCTTCCAGCTGTCTACCTTTTATTCTGTGGCAATGGACAAAAGCGGGCAGCTTCTTTCCATCAACAATCCCCAGTCCGCCCTCTACACGGACCAGGAGCTGACGGAGGCTGCCCTTTGGGCCATCCGCAGCGGCAAAGCCTCCGGCACTACCAGCCGCCTTCTGTACCAGGTGGAGGATAAGGGCCGCTATACTCTGGTGGCCTTTATGGACAACACCCTTGTCCGCGAGAGCATGTCCACCCTGTTCCGCTATACCCTGATTTTCGGCGGACTGGCTATCCTTATGCTGTTTTTTCTTGCAGTATACCTGGCCAGGCGGATCGTACAGCCCCTGGAGGAAAGCTATCAGAAGCAGCGGCAGTTTATCTCAGATGCCGGCCATGAGCTGAAAACCCCGGTGTCGGTGGTCAATGCCAACTCTGAGCTTCTCTTCCGGGAAATCGGAGAAAACCAGTGGCTTTCCAACATCCGATACGAGAATCAGCGCATGGGCGCACTGGTGACACAGCTTCTGGAGCTGGCCCGGACAGAAGCAGTGTCGCCCCGGATGGAGCTTATGGACTTAAGCCGCCTGGTCCGGGGCGAAGCGCTTCCCTTTGAAAGCATGATCTACGAAAAAGGCATTTCCCTCTCCTGTGAAATTACAGATCATCTGATGGTAAATGGCAGCAGCAGCCAGCTCCGCCAGCTGGTCTCCATCCTACTGGACAATGCGCTGGAGCACTGCGGCCCCGGGAAGGAGATATCCCTTACCCTGAAGCTCCATCGGCATACTGCCCTGCTGTCCGTCTGCAACGACGGGCCGGAGATCCCGCAGGAGCAGCGGGCGCAGCTCTTTGAGCGCTTTTACCGCCTGGATCCTGCGCGGACCGGGGAGGAGGCCCATTATGGGCTGGGCCTTGCCATTGCCAAGGCCATTGTCCTGGCCCACCATGGGCGGATCGAGGTAGGCTGCGGGGATGGAAAGGTGACCTTTTTGGTGCGGCTTCCCCTGAAAAAACAGCCGCCCCATTTGTCAGGCAGCTCATAGTATGATATGATAGAACATATTACAAAATACACGGGAGCGGATTTAAAATGGGATTGTCAGAAATTTTAAGTATTGTAACAATTGTTTTGCTTTTCCTAATTCTTCTATTGCAGCTCACCGGGCGCAGGAAATCCGGTATCGGCAAAATAGCTGCTCTGCTGAAACGCACTGCCGAGGAGCAGCGCGACGTTGTACAACGGCAAATCGCCCAGGGCGCAACCGAGCAGTTTACGCGTTTCGGTGTTATGCAGAAAAGCATGCAGGACACGCTGTCCGACAACCGCAGGGAGATCAGCCAGCAGCTTCACACCTTTGGCGAACAGGTGGATCATCGCCTCTCATCGATTCAGCGTACGAATACAGAGCATATCGAAAAAATCAATACCACCCTTGAGAGCAGAATGAAGTCTCTGCAGGATAGCAATGAAAGGCGTCTGGAGCAAATCCAGGGCGTAGTGGATGAGAAGCTGCAGAAAACCCTTGAGACACGCCTTGCGCAGTCCTTTGAATTGGTCAGTAAGCAGCTGGAGCGCGTGGGCCAGGGACTGGGGGAAATGAAAGCTCTGGCCGCGGATGCAAAATCACTGAAAAATGCCCTCACCAATGTAAAGGAACGTGGTACATACGGTGAGATCCGTCTTGAGAAGCTCCTCTCCGATATTCTTGCACCGAGCCAATACGAAGTAAATGCGGAGATTGCAGAGGGAAAGCGTGTGGAATTTGCCGTAAAGCTCCCCGGTAATGAGGATCTGCCGCTGCTTCTTCCAATTGACAGCAAGTTTCCGATTGAAGATTATAACCGATTGATGGATGCGGAGGATAAGCAGACCATTGACGAGGCGAGGCGTTCCCTTACCATAAAAATCCGTGCTTTTGCAAAAGACATTCACGACAAATATATCGTTCCTCCCAAAACCACAGATTTTGCACTGATGTTTTTGCCCACAGAGGGCCTATACGCAGAAGTCGTTCAAAATGCGGCTTTGTTTGAGGAGCTTCGGGATAAATATAAGGTTACGGCAGTAGGTGCAACCACGCTCTCGGCATTTCTTGCATCTCTGCAGATGGGTTTTCAGACACTTGCCATTGAACAGCGGTCACAGGAGGTATGGGACACCCTCCGTGCGGTAAAGTCGGAATTTGTCAAATTTGGAGATATGCTGGACAAAGCGCAAAAGCAGATTCAAACCGCTGATAAAACTCTGGCCGAAATTGTCGGCCGGCGTACCAGAGCAATCAATCGTACCCTGCGCGGGGTGGAGGAGCTGACAGATGCAACTACAGCTCCCCGGATCTCACTGGACGATACTGCAGATGACCCATGATAAAATTTTTACAATTTATGCTTCTTACTTCAATCCACTTTCAATCTTCCCCCGGTACAATGACAGCGTACCGGGGGAATTCTCATTTACAACATGCATTCTTCCTGGAATTTGTGCAATTTGCCATGCACAAAATGCAAACGCCCCCTTTGTCGGGCAGCTCATCATACAATAAAAGAAAGGATGTGATCCCCATATCACCAAACTACCGCAACGAATGGAAGCACGAAATTACCATGGCAGACCTTCCCGTCCTGCGCCGGCGTCTCCAGGCTGTGGCCGCTGCGGATCCCCATGCTCCCTCCGGGAGCTATCAGATCCGAAGCCTGTATTTTGACACTCCCGGCGACAAGGCTCTGCGGGAAAAAATCGATGGCGTGAACCAGCGGGAGAAATTCCGTCTCCGCTTCTATAACTTTGATTTTTCCCTGATCAAGCTGGAAAAAAAGAGCAAACGCAACGGCCTGTGCCAAAAGGAATACGCCCCCATAAGCAGGGAGCAGGTCCAGGCGCTCCTCCTCGGGAGGTATGGCTGGATGAAGGCCAGCGATTTGCCTCTGGTACGGGAGCTTTATCTGAAAATGATTACCCAGGGGCTTCGCCCCAAGACCATTGTAGACTACACCCGGGATCCCTTTGTCTTTCCCCCCGGCAGCGTACGCGTTACCCTGGACTATGGGATCCGCACCGGCCTTGGCTCCACGGATTTTCTAAATCCGCAAAGCCTTACGGTTCCCGCCGGCGGCGCCCCTGCCGTCCTGGAGGTAAAATGGGGGGAATTTCTTCCAGATATCATCCGGGACGCAGTACAGCTTTCCGGATGCCGGACCGGGGCATTTTCCAAATATGCCTTCTGCAGGATTTACGGATAACATATTTTTTTACAAGGAGAATTCGATTATGACATTCAATGACATTTTTAAATCAAGCTTTCTGGAAAATATCACAAGTGTGAGCCTCCTTGATATGATGGTGGCTCTGATTCTGGCCTTTGGCCTGGGACTGTTTATTTTTCTTGTATACAAAAAAACCTACCAGGGCGTGATGTATTCTTCCAGCTTTGGCACCACTCTCATCGCCTTGACTATGATCACCACCGTGGTCATTCTGGCAGTAGCCTCCAATGTGGTGCTCTCCCTTGGTATGGTGGGCGCCCTCTCCATCGTCCGGTTCCGCACTGCCATCAAGGAGCCCCTGGATATTGCATTTCTCTTCTGGGCCATTGCTGTTGGCATCGTTCTGGCCGCCGGCATGATTCCCCTGGCTGTGACCGGCAGTGTTGTCATCGGCATAATCCTGCTGGTTTTTGTCAATAAGAAAAATTATCGGAATCCTTATATTCTTTCCCTCTCCTGCAGGGATTCCGACAGCGAATCACATGCAAGGAAATTCCTGGAGAGCCAGGTACAGCGCTGCGTCATTAAGAGTAAGTCTGCCCAGAAGGGCTCTGTGGAGCTGAATCTGGAAATCCGTATGAAGGACGACAACACAGACTTTATAAACGCGCTGTCAAATATGGATGGCGTCAGCAGTGCAATTCTTGTCAGCTACAATGGCGACTACCTGGGATAGGAGGCTGCGATGTCCACACACAAGCATTTTGATAAAATCTGCTGCTCATTCCTTGCCGCCATCCTGCTTCTGACCCTTCTGTTTGTAAACGGGCAGAAGCTGGGGGTTCAGGCTTCTGGTCTGGAAATGGGCTACGAAGCCCGCCTGTTCGACACCTCAAGGATGCATACCATAGAAATCGTTATGGACGACTGGGACGCATTCCTGGATACCTGCACCAATGAGGAATACGCAAACTGCACGGTTGTCATAGACGGGGAAGCCTATAAAAACACCGGAATCCGCGCCAAGGGCAATACATCTCTGACCCAGGTGGCGGCTTACGGAAACAACCGCTACAGCTTCAAGCTGGAATTTGACCACTATAACAGCCAGAGCACCTATTATGGGCTGGATAAGTTGTGCCTTAACAATCTGATCCAGGACAACACCTATCTCAAGGATTACCTGGTCTATCAGATGATGGCCCAGGCAGGCGCTGCTGCCCCGCTGTGCAGCTTTGTCAATATTTCTGTCAATGGGGAAGTATGGGGATTGTATCTGGCCGTAGAGGGCATTGAGGAAGCCTTCCTTACCCGCAGCTACGGCTCGGACTACGGCTGCCTCTACAAGCCCGATTCCATGGACATGGGGGGCGGTGCTCCTGACATGGACGATTTCCCTGACATGGCCGGCAGTGCTCCTGATATGAACGATGCGGCTCCCGACATGGCCGGCGGTGCTCCTGATATGGGCAGCCGCGCTATGGGCAGTGATGATGTATTGCTGAAATATATCGACGACGATCCGGACAGCTACCCCAATATTTTTGACAATGCAAAAACAGATATTACCACAGCAGACCAGAATCGGCTGATTGCCTCCCTGAAAGCGCTAAGCAGCGGCAGCAATCTTACGGAAACCGTCGCGATTGACCAGGTAATCCGTTATTTTGTAGTACACAACTTTGTGCTGAATTTTGACAGCTACACGGGATCCATGATCCACAATTATTACCTCTATGAAGAGGATGGCCGGCTTGCCATGCTGCCCTGGGATTATAATCTGGCCTTCGGCGGCTTTTCCACCGGAACCAGCGCAGGCAGCCTGGTGAATTATCCCATTGACACACCGGTTTCGGGAGGCGATACCGCCGACCGGCCCATGCTGGCCTGGATTTTTCAAAATGAGGAATATACGAAGCTCTATCATCAGTACATGGAAGAATTTATCACCGAATATTTTGACAGCGGCCTGTTCAGCCGGCAGATAGACACCCTGAAGGAGCTGCTCTCCCCCTATGTTGCAGAGGATCCTACAAAATTCTGTACCTATGAAGAATTTGAGACAGGAATAGACACCCTGAAGGAATTCTGTCTGCTGCGCAGCGAGAGCATCAGCCGCCAGCTTGAGGGCTCCCTGGGCTCCACCTCAGATACCCAGGAGGCTGCCTCCCTGGTAGACGTCGGGGATCTCGATATCTCCGACATGGGAACCATGCAGCTGACGCAAAATTCACCCCAGAAGGGCGCAGGCAGGGAACTGCCTGCCGGCAATTTCCCCGGACAGGGGCAAATGCAGGACGCTGCCGGCGGCAGCTTCCCAGAACAGGGAGAAGTGCAGGACGCTGCTGGCGGCAATTTCCCCGGACAGGGGCAAATGCCGAACAGGGCTGACAACAGCTTCCCCGGGCAGGACAGTATGTCCGCCGCTCCCTGGGCCCTGCTGGCAGCCTCCCTGATCATTCTGGCGGGCGGACTTATCTTCGCGTTTTTGTACCGCAGAAAATAGTCCCAGCCTTAAGCCTTTTGCCGCAGCCAGTATTCCATCTGCTCCATCAGCTGGGGGATATCCAGAGGCTTGGCCAGGTGGCCGTTCATTCCGGCCTCCCGGCCGGCCACCATATCCTCCGCTGAGGCATTGGCAGACAATGCAATAATGGGAATCGTCGCTGCATCGGCCCTGGGGAGCTTGCGGAGCGCCCGGGTGGCCTCCAGGCCGTTCATCACCGGCATCTGGATATCCATCAGAATCATATCATAATACCCCTCCGGCATCTCTGCAAAACGCTGCAGTCCCATGCGCCCGTCCCCGGCACACTCCACTCTGGCGCCAATCTCGCCGATCAGCTCCATGGCAATCTCCTGATTCAGCTCATTGTCCTCCACCAGCAGCACTCTGCAGCCCTTGAATAACACTCCCTTCTCGGTCTCCGGATCCTGGTCCTTTTGGTCCTGTGAATCCTCCGGCGGCTCCTGCAGCTTCAGAATCACCGTTACCACAAACTGGGAGCCCTGCTCCGGAACGCTCCTCACGCTGATGGCTCCGCCCATCATGCGGACAATATTCTGGGCAATGGACATTCCAAGCCCCACACCGTCAATATTGCCCACTCTGGGATCCTCCGCCCGGCTGAAGGGTTCAAAAATATGTGGAATAAAGCCTTCCTCCATGCCAATGCCATTGTCCTGAAATGTAAAATCATAGGAGCTGCAGCCATGCTCTCCCGACTCATGCTCTGTGACGGAAACCTCCGTCTGCCCGCCGGCCGGCGTGTATTTGACAGAATTCCCCAAAATATTTAAAAATACCTGCATCAGCCGTTCCCGGTCTCCCAGCACTTCCTCATGGCGCAGCTGCATGGGGCGGAAATTCAAGGTCAGCTTCTTCTGCTGAATCTCCGGAAGCATCCGTTCCATCACTTCCTCCATCAGGCCCGGCAGATGGAAGGCCTCTGCCTTCAGGTCATAATTGCCGGACTGGATCTGGCTGATGTCCAATATCTCATTCAAGACGTCCAGGAGCTGCTGGCTGGACATGGAAGCCTTGCCCAGGCATTCTCTCACCTTCTGGGGCTCCTCCGCATGGTCTGATGCGATCCGGATCATGCCTACAATGCCGTTCATGGGCGTGCGCACATTATGGCTCATACAGGAGAGGAATTCCTGTTTGGAGGCATTGGCATGATCCGCAGCCTCACAGGCCGCCTGGAGGGCCTGATGCTCCCGCATCTCCTTGCGCTTGCTCTCTGTCACGTCCTGGGCCGCATAAACCACCGTTCTTGCCTTCCCTTCTCCATCTGCCTGGGACATGACGGCAGTACTGCGGACCCAGCCATACTCCTCCGGCCGGACATCTGGACGCTCCGGCATTTTGCGGTAAGCCAGCGTCACGTAAGGCTTCCTCCGGCTCAGGGTTTTACGCAGATTCTCCAGGCTTAATACTCTCATAAATTCCGCCCGGTCATCCGGATGGACGAATTTCTCGGCATAGGTCAAAAGCCCGGTAGCGTAATTCACCGTGCCCTCCAGTGCCACCTCCACCTCCTTCAGCTGGGAAACGCTGCGGAAGGTATCCTCAACAAGATCTGCATAATAGGTAGCGAAAAACATTCCTCCCAGCGAGCGGATGATATCGGCCTGTTCCTGCTCCTCCTTCAGACGGTGCTCCTCCTCCAGCTTCTCCTGGGTGATGTCACGGCCCAGGATATTCACGGACATCCGGTTCCCCTGCCTGGAATAAATGACATGCTGCTCCACCCATCTTAGGGACTCCCCGAGAATCCGGTACCGGCAGATCTCCTCCGCATAATTCTTAGTGGCCGCAGCCTTCTGATACAGATGCTCCGGGCTCATAACCCTTCGGAATTCCTCCGCATCCTCAGGACGCACTGTCTGCTCCAGCGCCTTCTGAAAATACTGATGGTAATTTCCGGAATGGACCTTCTGCATCCCGCTCTCCTCATTGATCCAGATCCGCTCGCACTGGCCGTTCTCCAGATAGACCGTGTTCATCACGCTGTACCGGGATTTGAGGATTGCCGCAAGCTGCATATCGCGAAGGCTTAGGGTATGCTCCTGACGAACACGCTTATCCACATTCTGCAGGGCGACAATGGTGTAATTCTTGGCACTGTGATCCTGGCCGAAATAGGCGATCAGAGCCATATACCGGTACTCATGATCCTCCTCCCCACGCCACTGGCAGAGCATATCTGTTTTCTTTACCAGGGTATCCCGCATCCTGCGCAGGCCATCCAGGGAAAACTCCCGGCAGACCTTATCCCTGTCCGTGGGATGCACCTGCACAGCCAGGCGGGAGGCCATAATCTCATCCCACTGGATGGCCCAGGATTTCCAGCCGGTATGGGTATGCCCATTTTCACGGATCAGATTCGCCTCCCCGGTCTCAAGGTCAATGCCATAGATGCCGAAGTTCTGCTCCCCCAGCGTCCGGATCACCTCCTGGACACGGATGCTGGCATCGTCCATCTCCAGGCTCTCCTGCAGGATATTATGTACATCCTTCACATAGAGGAACACATATTGGTCGCCGTCCAGGGCCCCGGAATCCGCCACGACCTCCATCAGATTCCAGCGGTATTCCATCCCCATCCGCCTTCGGTAGCAGCAAGTCAGGATATCCTCGCCTGCCTTAAGAGCCCCCCGCATATGATCCAGGTGGGTAAAGGATATAAAATTATTCATATCATCCGGGTGGATGCCGCCGTCATAGATAAACTGTCCCAGCCAGCTGGAAAAGGTATCGTTCCCATACCCGATCGCCCGATCCTCCGGCCGCATTTTCACTGTCTCATAGCGGTCCTGGGTAAGGTTGACCCGCAGAATCTTGTGATAGGCCTGGGTGATGTTCTGCATATGGGGCGATACCGTAATAATATAGGCCGGGATATCCCCCTTCCATGTTGTCTTCACAGCCACAAGATCCACAATCTCCCCAAAGGGATGGTTGTAGCTGATGGTCCTGTTCTCCTGTTCGCTGCCAATGGTAAGAAGCGGGCAATTGGCACAGGAATTATATCCCAGCTCCCGGCAGGACATGCCCAGCCGGATCTGCGGGGACAGCTCCTGCATCCTCCTATTATAATACAGGATCTCATGGGTATCCTCCCGGATCACAAAAGCGCCGGTGGTAGGCACTGCCTGTAATATTTTTTCATATTCTTGACTGTCCATATTCTCCTCATTTCTATTCTATCATAAATATTCTAATGAATAAGGGCAGTTCCATTATATCAACCTTTCCATACGGTGTAAAGCTTAATTCAAAAACCGCTCCAGCCTCTCTGCAATTTCCCTCATCCGCTGCGGATCCACCTTGCACACCCGTCTGTCATAGGTATAGAAGCCATTGATCTCATCCTCCACGTCCGAAAGCTGTGTATACACACAGCCGCAGACCCCTTGGGAAACCGTGTCATACAAAAGCTCCTCATACCTTGCGGCAATCTGCTGTGTCAGTTCCTCCCTGTCCCGACATTCCCCATATCCGTAGCTGCTGTATTTTCCATAGATATGCCCGGGAACTGCAAATGAGAATCCGCCAAACTCCGACAGCAGCATGGGCCGCTCCCCGGGCTTTAGCCTCCTGTCCCCAAAATAGATATGCAGGCTGTCAAAATCACTCCTTGTCTGGGCAAACCACCCGGAGGTGGAATCATACAGCCTGCCCGGGTCAAGGGCCCTGGCCGCCTCATACAGGCGGTCACTGTCAAACTGCCCCCAGCCCTCATTAAAAATGGTATAAGCAATGATGCAGGGATGGTTATACAGGTGCTCTATGGTTTCCCTCATATGGGCTTCAAAGAATTCCTTCCCCCTCCTGGAGCCAAGGCGCCTGGTATCCTTCTGCCGCGTCATGCCCAGGGTAGGCAGGGCCGTATCCCGGGAGAACAGATAGCTCCCATTGTTCACCATATCCTGCATCACCAGCATGCCGTGGAGATCACAGTAATAGTAAAAACATTCCGGCTCGACCTTGATGTGCTTTCGGAGCATACGGATGCCAAGCTCCTGCATCCTTTGGATATCCCGCTCATACTCTGCCTCCTCGGCAGGCAGGAAGAGTCCATCGCAGAAATATCCCTGATCCAGCACGCCGTTTAAAAACACCGGCTTCCCGTTGAGGCACACCCGCTGTACCCCTTCCACAGCACGGATCTCCACGGTACGCAGTGCAAAATACGTCTCCACCCGGTCCTCCCCTGCCGCAACTGCTGCCCGATACAGATAGGGATCCTCCAAGGACCACTGCCTGGGCCGGTAGGCCTGCCCGCTCTCTGACACAAGCTCTGCAAGGTTCAGCGTAATCCTGCCCCCGGCAAAGGGCCTCCGGCAGATATCCTCGGTATGGAGGGCAACCTCCACCATGCCTGCTGCCTGGGAGCCGTCGCTCATCTCCACCTCAATCTGTACCTCCCACAGCCCCGGCGTAATCTTAAGCCTTCGGATATAGCGGACCGGGACCTGCTCCATCCAGACGCTCTGCCAGATCCCGCTGACCGGCGTATACCACATGCCGCCCCGGCGCCTGCGCTGCTTCCCGTAGGGATATTGGTGGGAGAGCCGGTCCGTCACCTGAACCCTCAGACTGTTTTCCTCCTGCAAAAGCTCCGTAACATCAAAAGAAAAGGGCAGATATCCCCCCTCATGACGTCCCAGCAGCGTCCCGTTCAAATACACCTCTGCAATCTGATCCACTGCCCCGAAATGCAGAATTGTCCGCCCTCCATCCGGCTTCCGGACGGCAGAAAAGCTTTTGGTGTAGGACAGGCAGCTGCCCACGCGCCTCCCATAGCCTGACAGCAGGGACTGGGGCGGGAAGGGAACCCGGATGGCCCTTCCGTTCAGCTTCCAGCCCTCATTGAGGTTCACCCACTGCTCCCGCCTCATCTGGGGCCTGGGATACTCCCGCCAGCTCTCTTTGCCCTTAAGAATCCGCTCTCCCGCTTCCGAAATCAGCAGGTGGCAGCCCTTTCTCATCATGAGAAAAATCAGGGCCAGCAAAACCAGCAGAAGCACTGCCACCCCAAAAGCCGCGGAAAAAATCCGCTGATCCGGGATAAAAGAGGTGGTTCCGTCATGATTGACCACCTGCCGGGCGTCGCGAAGGACCGCCGCCCCAATGGCAGGCCCCGCCATGCCGGGAATCAGCACCTGGCCAATCATACGGATCCCCTGGAACTGCCCGGCCTTCCCCTCCGGAATCCGGCTGCGGATCATTGCTCCAAATACTGCCATCCCCGTCAGATAGCCAGTCATCATAAACAGGGAGCCCACAAACACCACGGCCGTGGCCCTGCCGAAATACAGGATCACATACCCCAGCATCAGCATTCCCACGGAAGGCAGGACAGCCCCCTTGAAACCAACCATGTCAAACAATTTCCCGTAAAAGGCCGTAATCGCCGCTGCTATCACAATGGCCGGAGCCATCACCAGCACGTAATTGGCCATCCCCAGGCCCTTCTCATAATAGAGGATCAGGTAGGGCATAAATACATTGATTGAAATTCCGAATACGGCAAATGCCCCGATCACTGCATAGAGCAGCTTGTGCTTTGCCAGCACTGACGGCCGGAAGCTGCAGCATACCGTCTCCCAGTATCCCTGGCTGCTCTTTGTCCCCAAAAGCCCCGGCTGATCCTGCATCAGGAAAAGACCCAAAACCCCGATGAGCGTCACGCCAATGCCAATGATCAGAAAAATCATGGTCCAGCTGGCCATCTGATCCAGATCAAAGGCCAGAAAGCCGCCAAATACCACCAGAATTGCCACCAGGGGCATCATGGCATTGATCCCCTCAATCCGCCCCCGGTTGTTCTCATCGCCCCAATCCGTCATCCAGGCGTTAAAGGCGGCATCGTTTGCCATGGAGCCCAGCACCGTCATGATGCAGTCTAAGGCGATCACCAGGGTAACGCCAAGGGCTGCCGCTGCCGCCGTGCTTCCTGCAATGGGCACAAGCGTCTCCATGCGGATCAGGGCAAAGGCCAGAATGGAAACGCCCCATGCAATATAGCCGCCGCAGATCATCCGCTTTCGTTTTCCGATGTGGTCGGACAGCGCCCCCATCAGCACCGTTGCGGCAGTGGCCGCGGCAGCGCTGGCCCCCACCATCAGCGATATATCTGCCGCCGTTCCGTGAAATATTTTGTAGAGGAACACATTCAGATACATGTTCTCTACCACCCAGGCCACCTGTCCCATCAGGCCGAAGATTACAAGAGCCAGCCAAAACCGTTTTCCCAATTTCATGTTTATATCCTTCTCCTATCTAAGCTCTGCAGCTTCCAAACATTCTTACCCCATACTGGTAGTATACCATGGAAGCCGGTATTTGGCTACCTGAACCCGCTGGCTTCTACTGTGCGATGGTATATAGAGCATAAAAATACCCCTTCCTTTCCATCAGGCAGTCAAAGCTGCCAGTCTCCACAATGCGCCCCTCCTTCAGCACAAGAATGTTGTCATACCGCT
>CAJUQB010000013.1:48945-68152 GCA_910588285.1 uncultured Lachnospiraceae bacterium
GGTCACAACGATGCGCGTGATATGCTCCAGATTCAAAATATCGCTGGACACCTGATAAGCAGTCTGGGCATCAAGAGCCGCTGTGGCCTCATCGGCAAGGAGCACGGAGGACTTTTTCAAAAGACTCCTGGCAATGGCAATCCGCTGCTTTTCCCCGCCGGATAAGCCCTTGCCGTTTTCCCCGCAGAGATAATTCTCTCCCCGCTGCTCCACCAGCTCCGTCAGCTGTGCCCGGCCGATTGCCTCGGCCACCTCCTGGGCCTGAAAGCTTCGGAACATGGTAATATTATCTGCGATTGAGGCATTAAATACGAATACATTTTGCTGGATAACAGAGATCAGGTCATACAGAGTCTCCCTGCTGATTTCCTGCATTTCCGCCCCGCCCAGCCATATATGTCCCTTATAATTCTCCCCGGCAGCCATCAGCAGGTTCAGCAGCGTTGACTTCCCGCTGCCGCTGCCCCCAACTATGGCATAGGCCTTTCCTGCCTCAAAGGTATAGGAAATATCATGAAGGATTTCCTGATCCTCCTCATAGCCAAAGGATACCCTGTCCAGGCAGATGTCGGGAGGAAGGGACGGGCTCGCCCCGCTGGCCGCAGGGGTAACATTTTTCTCAAGCGCCTCTGCCAGCTTCCCGACCAGTTCCATGGCAGCCTTGCGGCCGGCAAGCAGCCCGGGGAATTCCGCAACCGGCTCGATTACAAAATTCATCAGGTTCACAAACATGATCACTGTCCCGGGGGTTAGCCCCCGCCCTGACATGGCCAGATAAGCCCCTGCCAAAAATACGCCCAGCTGGGCAAAAATACCGGTTACGGTTCCGATCATCACCACCATTGTTTTGATCCGCCGTCTGGTGAACTTTTCTGCCTCCAGGGCCCTGTTCCTCTGGGCAAACAGCTCCAGAATCTCCTTTTCCGCCTTGAAGCTCTTCACCACTGCAAATCCCCCAAGGCAGTCCTTCAGCGCAGTGGTAAAATCTGTATTTCCGTCAGATACCCGGCGTTCTGCGCCCTTGAGTCTTCCGCCTGTAAGAATGGACGCAAGGAAGGGCAGGATTGTCAGTCCCACGGCAATGGCTGTCATCAGCGGAGAGTACCAGAGCATCATCAAAAACGCCCCGGTGAACACAAAGGCCTTCATGACAAGGGAAAACTGCTGCTCCAGATAATTCACCTCAATAGTGGAGGCATCATTGGAAAGGGCAGACAGATAGGCAGCCGTGCCCTCATCCTGAAAGGAAGAAATACTTTTCTCCGTCAGCTTCCGAAAGGCAAATTCCTTATACTGCCGCATGGCCCGCTCCATAAATCTCGGCTTGGAGACATAGGCTACCAAAAATACCGCAACAAGAAAAATCAGGAAGCCGACACTGATCTGAAGCAGCCTCGAAAAGGGGATGGCCTCTGGAACACCGGAGGCTGTATCAATCAGCTGCTGCATGATCCAGGACACCCCCAGATTGAGGGAGCCGGCAGCAAACTCCCCCAAAACGGCGATGCAAAAAATCATTCGGTTCTTGTGATAAAACTGTTCCTTCATCTGTTTTTTTAATGGTTTATTCTTCATGGATGCTTATCTCCTCCCATAGTTTTGACAAGCTCTCATCTCCCATAGAGCTCATGATGTTTCGTATGCCGTCCATTGCCGTTGCCCCAAGGTTGTCATAGACGCTCCTTCTCTTTCCGGCGGAAATAAAGCGGAGCCGGTTGGCATCATAGTCCGGCGCCGCATCGAAAGTCTCTGCCATCCTTTTCGCCCGATATAGGGAGCTTTTGACATGAGCCGTATTGCCGGATTCCATCTGCGCCTTTGCCAGACAGGCGTAAAAGATCGCCTCCAGCTTATCAATGAAGCTGCTCCTGCCCTCCTCCCTTAATCCGTTAAAAAAGCCGCTGGACCAAAGCAGCATTTCTTCTGCCGCCCTGTACTCTTTTCTTTCAAAAAAGACATTCAGATACCCTGTTACAATCCGGATCATAGAAACCACATTGTTGAGCAATGCTTCTGACAAATAGGTCAGCGCCTCCTCCGAGCGCTTGCAGTAGGACGCCAGAATAAAGCCGATCTGGTCACTGTAAATGCCGCTGGAATTATTTTTTCTTAAAAGCTCCACTGCCTGTTCGCTTTCATCCATGGAAAGATAAATGGCAGCCATATCCCCATAGATGGTCATCTCACTGATCTCAGGGTCCTTGTTCTGATCCAGCAAACGCCTGGCATGCTCCAGCAGCTCTAAGGCCCGCAGCAGCTTTCCCTTATCATCCTGCTCCAGGCCGAACACGTGGTACAGGGAAGCACAGGTATAAACAATTTTGAAGCTGTTTGGATATTTTTTCAGCGCTTTTTCCGCCTCCGTGATCCCTGCTGCATCCCTGTCATGGAAATATTCCTCCAACCGCAGCACCATTGCCTCCTGCCGGTTATCCTTCATCTGGCAGCCCAGCAGCACATCCACAGACAGGTCGAAAAAATCCGCCATTTCTACGATCAGGCTTAAATCCGGAACAGACCGTCCTGCTTCCCATTTATACACAGCCCCCGCTGTCACCCCCAGGGCCTCGGCCAGCTGTTCCTGGGTGAGGGAATGCTGTTTTCGGAAGATTCGGATATTTTCTGCAAGATTAATATTCATATCACAGCCTCCGTTTTCTTTTGGTAGTGCAAAAACTACCGTTTTGTTAATTCTGACTTGTCTTTTCGTCTTCCATTATAACGGAAAAGCCCAGGCATTGGAACTGATGATTCATACTAATAAGATTTTATTTTATCTACTGTTGATATGGGTTTTATTAAGATAAATTTCCAGATAGTTTTTTTCATTGAGTATAGTTCTGTAATGTGATACAATATAAAAAAGGAGGCAGCTGCCAATGGAACATACTTGGATTACAAGCACACCTTATGATGATGTGTTCCGTACTCTTCTGAACGATTGCAGTCCGCTAATCATCCCCATTATAAATGAATTGTTTGGCGAGCATTATTCCGGACAGGAAAAAATCATTTTCTCACCAAATGAACACTTTCTAAACCAGCAGGATGGGAATGAGGAGGAACGGATTACAGATACTAATTTTAAGATACAGGGAAAAGAAACCAAAAAATACCATCTGGAATGCCAGAGCAGTACGGATCATAGTTTGTTGGTTCGTTTCTTTGAATATGACACGCAGATTGCCCTTGATGAAGGGGAGATAACAGGCAATGTCCTTACCGTGACCCTGCCTCATTCGGCTATATTATATTTACGGCACCGTACATCGACACCAGACACACTGAAAATTCGGATGATAACACCAGGCGGAACCGTAGAATATGAGATTCAGGTGATGAAGTCACAGCAATATACCCTGGAAGAGATTTTTGAAAAAAATCTCCTGCTGTTAATTCCTTTCTATATCTTTTCCCATGAAGCACGGTTCGAAGAATACGAAAGCGATACGTCAAAGCTGCAATCCTTACAAGCGGAATATGAGCAGATAAAAACCAAACTGGAGGAGCTGTCAAATCAGGGACGCATCAGTGAATATATAAGGTGTACCATCATTGATATGTCGAACAAAGTATTGGAGCATATCGCAATGAAATACCAAACAGTCAGGGAAGGAGTGAAAGCGGTTATGGGTGGAAAAGTCCTGGAATATGAAGCAAAGACAATAAAAAGAGAAGGAATAAAAGAAGGCATTGAGCAGGGCATCAAGCAAGGCATCGAACAGGGCATCGAACAGGGCATCGAACAGGGCATCGCAGGAACCATTTCTATTTTAAAAAATATGGGTATCCCGCCACAGACAATCTTGGCTAAAATCCAGGAACAATATCATCTCAGTTCGGAAGCATCAAAAAAATATCTCTAAAACCATATAAAGCATGGGGCACAACAGGAACAAACCCATATCTTTGTTCCGTTATGCCCCATGCTTCATTCAGACAATACACTTCCTGCTGCCTGTACAGTTATCTCTTCTAATACACCCAGGCGCTCCCTTCTTCCTCCTCATCGGCAAACATCCCCGGGTCAAACACAAAGGCTGGCTTCACCTTCAGGATATAGGGCATCAGCTCTGCCTCATAGTCCTCCCGCATGGTGCATTCCCGATCCAGAATCATGGTCCTCATCTGCTCCCTCCCGCAGGGCTCCCACCAGGGCAGGCCTGGGGTATTGGGATTGCCTGTGCGGGCAAAATTAACCAGAGACATATTCATCTGCTGCTCAAGCCGCTCCGACACACCGTCAATCTGGCACACCGGGATCCGGCAGGCATTCCCAAACCAGAAGGGAATATCCGAGCAGTGCCATGGCACCTTCCCGCCGTCCAGGTCAAACTCTGCAGTGAACAGGTAGGAATAGACAGGGGCTGTAGATTCTGCTGCTTTCTTTTTGATGTATTTGATGGTATCCGGACGGAACATGGTGTCCAGATGATTGGCATAAACCTCATTTTTATCCGGATATGCCTGGCGGAAGCGGCGGATTACCTCATCGGCATTCTCCTCCCCGTACTTCCCGGCCACAATGGCCCGGCGTTCCCCGGCGGAAAGCGCATCCTTCCCGGGGACAGGAGGCTCCATATCAAACTCGCCCAGCACGGTTCCCACCATAGTGGGAATTGTCTTAAAATGCTGGGTAAATCCTACCTTCAGCGGATCTCCCAGATACCAGTCATTGGCCTTGGGCCCCCAGGCAATGCGCTTTCCTTCTTTTCCGAAGGCTGCCTCCACCCGGTTGACGGCATCCACCAGAGCCCGGGCGGGAACATGCTCCAGCTTCTCTGCCTCATCCTCGGAAAGGCCCAGCTCCTGAAGCAGCGCAAGCACCAGCTCTCTGGGCTCCACATTGGAAAACATCAGGTCGTCTGAGAGTACGCCGCTCATGACCACCGCACGGTGGAACAGGCCGTCAGCCGCCGGGGTCTGCCCCAGGGCTGTCACCTTTCCGCCGCCTCCGGACTGTCCAAAAATAGTTACATTCTCCGGATTGCCGCCAAAGGCCTCAATATTCTCCCGGACCCATTCCAGGGCTGCCACCAGATCCGCAATCCCCGCATTCACGGAATTTTTGTATTTTTCCCCAAAATCGGACATATCGAGAAAACCAAACACATTGAGGCGGTGGTTGACTGTCACTACCACCACATCCCCCTTCCTGGCCAGGTTGTCCCCCTCATAGCAGACCTGCTCAATGGAGGAGCCGGAGGAAAAGCCTCCGCCGTGGAACCACACCAGCACTGGCTTTTTGTCAGAAGCCTTCAGGCTGTTTGTCCACACATTCAGGTACTGGCAGTTCTCATTCTCCGGCCAGAACCGGTGGGGGGTAGCCACCTCCCCGGTGGGCCGCGGATAGCTTAAAACCGGACAAATATAGCCGTAGCTCAAGGCATCCTTCACGCCTTCCCAGGGCTTCACAGGCCGCGGCTCCTGAAAACGTCCTGCCTTGGCATAGCGGATCCCATGAAAGGTATAGATGCCGTCATAGAAAAATCCCTTCAGCTTCCCGGCCACGGTCCGGACAACGGTTTCCTCGTTACATTTGAATTTGGTTCCCATACTGATTCCTCCTAATGCAAATTATCATATTTCTCTGTCAGGCATCAGCCTGAGCTTTGCCCGCAAAATCCGCTCCACGGAACGGTCAATCCGCTCTCTTGACAGTCTTCCCTCCGCTATGGCCTTAAGCACGCCCTCATAGGCTGCCCGGAAATCCTTTGGCATCAGCAGCAGATCCGTCCCTGCCTCAATGGTCATAACGGCTGCTTCAGAGGAAGAATACTGCTGTACAATCGCTTTCATATTCAGCGCGTCCGTGACGACCAGTCCGTCATGCCCCAGCTCCTCCCGCAAAAGCTCTGTAATAATCCGGTAGGAAAGGGAAGACGGCGTATCGTCCCCCGTCACCTTGGGCAGGGAAATATGCCCTACCATAATGATGGGAATCTGATGGTTCACGCCATCCTGAAAGGGAATCCATTCACATTCCCGAAGCTCCTCCAATGTCTTGTCTGTATAAGCGTATCCATCATGGGTATCCCCCACCGTCGCCCCATGGCCCGGAAAATGCTTGTATGCGCTCAAAATCCCATGCGCCTCAAGCCCCTCTGCAACAGCCAGGGCAAGCTCCGCCGTTTTCTGTGGATCGCTCCCAAAGGACCGCCTGCTGACCACCGTATTCTCCGAATTGCTCCACACATCCGCCACTGGCGCAAAATCTACATTGAAGCCCAGCTCCGACAGATAGGCGCCGATCTCATTCCCCGCCTCGCTGGCTGCCTCCCGGCTGCCCTCCTGTCCAATCACAGCCATATCCGGAATGACTGGCACGTCAAATCTGCCGCTCTTTCCGATCCTGGCCACCGTACCGCCCTCCTCGTCCACACAGAGAAAGGCTGGCAGGCCAATCCGCTCCATGCTGTAGTCCTGCACATTGGACAGCATCTCTTTCACCTGTTCCCGGCTCTGGAGATTATTTTCCATATAGATCACTCCGCCTACCGGGATTTCGTCCAGCGCGGCCTTCGTCTCACTGCCGGCAGCCGTAACGTTCCATGTCCCCTCCACAAGAGCCTCCGGAAGCACCACAAACATCTGTGCCACCTTTTCCTCCAGGGTCATGGAAGCAAGAAAGGACTGAATCTCCTGCTCCTCCCTGGCCGCTTCCTGCTCCTCCCCGGTCATCTCCTGTTCCTGACCGGCCTCTTCCTGCTCCTTCAGGAAGGAGACATCTGCCGGATAAAATCCCCGGAAGGCCTCTCCCGCCTTGCCGGATACTGACTGTCCTGCACCGCTGCATCCCATAAAGCAGGACGTCAAACACAATACTAAAAAATATGAACCATATTTACTCATCAAACTCAACAATATATCCTGTCCTTCCGGGGTAATAAACAGTTATGTCCGCAGGCACATCATTTAACACCCATTCTCCTTGAAAATACACCAGATTCATATACATCTCCAGGTCATCTCCAGAAACAAAGCTTGGTTCCTCTTCCATCCAGTGGGAAGCTGCCCAGGATATCCCTCCCGGATTCAGCATTGGTTCCATCTGCTCTCCATTGTCATCCACCCAATAATACTCCTGGCTGTTCTCACTGCGCAGGCCGCCCAGGTAGAAATGGACATCCTCCATACCGGCCTCCTGAATCAGCTTAATCACCTTCTGGAACTCTTCCTCCGAATCGATCTGCAGCAGATGCCCTCCGCGGAGGATACAGTCCTCATAAGCCTCCATCCAGGTAACATCCGCCTGAATCAGCCGGTATCCGTGCTCCTTTGACGGCTTCTGCACCATAGCAGGAGCCTCTTTTACAATATCCATCTCTACGATCTGCAGTTCAAATTCCCCGTTTCCATCCGCCGACAGCTTTCCGCGGATGGAAACCTCTGCTCCCACAGCGCCGGCCGCCTGCTTGCTGCCGGAAAGTAAGAGCTCGGTAACACCCTCACGCTTTACAATCTGGTTCTGCGCGTTCAGGGCACATACCGACACCGGCTGGGCTGGCTTTAGTACCAGTTCCTCCTCTTCTCTGGCAATGATCCCGCTTACTGTAATATATGCGTTATCCACCCCATTCATGTCAACTGCCGTATAATCCTCTGTTTCCGGACTGCTGCCTGTCTCTGAAAGCCCTGGCTGTATACTTCGAAAGATATAAATCGCCGCTGTCAGCACTGCCGCCAGCGCTACTACCGCAATGATAATCAGGACAAGCAGGTCTCTTCTTTTCTTCCCGGCTTCTTCCCGGGCCAAAGGATCGCCGCAATTCTCACAAAGATCACTGCTATCCTGATTTTTATACCCACAATTTTTACATACAATCATTATTTCCTCTTTTTCTTTCTGTACAACTCCTGCAACACACCATTAATTATAAAGAAAGCCCCTGGGGTTGTCAACGGATTTGGTAAAAATGCATAAAAGAGATTCAAGAAGCTCTTATTATATCATACTTTTTTGCCGATATCTGTTGTAAAGGTATGAGATAGCACAGAAGCGAAAGGATTCGCTGTAAAATTTCAAGGAGTGAAAACGCTATGCATATAACCGATTATTCTACGTTACACCATTATACCGGAACTGCTGCCCGCCCGAAGCAGCAGAGTGTCAGAATCCCAAAGCCGGCTCCCATCCGCAAGAAGAAGCTGAACTACAATTCCCGGGAGATCCGCGGTTTCCTGCTCCGGGCCGTGCGTTCCCAGACTGCAGGCCTTGTTCTGAATACGGCCAAGAGCAAGCTGGTTAGCCTTCTGAAATGCAAGGGCAGCGGCATGTACAATGAAAATGAGCTGAATGCTGCCATCGGCCATGCCCGGCGCATGGTGCGCTGTGCCCAGCTGAAGCTTAGAAACCTGACCAAGGAGGAACAGCAGCAGGCGCGCAATGAAAAGGCCATGCAGAAGGAGGCGGCAGATCCCCATCTGGATCACCTCCAGAAAAACCTGCGGCTGAAGCAGCGGAAGCTGGCTCTGGAGCAAAAGCGGCGGATGCACCGCAATCTGGAGATGGCCAAGCTGAATCAGGCTGACCGGGAATACAAAAACCGCCAGGCACGGGACCAGCGGGAACGGGACCAGCATGCCCCGGCCGTCCATCCCACCCCGGCCGGCCGCGACCTCAGCGATCTGAAGCTTTTGGAGCTGGAGCTGGAAATCAGCCGGGAGGAGCTCCTGCTGGATATGGAAGCAGGAGGCGGCACAGCGCTTTTGGATGGAATGGATGGGATCGGCATGGAATTTGACGGTGCTGCCATTCTGGAGGCCGGTGCTTCGCATGCCGGAGACAGCGGAATGTCCCCGGCTGCCGATGCTGCCGGTCAAGTCATTGATCTTGGGCTTTGACCGTAACCGTTCCGACTCGGCTTCCCTGTGACGGAATCTACCCCTTTCAGGCCGTCTGCAGCCTGTGCGTTTTTTCCTTTCCATTGGCCGGAATCTGTAGTATAATAATTTGATGAGCTGCCCGACAAATGGGGCATTTCAAAACTGTGATTGGCAAATGCCCCATTTGTCGGGCTGCTCATTTGAGGATACCAGGGTACAAGGTCAAAAATCCGATGTTAGCCTTCATGCATGAGGTTTTTTGAACCCGAACCTGTAAAAAACACCGAAAGGGAACGTACAAATGAAACAAACAAGAGGAAAACGCCTGAACCGGTATATGGAAGACTATGTGATATTTGACTTAGAGACCACCGGTGTCCGCCCCACTGCGGACGAGATCATTGAGATCTCCGCCATACGTGTCAAAAACCATCAGGCGGCAGAGGAATATACCACACTGGTCAACCCGCAGATACATATCCCGGCTTCTGCCACAGCCATCAACCACATCACCGACGAGATGGTGAAAAACGCGCCGCTGCTTGAGGAAGCAATGAAAAGCTTTCTCGCCTTTATCGGGGATCACATTCTTGTGGGGCACAACATCCACAGCTTTGATATGAATTTTATACAGGCAGCCTCCCTGCGTTTTTTTGAAACCGAGATCAAAAACGATTACATTGATACCCTGTACATGGCCCGGCAATGCCTTCCCCAGCTGCCCCACCACAGGCTGACGGACCTGGCCGAGTATTTTCATATCAGCACCCAGGGCGCTCACCGTGCTTTAAACGACTGCCGGATGAATCAGCGCTGCTACGAGGCGCTGGGAAAGCTCCTTGGGGAACAGCCGGACGTAAGCTGTCCCAAGTGCGGGGCCTCCATGGTTCGGCGCAAGGGGAAATTCGGTGAATTTTATGGCTGCAGTGATTTCCCCAGATGCCGGGGAACACGGAAGCTCTAACCGCAGCAGCTATATTTCATATTAAAACATGACAGGAGGTAATGGAATGGCAGCAACAAGAATGTTCCACATATTTCTGGCGGTTTCTGATTTGAACCGCTCCATCGAATTCTATACCAGGGCCTTTGAGGGAGCCCATATGCTGTATGAATTCACCATCGACGGCCTGAATCTCTGCATGTTCAGCCTTGGAAACGGCATTGTGCTGGAGATGCTGGAAAAGCCTGACATTGACAAGGGGGATGGCAAATGGGAGCACATTGCCCTGGAATGTGATGACCTTGACGCCCAGTATCAGCGTTTGATAGATGCCGGAGCCACTGTGAAGATGCCTCTGGAGCACACCACTGTCTTAAAGGGCCGCAACGGCTATCCGGACACCGAATGCTGCGGCGTCCATGTCTGGGGGCCGGACCATGAGGAGATCGAGCTCTGCCAGCACCGGGGACATTGGGGCTGGGCGCAGCCTGGCAGTATGTGCCCGCCCTGGATCGGATGATCCGCTGCATATTTCACAGAACGCACTTTTCAATGATGAAACAAAGTGCAGCTCTCCTGCCGGAAAGCTGCACTTTTTGTAAGATCCATCTCAGGCCTAAACAGGCATCTCCTTCAGATCCTCGGCAATAATCAGCTTTGCCTCCGTTGCCTCCTGGATCTCCTCTACGGTAAATTCCGGATTGTACTCCTTCAGCACAATCCCCTCCGGTGTCACATCCATCACGCCCATCTCGGTAACAATCATATTGACCTGTCCCTTGGCGGTCAGCGGAAGGGTACACTCCCTCAGGATCTTATGCTTGCCCTTGTTGGTGTGCTCCATGGCCACAATTACCTTCCTGGCGCCCACCACCAGATCCATGGCCCCGCCCATGCCGGGAACCATCTTGCCGGGAATGATCCAGTTGGCGATATTGCCCTTCTCATCTACCTGCAGGGAGCCCAATACCGTTGCGTCCACATGGCCGCCCCGGATAATTGCAAAGGAATCCGCACTGTTGAAAAATGCTCCGGTGGACTCAATGCCAGCCGGCACACCGCCTGCATTCACGATATATGCCGCATCCTCCTCAGAATCCGCCTCTGCCTTCAGACCCACAAATCCATTCTCGGACTGAAGGGTAATGGAAACGGAGGGATCCAGATAACGCGGAACCAGAGTGGGCAGACCGATTCCAAGGTTCACTACATCTCCGTCCTTCAATTCCTTCGCTACACGGGCAGCGATAACAGCCTTCTTATCTTCCATTACTGTGCACCTCCCTCTAAGATATAGTCCACATAAATCCCCGGTGTCTCTACAAAGTCCGGACCGATCTCACCGGCAGCCACCAGTTCATCTGCCTCCACAATCACAATATCCGCTGCAGTTGCCATCATCTCATTGAAGTTCCTGGTAGAACCCCGGTACTGGATGTTCCCTGCCTCATCTACGCGGTAGCCCTTGATCAGCGCCACATCCGCCTTCAGGGGCCGCTCCAGCAGATACTCCACACCGTCCAGCTCGATCACCTGCTTGCCCTCGGCAACGGTGGTTCCCACACCGGTAGGTGTCAGGAAGCCCCCAAGGCCTGCTCCGCCGCTTCGCACCTGCTCTGCCAGGGTTCCCTGGGGTGTCAGCACCAGATCCAGTTCCCCTGCGCTGTACATCTCTCCGCAGTGTTTGTTCAGCCCCACATGGGACGCGATCAGCTTCTTGGCCTGCCTGGAATCTAAGAGCTTACCGGTTCCCTTCCCCTGGAAGCCCGCATCGTTGCAGATAATGGTCAGATCCTTGACGCCGCTCTCCACCAGGGCGTCCACCAAAGTCTCTGCCGTACCGTTTGTCATGAAGCCGCCGATCATGATGGTCATGCCGTCCTTAAACAGACCGGCCGCTTCTGCCTTTGAAATTTTCTTTGCCTTTGCCATAAATGCTCCTTTCCAAAATATACCTTACTCCCGTTGCAGCCATCCATTTCCTTTCACGGCTTGTACAACAAACTCATTATACTATAATTCCTCCACTTTTGCCATGTAAAAATTGATTTTTCTTCCAGGCTTTTTTCGCCGACGCCACTTATATGTCAAAAAGCTTTATATCCGGATGCTCATCACTGTATGCTTCCCACTTGGGCAAATTGTCGCCATTGGGATTTCCAGTATGCATGAAATTCGTCCAATAATCCATAATCTCATTGGAAAGTGTCCGATCCTGCTCTGTCAAAGGCCTCCAACAATACTGCAATGTGCCAAACACATACCACAGTTCAGCGGAGTGAAACGCACCGCTGTCATCCCCTGGCAGCTGCCTTGAAAAATAATACACGTAAGCCTGCGCATCTTTTTTACGATTGATCATCTTTGCGAGATTTGCATTCGCAAGATGCATCATATTTGTTTCTGGTGTTCTTTCTTTTTCCATATCTACGGTCATGTCCTCGGAATTGGCTCCCAGTATATAGGGCAGTTTATGAAATTCCCCGCGTTCCATCAATTCATTGATATCGCCGTTCAAAATCACCTTATCTATCACCGGTATAAACGGAATACCTGTTCCGTTGGAAAAAGACATTCCAATCACTCTCCCAGCCGCATCCATAATTTGCTCTGCCGGTGTTTCATACAAAAGCCTCAGGGCATGTTGACGCTCCGTATTGCTATGCTTCCAGGCGTATTCCTCCATACCAAGCTCTTTCAATAATGCCTCCCCTATTGCAAAGGCAGACTCCAATGACCGGCATGTTTCCATCGGAAGCCTATAGCCGCCGCCGCTTTGCAGGATCATCTGATGATATTTTCCTTTCATCAGCGGCGACAAGGCTAGAATCTGCAGCGACATTGCCCCTGCCGACTGGCCGAATAATGTAATATTATCTGGATCGCCCCCAAAAGCAGTAATATTATCCTGTACCCATTCGACAGCAGACATCTGATCCCACAATCCATAATTGCCGCAAGTTCTGTCTGATGCATCTGTAATAAGTGGATGGCAGAAAAAACCAAAAACCCCTAAACGGTAATTAATTGTTACCAAAATAACATCTCTTTTGGCAAATTCCCCGCCATCAAAAGGAAGCTCACTGCCCGCACCTCCCATAAACGCTCCGCCATGTATATAGATGGCAACCGGGCATGCCTGTCTCCTTTTCTTGGGTACCCAGATATTTAAATAGAGACAGTCCTCGCTCATATCAACTGCAAAATCAGGATTGCTGTAAAACTCTCTGTCATAAAAGGTGCCGATCTGCCGGCCGGCCTGCATACACTTGGGCTGAAAATGATCTGCTATATACACATCCTCCCAGCGCTCCGGTTTTCTGGGCCTTTTGAACCGCAGTTCTCCAATCGGTGCTCTTGCATAGGGAATACCCTTATATACAGTATATCCTTCCTGTTCTATTCCGCTTATTTTTCCATATTTTGTTTCTATCATTTTGCGCCCTCCTAGATCAATACGTTCATTTTTTATTAATTTGCCTGTACTCCTGCGGTGTCATTCCTACATGATCCTTGAATAATTTCGTAAAATAGGATGAATAGGAGATGCCCACCCGCGATGAAATCGTTGTAATAGAAAGAGCTGTTTTAATGAGCAGTTTTTTTGCCACTGCAATACGTTGCTGTATAATATAGTCACTCAGGCTGATATTTTCGTGCTTTTTAAAAATCCGTGTCAGATGCCCAGGACTGATATGTACCATTGCTGCCAGTTCATCTCTTTGGATATCATGGGAAAGATTTTGCGCAATCAGACATTTTACCTGATATACAATATCTTTGCTGTCATCCAGGGCAGCCTCTTCCATATACCCTATTTGTTCCTCAGTCTTTTCGTCACATAAAATTTTCGTTTCAATCCTTAAAAGTATTTTTTCCAGCTCCTCATAAGGTACAGGCTTCAATAGATAATCTGCCGCCCCAAGCCTTAGGGCCTCCTGTACATACGAAAATTCCGCATGTCCAGTATAAAAAACGGACGGCATCTCAGGTATATGTTCACTTGCCCACCGTATCAGCTCTAGCCCGCTGCCATTTGGCATTTCAATATCTGTCACAATGATATCAATCGCATATGTCTTTAGCATCCGGATTGCTGTGTCCCTGCTATGGCATTTGTATACTTTGTCAACATTTATGGATTCCCATTTTACGCCCTCTTCCATTCCCACCAGGGCTAATTCCTCATCATCCACTAACAACACATGAAATTTACGCATCTTCTACCTCTTCACTGCCTATGGCAACATAAGGAATCGTCAATACCGATACGGCGCCATCATCGTTATATAGAAAAATATCTGCCCCATCTTCATAAATCAGATTCATTCTTGTCCATATATTACGAAGGCCAATATGCCCTTCTTCCTTTTTTTGCTTCCAACCATTATCAAGCAATGCCTGCGGATAACCATTTCCATTATCACGAATGGTTAAAATCAGATTGCTTTCCATATTGTCCAGTGATGCAGAAACCTGTATTTCACAGCCGAGCTTGGTATTGAAAGCATACTTCATGCTATTTTCCACAAAGCTTTGAATGATAAAGGGTGGAATCAGGGCATCCCAAAGTCGGTTTGGAATGGACTCTGTGCACATAATCTGACTGCCATAACGAATTTTCTGCATTTCCATATAAGCCCGGACATGTCCCATTTCCCTCTTGAGTTCCACAAGTTCTGTGACATCATGAAACATATAGCGGGAATAATTACCAACAGTTACAGAAATACGCTGTATTTTTTCAAAATCTTTTGTCTCTGCCAACGAATAGATCATATTCAGGACATTGGCATAAAAATGTGGTTTGATCTGTAATGCCAGGTACTGCATTGTTACTTTCTGTGAGTCAAGCAGTACCTCGTAATTCTCAATCTTTAATTCCCTGATCCGATTAATCATATGGTTGAATGTGTCCACCAGCTGATAAAATTCCGAAATAGCTGATATCTCACCACTGTTTATTTCCAGCTCACCCTCTTCTACCTGTTTTATGGCGGATAGGATTCGGCTCAGTGGTTGTTCCAGGATTTTATGGATCACATAGACAGAAATTGGGATGAATACTACGAGAACAAAAAATAATGCGAAAAAGGCCAGACGGAACTGCCACATTTCCTCTGTGATACTCTGCCTGTCGGTCAGCATCCCAAAATAATATCCGGTATGTGGTGAAATATAGCCTGTTTGCAGATATTCCCGCCCCGACATCCAGATATAGGTTCCCTCATTTCCAGTCACTAATGAAACATCTATCGGTGCTGAGGAAAAAATGACATTACCTGCTTCATCAGCCGCAAAGGTAATACTCCTTTCATCATATTCGGCAGACTGTATTGTCTGCATTACCTTACTTTCTGAAACGTGTACGACGAAATAGCAATTTTCAAGGCACATGACACGGAGCATATGCTTTTTTCCGGACGCGTCAAATAGCATATACCGCTCTGGTACGATCCCGGAGTCCTGGGCAAGCATCTGGTACATAAACCGCTTTAATTCACTGCGGACGGCGTAGGTTTCCATACTGCCAGCTTCTAAAAAAACGCTTTCTGTGTCCAAATCTGTATAAAATAATACGCCATCCACCATATCCGACCATGCATCCAGATTTTGGAGCATGGCCGTTATGGTGATTTTGGCCATAGATACCTCAAAAGGACTTCCATATCTCATCAGAAAAAAAGGATTGGCATCCGGAATGGCTGTGCTGTTAAAATAAGTTTCATAAATAAAATTATCTGCCATTTCTAATGAATCTTCGATATAGCCTTCTGCTGCTGCAATGCTGTTCTGCAGATTTTTTTCCACTTTTATTGTTATCCTTTTCAGAAAGCAGGATTGTAAGACGAAATATAAAATTACACTGAACACTAGCACACAAATCCAATATCTGCGCAGCCACACCCTTAAAGAAATGCCTTTTTTCATCCTTACCCTTTAATAGCTCCGATCAAAAGCCCTTTCGTATAATATTTTTGGAAAAACGGATACAGTATGATCATGGGAAGCATACCGATCACTGCGACAGCCATACGCATTGTCAATGTTGGGATATTAGCAACCCCAGTAGCAATGCTCGTTCCATCCATGGACTGTGCCAGATACTGCACATTTGTTAGCATATTATTCAAAAGTGCCTGAATGCCTACCAGATTCTTATCCGTAATATAGTATAAACTATTTGTCCAGTCATTCCAATACATCAATGCTTTCATAAAACCGATTGTTGCCAGAATCGGGACACTCAGAGGGAATACAATCTTAAAGAATATGCCAAATTCTGACATTCCGTCGATCCTTGCACTTTCCAGAATCTCCTGCGGAATATTGCTTTGAAAATAGCTCCGTGCTATCATCACATGGAATGCATTACAAAGCAGATTCGGTAATATCAACGCAAATATTGTATTCTTAACATGGAACATGGTACTCCACATCATGTAGCTTGGAACAAGGCCACCGGAAAATAGCATAGTAAACAGAATATAAAAGCTAATAATCCGTTTTCCCGGCAATCCCGGAACAGTAAGCGTATAGGACACCATTGTCGTAATGGCAAGGCTAATTACAGTTCCTATAAGTGTCACACAAATTGTAACCATATAGGAATGGAAAATACTCCCTTCCCCAAAAATATACTGATATGCCGTAAAATCAAATTTTTGCGGCCACAGGGAATATCCATTAAGAATTACCTCCGATTCCTGCGTCATGGAGGCCATGATCAGGAGTATAATCGGAAATAAAACAATCACAACCAACAGGATCATAACGATATGTAAAATTGCCTGAAACCCTCTATCATTTTTAACCATAGCATCCTCCTAAAACATTGCATTTTCGCTGCTGACCTTCCGTATCAGGATATTGGTAAGTATTACCAAAATAAAACCTACCACCGACTGATAGAAGCAGGCTGCGGCTGACATTCCCATATTTGCCGTATTGATCAAGCCCCGGTAAACATACGTGTCAATGGTCTGTGTCACATCCAATATTGCACCACTATTCATCGGTACCTGGTAAAACAACCCAAAGTCAGAATTAAATATCTTCCCTACAGAAAGAATTGTCATTGTTATGATTGTCGGAATAAGGCTTGGAAGGGTAATCTTCATAAATGTAGCAAAGCGGCTTGCGCCGTCCAGGTTCGCAGCCTCATAAATTCCGGGGTCAATGGCCGACATATTTGCAAGGTACAGGATGCAGGAGGTTCCCATCATCTGCCAAATATGGATAAATATTAGAATAAACGGCCACCACTTGCCATCGCTGTAGAAGGAAATGCTCTCAAGGCCCAGGGGCATCAAAATACGGTTATTGATAAACCCTGTATCTCCGGCCAATAAGGCATTGGCAAGATATGACACAATAATGATGGATAAAAGGCCTGGAAATAATATCACTGTCTGATATATTTTTTTTGAAACCTTGCCACGCAATTCATGAAGTACATAGGCGACCAGGATTGCCACGATTGTACCCAGCACAATAAAAGCAATATTATACAGCAACGTATTGCGGGTCATGATCCACGCCTCTTCGTTTTTAAATAAGAATTCAAAATTTTTTAATCCAACCTTTTCACTTCCATAGACTCCGCCTGTAATTGTATAGCGTTCAAAGGCCAGAATCAGGCCGCTCATTGGCATGTAGTTGTTGATGAAAAAATAAATGATTGCCGGCAATGCCATAATATAAAACGGAATATATTTTCTCCAGCGGATCTTTGTTTTTCCTTTTGCTTTCATAATAATATCCTCGAATCTGAAATAGCTGGAACCAACCAGCGGGCGCTTCACAGGCACTGTTTGGTCCCAGATGTTACCGGTTTCTTTTTCTTACTGCATAGCCTTCCATTCTTCGAACTGCCTTTGCTTTTCTGCAATCACGGTCTCAATTCCTGCTGCCTTGAGTTCTTCAATAAATAAAGGCAGATTCTCTTCCGGGTTAAGGGCGCCGCTTTCCAGACCAATTTGATATTTACTGCGCACATTATCAAGCTGTGTGATCTCATTCCCGACAGATGAGGAATCAAACTTAAATCCAAGGGCGTTTGATTTTTTTGAATTATTATTACTGTCGAAAAGCATTTCAACAAAGCTTGGATCCTCTGATTCCCAGCGAATGCCATTTGCATTATTGATGCTGGAGCCCAAATGGTAGGTACATGTGCCCATATCCTGACCATCCATATAAGCAGCTGTGCCGTCTTCCTTCACCTGATAATGAACGCCCTCTACTCCATAATTAATCAGACTGCCGATTTCCGGATCTGAAAACCATAAATTGAGGAATTTCATTGCTGCTTCCGGGTGCTTCGACGTCGACATGATTGTATAGGTTACATTCGTATAGGTTTTGGCCGTCGGTTCACTAATCGGAATGGCTCCTACGTCTTTTCCTATGAGTGTGGAATTGTAAATAGCGCTGCCAAAATCATAGTTTCCAAGTGTAGAAAATGCTGCGTCATTCTGTGCCAATGTGACGTATCCGTCCGTCTGTGTCTGGATATCTTTACTGGAATAGCCGTTTTTATACCAGTCATTCATGATTGCGCACAGTGATGCATATTCTTCTGTTTCAAACAGATTCACGATTTCATCAGACAAACCATCATTCATGATTACGCCGTAATTATTACCAAGGCTGTCCCATGATCCGTAGTTAAAATTATTTATGCTGTTGCCACTGATTGTAACAAACGGTGTCACCTCCGGATAGGCCTCCTTTACTGCCGCAAGAACGGATGTCCAATCCTCCAATGATTTTACCTGCGCTACCTGATCTTCCAATCCCAGCTCCTTCACCATATCCATACGGTATAAAATACCCATTGTATTTACATAAGCGGAATATACAGGAATGGCATACTGAGTGCCGTCAATCTGGCCGCTTTTTATATAGTCTCCCTCAACCTTTACAATATCCTGCCCATACTCTGCAAGAAGGTCTGTAATGTCCAGTGCCGCTCCCTGCAATACTGCGCTGGAAAAGTCGCCATAATTGACCAAAATGTCAAAGTCCTCTGTACCACTTAAAAACAGGGAGTATTGCTGGGACCACTGGCCGAATTCAAAAATCTGCATATCAAGCTCTACGCCGATTTTTTCTCTGCTGATCTCATTGATCGCTCCCAAAACAGTATCCAGATCGGTAGGGACATTGCCCGCCGGCAGGTACATTTTAACTGTTTCAATTTCACCTGGGCCTTCGACAGAATCTCCAGGTTCTGACGTCTGTCCTCCATTGCCGCTGCCGTTATCTCCACTGTTTCTGTTGTCTCCTCCACATCCGGCAAGCATGGCTGTACCCACGCATAGTGCCATCAGCAAATGGAATAGCCTTTTTTTCATTTAATTTCCTCCTCTTGATTTGTAATAACTTCTCGGAATCTTCAGCCCTTATTTCATGGGGCTTTCAGAACCTATTTTT
>CAJUQB010000014.1 GCA_910588285.1 uncultured Lachnospiraceae bacterium
GTGAAATGCTGGGGGATATTTTATTTTGTCAAGGTACGGATTATTACCTACTTACCTTAATCGGAACGGTTATTTTTCTGGAAAACCAAAAAGAGCAAACGATGGAAATAATAATACAGCAAACAAGAGATACTGGCAGGGCGTCTGCGATTGTCTGCTTAACATAAGGCGCTACATTAACATCTGTGCTGAAAGAAATTTGCTCACTTGCCTTAATCGTAACATCCATACTTTCATGTGGAATAAATAAGTACAGCAAAAGATGAGCAGTTCCAACAATAAAGAGCATCAATCCTAATGTATATAGAAAAGTCTTTGGAAATATCTTTATTTTCTTCATGTATTTACCTCATACTTGTAACCGATACCTTTAACAGTAACGATACATTCAAGCCGTAGTTTCTTTCGCAAATTTTTAATATAAGTATCGATTGTTCTGTCGATAACCGGATAACGATCGCCCCATAAATCATCCAGTATTTGAGTACGGGTAAGAACCAATCCTTTATGTTCCACAAGCAGCCTTAGCAAATCAATTTCTTTGGGAGTAATATCAATTTTTCCATTATTATCCTTTGCAGAATAACCGGAGAAATCCACAATTACGTCGCCAAATGCGATTGTATTAGGCAATATCCCTTTTCCACTTCTTCTTAAAAGAGCTGTGATACGCCGCCCCAATAAAACCATAGAAAAGGGCTTTGTGATATAGTCATCTGCCTGTTCATCAAAACTTGTAATTTGGGTATATTCATCTTCAATTGCTGTTAGCATAAGTACAGGAACAGAGCTTTTTTGCCTTATTTCATGCAAAACGGAAAGCCCCGATATTTTAGGGAGCATAATATCAAGCACAACTAAGTCTACATTGCATTCATCAAAAGATTGTAATGCAGCAGCACCATCATACGCTGATATTAGCAGATGTCCTGCTGATTTTAGATACTCGCATATTGCTTCGTTTGTTTTTCGGTCATCTTCAACAATGAGTAATGCCGCCATATAAATCACCTCTTTTTAAGCATATCATACGAATGTGGAATGGGTGTGAAATTTTATGTCTAATACGCTCTCAATACGGTTTTCCTTGCATAGTCGCTACACCCAATGAAGCGAACATTCCATATTTCGGCGGCTTTCTGTGTTGTCATATATTCAAACATATCGGAACCTCTATTGTGTATGGTATATAGTGGAGCGATTGGGGCGAATTGATTCAATGACTCAAATATGAGCTTTTATAAAACTCCCCGAAAAGAAAAACGGCAGAATTTTTCTACTCTGCCTGCTTGTCGATGTCGGCAAGATAAGCGTTGAGCCTGCCGCTTGTGAGAAGATTGGTATATGTAACCTTGCAGTACTGCCTCAGATAATCCAGATGAGGCTGTCTCCATGAGCCTATCGGCTGTTCTTCTTCGGCGGATTCAGGTATTATTGCCGGTTAATCAAAGTAAAATAATTCCATGAGTGAGTTTCTTCTAATGCAATAACAATGATTCCCGTCTATTTGTCATTGATATTTGCAGGTGATTGTGCTATCATTATCCACGATACAAATGTTTTGTTGATGTAATTGTATCAGCGACGGCTCTGGATGTCAATGGGAGGGATGAAAGTGAGACAAACCGCGGAAAATGTATTACCGATGAGCAATAAAGGAAGAAATAATTATTCGAACGCTGGAAAAGTGATTGTGAGAAAGACAACAGCCTTCCTCTTAGCGCTGTTATTGGGAGGATATTCGAGCATGTTGAGCAACAGAAAGCTTTTATCATCTTTTGCATGAACGAAGCCTTACTTATTGTTAAAGGATGTCATTTTAGACATGATGGAATTTAAACCAGATTTGCCTGGAAGCGAGGTTTATGCAAAAGCATTTGCTGCATATAGCCTGTAGGATGGATAGAAGTGTGGTTTCAGAGAGGAATGCAGGAATCTGCAGAGGAAATGAAACAGCTATTCCAAAGTCAAGAGAAATAATCGGCAGATCATAGAGCATGAGCTTTTTTGAGAGCAGAAGGGAAGGACTGTATGAAAACTATTTTCAAAAATCTCTGGGAATATAAGATCATGGTGCTTGGCATCATTTTTTTATTGGTGATACAGGCATTCTGTGACCTGTCGCTGCCCCAGTATACCTCGGATATTGTGGACATCGGCATCCAGCAGAGCGGCATCGAATATGCCGTAATGGAGGAGATGAGTGCCGACACCTACCAGGGGATGGCCTCCATGCTTCTGGCTTATGGAGGACAAGAGGAGCAGGAGCTGTTTACAGGAAGCTATCAGCAGACGGAAGCAGGGAGCTATGTCCTGAAGGATAAAAGCAGAACCGTCATGGAACAGCTGGACGGGCTGATGGTGTCCTTCATGCAGAAGATGTACCAGGGGCTTGGAGTTGGAGCCCAGGGTGCAGAGCCGGGGGATAATCCGGCAGGAACAGCAGGGGGCGGGGCAGCAGAGGGATGGAATGAAGCTCTGATGCGCCAGCAGCTGATCCAGGCCGTGAAAAGCGAGTACCAGGGCCTGGGCTGGGATATGGGACGTTATCAGATGAATTATCTGTTGAAAACCGGGACAAAAATGCTGGGGATCACCCTGGTGATGATGGCTGCGGCCATCCTGGCGGGATTATTGGCTTCCTATGCAGCGGCCGGCGTGGGCAGGAACTTAAGAAGCAGGATCTTCAAAAAGGTCATTTCCTTCTCACAGGGGGAGATGGACCAGTTCTCCACGGCTTCCCTGATTACTCGCAGCACCAATGATGTTCAGCAGATTCAGATGGTGTCGGTAATGCTGCTGAGAATGGTGTTGTATGCGCCGATTTTAGGGATTGGCGGCGTGGCAAAGGTGCTGACTACCCGTACAGGCATGGGTTGGGTGATCGCCCTGGCGGTGGGAACCATCAGCGTTCTTGTGGTGGCAGTCATGGCAGTGGCTATGCCGAAATTTAAGAAAATGCAGAAGCTGGTGGACCGTCTCAACCTGGTATCCAGAGAGATTTTGACAGGAATTCCTGTGATCCGGGCATTTTCCAGGGAGAAGCATGAGGAGGGCCGGTTTGCAGAGGCAAACCGCAATCTGATGAAGACGCAGCTGTTTACCAATCGGGTTATGGCAATTATGATGCCGGCCATGATGCTGATTATGAATGGCATTACAGTGCTGATTGTCTGGGTGGGAGCGCATGGAATCGAGCTTGGCAGCCTGCAGGTGGGGGATATGATGGCATTTATCACCTATACCATGCAGATCGTCATGTCCTTTTTGATGATTACCATGATTTCCGTGATGCTGCCCAGAGCAGGGGTGGCGGCCAACCGGATCCAGGAGGTGCTGGATGTGGATCCTAAGATCCAGGATCCCCGGCGGGCGGAGGATGAGAAGCTTTCAGACTGCAGGGGCGTGCTGGAATTTCAGGATGTCTGTTTTCGGTATCCGGGGGCGGATGAGGATGCCCTGGAGCATATTTCCTTTACCGCCCAGCCCGGAAAAACCACAGCGATCATCGGAAGCACAGGCTGCGGCAAATCCACGCTGCTGCATCTGATTCCGCGGTTCTATGATGTGACATCAGGCTCCATTACCCTGGACGGCATAGATATCCGCATGCTCTCCCAGAAAAAGCTTCGGGAGCAGCTTGGTTTTGTGCCGCAGAAGGCAGTGCTGTTTTCCGGCAATATTGCCTCAAATGTGAAGTTTGCAGGGGAAGGGATCAGCGACGAGCGGATGCAGGAGGCTGCACAGATTGCCCAGGCCATGGAGTTTATCAGCCAGAAGGAGGATGGCTTTTTAGATGCCATCGCCCAGGGAGGAACCAATGTGTCCGGCGGGCAGAAGCAGCGGCTATCCATTGCTAGGGCCATTGCAAAGCACCCGCGGATTTTCCTTTTTGACGACAGCTTTTCCGCATTGGATTACAAGACGGACGCATTGCTTCGCCAGGAGCTTCACAGGCGGCTTTCCGATGCCGCGATTTTGATTGTAGCTCAGCGGATCAGCACGATTCTCCACGCAGATCAGATACTTGTGCTGGAGGAGGGGCGGATTGTCGGAATGGGAACCCACCGGCAGCTGCTGGAATCCTGCGAGACTTATCAGGAAATCGCAAAATCTCAGCTGTCGGAGGCAGAGCTTTCCGGGAGCAGCCGGGAGCATATGGACAGTGAGGATGGAGGTGCAGACCATGAGTAGAGACAACAGAAGCGCACATTCGCCCCGCAGGGGCCCCCATGGGCCGGGAGCAGGAATGATGCCTGGGGAAAAGGCAAAGGATTTTAAAGGGACCTTCCGTAAGCTCCTGGGATATCTTGGGCGGTATAAGATCGGGATCCTGGCAGTGGGTGTCTTGGCGGCGGGAGGAACCTTGTTTAACATCCTGGGGCCCAAGCTTTTGGGAAAGGCTACCACGGAGATTTTTACAGGTCTTGTGAGCAGGGTGTCTGGCCAGGGCGGCATTGATTTTACGAAAATCGGCCAGATTCTGCTGCTCCTGCTGGGGCTGTATGGATTGGCGGCATTGCTTACCTTTATCCAGGGACTTCTGATGACAGGCATCATCCAGAAGATCTGCTATCGGTTTCGAGAGGATATCTCCGGAAAAATCAACCGGATGCCCATGAAATATTTTGAATCCAGGACTGTGGGAGAGGTACTGTCTCGTATTACCAATGATGTAGATACCCTGGGCCAGGGCCTAAGCCAGAGTGTAACCCAGCTGATCAGCGCAGTGACGACCCTGGTGGGAATCCTGGTTATGATGCTGACCATCAGCCCGCTGATGACCCTGATTGCCCTTGTGATCCTGCCAATTTCCGGAGCGCTGATCGGCTTTGTGGTAAAGAAGTCTCAGCGGCATTTTGTGAATCAGCAGAGATATCTGGGAGAGGTCAACGGGCAGGTGGAGGAGGTATTCAGCGGCCAGAATATTGTGAAGGCCTTCAACAAGGAGGCAGATATGGAGGCAGAGTTTGAACGGACCAATAACATCCTTTTTCAATCTGCATGGAAATCCCAGTTCCTGTCCGGGCTGATGATGCCGATTATGAATTTTGTGGGAAATCTTGGCTATGTGGCAGTGGCAGTTGTGGGCGGTGTGCTGACCGTGCAGGGCAGGATCCAGGTGGGGGATATTCAGTCCTTCATTCAGTATGTGAAGAATTTCACACAGCCTATCATCCAGGTGGCACAGGTATCGAATATGCTCCAGTCCACAGCAGCGGCAGCGGAGCGGGTCTTTGAGTTCCTGGATGAGGAAGAGGAGGATTTTGTGGTGGAGCGCCCCACGCGTCTTTCGGAAATGAAGGGGGCAGTGGCCTTTTCCCACGTTCAGTTTGGATACGATCCGGAAAAAATCATCATTCACGATTTCAACTGCCAAGTACAGCCGGGACAGACCGTGGCCATCGTAGGCCCAACCGGGGCCGGGAAAACTACCATGGTGAAGCTGCTGATGCGTTTTTATGATGTGAATCAAGGGGAGATCCTGGTGGATGGCCATGACATCAGAAGCTTTAACCGCAGTGAGCTGCGGGAGAATTTCGGCATGGTGCTGCAGGATACCTGGCTGTTTGCGGGAACTATAATGGAAAATATTCGTTACGGAAGGCTGGATGCCACGGACGAGGAGGTCATCGCGGCGGCAAAGGCAGCGTATGCCCACCATTTTATCCAGACCCTGCCCGGCGGCTACCAGATGGAGCTGAATGAGGATGCCAGCAATGTGTCCCAGGGGCAGAAGCAGCTTCTGACCATCGCCAGGGCTATTTTGGCGGATAATCCGATCCTGATTCTGGATGAGGCCACAAGCTCTGTGGATACCAGGACAGAGAGCCGGATCCAGAAGGCCATGAATAATCTGATGAAGGGCAGAACCAGCTTTGTGATTGCCCACCGCTTATCCACCATCAAGGATGCGGACGTGATCCTTGTGATGAAGGATGGCGATATCATAGAGCAGGGCAGCCACCAGGAGCTTTTGGCAGCAAAGGGATTTTATGCATCCTTGTATCATTCACAGTTTGAAGAGGCAGGTTAAAAGGAGAAAAAAGATATGAGATATCCAAAGCATTTACCGGAAAATGGAACCATTGGCTTTGTGGCACCATCCTTTGGCTGCGCCATTGAGCCCTACCGAACCGCATTTGAAAATGCCCAGAGGCGGTTTGCGGCACTGGGCCATAAGCTGGACCTGGGGCCCAACTGCTATGAGGGCAGGGGGATCGGCATCAGCAATACGCCGAAGGCCTGCGGAGAGGAGCTGACAGCCTATTACTGCAGTCCGGAAAATGACGTGCTGATTTCCTGCGGAGGCGGGGAATTGATGTGTGAGATTTTACCATATATGGAGTTTGACAAAATCCGGCAGGCAGAGCCAAAATGGTATATGGGCTATTCCGACAATACCAACATGACCTTCCTGCTGGCCACCCTGTGCGATACAGCCTCCATCTACGGCCCCTGCGCCGCAGCCTTTGGCATGGAGCCCTGGCATGAGAGCTTACAGGATGCCTACGATCTGCTGCGGGGAACAAAGGATGCGGTCTGCGGCTACGGGCTGTATGAGAAGGAAAGCCAGAAGGATGAGGAGCACCCTCTGCTTCCCTACCATGTGACAGAGCCTCGCCGGACAATGGTCTGCCTGCCGGGAAGCGGCCTTCAGATGGCAGAGGCCGGTGCTGTGCATCCCACTGCCGCAGCAAAGTATCAGGGCGGCGGGGAGGATGTAAGCCTGGCGCTGGAAGGAAGGCTTCTGGGGGGCTGCATGGACTGCCTGGTAAATCTGCTGGGAACAGAATATGACCATACGAAAGCATTTGCGGAGAAATATCAGAGGGATGGGATTCTGTGGTTCCTGGAGGCCTGTGACCTGAATGTCATGGCGATCCGCAGGGCCATCTGGCAGATGAAGCATGCCGGCTGGTTTTCTCATGTAAAGGGATTCCTGCTTGGACGGCCCTATGTACACGGTCAGGAGCTGATGGGGCTGGACCAGTATCATGCGGTGGTGGATCTGCTGGAGGAATATGAGGTGCCGATTCTCCTGGATCTGGATTTGGGCCATGTAGCGCCTATGATGCCCCTGGTCTGCGGAAGCTATGCAAGGGTGCAGATGAAGGGGAATGAAATTTCTGTAAAAATGGAGCAGCGGTAAGCTGCTCCATTTTGGGCGTTGGCCGATGGCTGCGGAAATCATTAAAAATCAATATCCTTGTTCAGAAAACGATCCCATTCCTGGAGATTATCTCTGCCGCCAATGGTGAGGAGGAAGGTATGATCCTCGCTGTCTATGGAAATTTTGTAAATACGATAGTTTTCTTCAGTTTCTCTTTTTTCAGTTTCCTTTTCGTTTGTTTCCGTTGTTTCTGCTGTCTCATTGCTTGCAGGTATCTCTTCTATGGAATAGACAGTACAGTCGCAAAGCGCTCGAAGCCCCTCCATGTATTCCTGGGGCGTAAGGACCCGGTCCGCCACCTGCTGCCGGAGCGTTCCGTTGGCATCATAGACCCGGTAGCCCTCCTCCACAAGGGACAGCAGGGAGCCGTCGCAGATGGTAAAATGAAGCTGGTTGGCACGCATCTGGCGGATATCCCGATTGCGGGAATTCTCCGGCAGGATAGTGACATTGTCCAGGATCAGATAAAAGCTTCCGGGGGTGACGCCAGCCTCGGCGATATGGGCCTCCTCAAAGAGGAAATGATTCAGTTCGTTGATTGTCTTATATTTCATGGCTGCACTTCCTTTTGGTCTCGATTTTTTTGCGCGTATTTGAATAAATTTTCAACCATGCTTTAGTTTATCATAGGGAAGAGGACCTTTCAACCGGTTTTTTGAATCGCTGCCGGACGAGTCATAAGGAGAGCCCCAAGGGCCAGCGGAATACACAGCAGCGTGGAATATTTTCCGGTGAGCAGATGGGAGAGGAAGGAAAAGGCTACCCCCAGGTGATACCAGATCAGAGAGGCGGCAAAAAATTTTCCGCGGTATAGCTTCTGGATGTTATGCTTCCCCTCCAGATAGTATTCTGCAAAGGATATGGTCATCTGCTTCAGGTTGTTGGTGGAAAAAATAGTGGAGCCGCTGTAGTCTCCCACGCCATGGAAGGCAGTCCACTGGGTGGCCATCATAAAAAACAGAGGCAGAAGGTACAGGATCAAGTTCTGTCCGGGGGGAAGGAAGCAGACCAGGACCATTCCCAGAAGGTCAACAAGGATGGCGTACCGCTGGGCATTGAGCCGTGTTTTCTTCTGGATCAGAATGCACAGGAGGATGCCCAGCACATAGAGGAGCAAGCCACACACACGCAGCAGGCCTTCCAGCAGGTTCCCGCCCAGCAGGCAGAGTACAGTTTCGATCAGGTTGCCGGTCTGGGCAGAGCCAAACATGTGGGCAGAGCCAAGGATAGCGTACGCGCCGATAAATCCGCCGATGGCGCACATGATCCTATGTAAATAGAGCTGTTGTTTTTCATAATTCATATGCTGCATGTTCTCCTTTGCATTTTCGTATGTTCAATTTTTTATCATAACACGTTTTCCATGGAATGAAAACAAAAAAAGTAGAAAGAATTATTTTAATAAAAACATCTTGACAGATACCCTGCGGGGGTATATAATACAGGAGTAGATACCCGCAGGGGGTATAATGATGGCAGAGTGTGAGACAGGGGAATACGCAGATTTGAATGGGAAGCATGCGTTTATCTCCATAGAAAACAGGAGGATTGGTGGAATGGAACGGGAAATTTGTGAATGCTGTGAGACTTGTGCCATGCATAAGGAGCGGTCGGAAAAGGAGTACAGGGATCTGATGAACCGGCTGAAGCGGATCGAGGGGCAGGTACGGGGGCTTCAGGGAATGCTGGAGCGGGATGCGTACTGTATGGATATCATGGTTCAGGTGTCCGCAGTGAATGCGGCGCTGAACAGCTTCAATAAGGTCCTTTTGGCTAATCACCTGGAAACCTGTGTGAAGGAGAATATCCGCAAGGGCAACGATGTGGTGATTGAGGAGCTGGTACAGGCTCTGCCCAAGCTGATGAAGTGAGGTGGCAGGAAGTGCTACTTAGAAGCCGGAGGGCAGAAGCTAGAGGCCGGAGGGCAGATATTAGAAGCAAAGAGAAAGGAAGTGGCAGGATGGACAAATATAAGGTAACAGGCATGAGCTGCGCGGCCTGCAGTGCCAGAGTGGAGAAGGCAGTCTCCGGGGTGGAGGGTGTGGCCAGCTGCTCCGTAAACCTTCTGACCAATTCCATGGGCGTGGAGGGGACAGCAGCCCCGGAGCAGGTGATTGCAGCCGTAGAGGCGGCAGGCTACGGCGCTGCCAGAGCAGACACAGAGAAGGCCCAGGCAGGGAGCAGGACGCCGGATTATGAGGAATCATGGAAGGATACGGAGACGCCCCGCATGAAACGGCGGCTGATTGCATCCCTGTGCCTGCTGCTTCCGCTGATGTATGTTTCCATGGGCCATATGATGTGGAGCTGGCCGCTGCCGGAGCGCTTTGCCAATAACCTTGTGGGATTGGGCATGTTTCAGCTGCTGCTCACCACAGCAGTGATGGTAGTGAATCAGAAGTTCTTTATCAGCGGCTTTCGGGGGCTGCTGCACAGGTCTCCCAACATGGATACCCTGGTGGCCCTTGGGGCCGGGGCCTCCTACGGGTACAGCCTGTTTGCGCTGTTTGCCATGACAGAGGCTCAGATTTCCGGGGACGGGACTATGGTCATGCACTATATGCATGAATTTTATTTTGAGTCTGCGGCTATGATCCTGACGCTGATCACAGTGGGCAAGATGCTGGAGGCCCGCTCCAAGGGCAAGACTACGGATGCCCTAAGAAGCCTGATGAAGCTGGCGCCCAAGACGGCAGTGGTGATCCGGGACGGGCAGGAGACGGAGATTTCTATTGAACAGGTACAGCGGGGAGATCATTTTGTAGTGCGGCCCGGCGAGCATATTCCGGTGGACGGCGTCGTGCTGGAGGGGGGAAGCGCGGTGAATGAGGCATCGCTGACCGGTGAGAGCATTCCGGTGGATAAGGAGCCGGGAGATACCGTGTCGGCAGCAACCCTGAACCAGTCGGGCTTTCTCAAGTGTGAGGCCACCCGGGTGGGGGAGGATACCACTCTGTCCCAGATTATCCAGATGGTCAGCGATGCGGCTGCCACCAAGGCGCCCATTGCCAAGGTGGCGGACCGTGTCTCGGGAGTGTTTGTGCCTGCGGTGATCCTTGTGGCGGCAGTGGCCATCCTGGCCTGGCTGCTTGGAGGTGAGAGCTTTGGCTTTGCCCTGGCCCGGGGGATTTCCGTACTGGTCATCAGCTGTCCCTGCGCCCTGGGCCTGGCTACGCCGGTGGCCATCATGGTGGGCAATGGCGTGGGAGCGAAGCATGGCATTATGTTCAAGACGGCCGTCTCCCTGGAGGAGACCGGGAAGACCCAGATTGTGGCCCTGGATAAGACGGGAACCATCACCAGTGGAGAGCCCAGGGTGACGGATCTCGTGGCGGCTGAAGGCTGCAGTGAGGAGGAGCTTTTGCATGCAGCCTTTGTGCTGGAGCAGAAAAGCGAGCATCCGCTGGCCCGGGCCATCCTGGCCATGGGCCAGGAGCAGGGAATGGCAGGGGAGGATCTGGAGGAATTTGAGGCTTTTGCCGGAAACGGCCTGGCCGGAATCTGGCAGGGGAGGAAGCTGACAGGCGGAAACCAGAATTTTATTGAAAGGTATGCCCCAGTGCCGGAACGCATTCGGCTTAGGGCAGAAGAACTGGCCGGCCAGGGCCAGACGCCTTTGTATTTTGCAGATGGCGGCAGGCTGCTGGGTGTCATTGCGGTGGCGGATGTCATCAAGGAGGACAGCCCCGCTGCCATCCGGCAGCTGCAGAATATGGGAATCCGCGTCGTGATGCTCACTGGGGATAATGAGCGGACAGCCAATGCCATTGGAAGGGAGGCCGGCGTGGATCAGGTGATTGCAGGCGTTTTGCCCGACGGGAAGGAGGCTGTGATCCGTTCCCTGAAGGAACAGGGCAAGGTGGCCATGGTGGGAGACGGCATCAACGATGCGCCGGCCCTGACCCGGGCGGATATCGGGATTGCCATTGGGGCAGGCACGGATATTGCCATTGACGCGGCGGATGTGGTGCTGATGAAGAGCCGGCTGATTGACGTACCGGCTGCCATCCGCCTAAGCCGTGCAACCCTGCGCAATATCCATCAGAACCTGTTTTGGGCCTTCTTCTACAATGTGATTGGGATTCCCCTTGCAGCAGGCCTGTGGATCCCTCTGCTGGGCCTGAAATTAAATCCCATGTTCGGAGCGGCGGCCATGAGCCTCTCCAGTGTATGTGTGGTGAGCAACGCGCTGAGGCTGAATTTCTGTTCCATGTACGATGCGCGCAAAGATAAAAAAAGAAAGCAGCACATGAATCAAAATTCAAATCATGATTCAAATCAAAAATTAAATCAAAATTCAAATCAAAAAAAGGAGACAAAGGAAATGGAAAAAACAATGCAGATTAACGGAATGATGTGCGGTCACTGCGAGGCAGCAGTGAAAAAGGCTTTGGAGGCCTTGGAGGGTGTGACGGAGGCTGTGGTCAGCCATGAGGCGGGAACGGCTGTGGTGAAAATGAGCACAGAGGTAGCGGATGACGTGTTGAAAAAGACCGTGGAGGACAAGGAGTACCAGGTTGTAGGGATCCGTTAGAGCATGTTTAGCTTTCTGGCAGCTGTGCGTTACACTTTGTGGGAGATTTGGGCCAAATGAAGGGTGCATAGCGGGCTATGTAACCTGAATTTGGTCCGAATATACCGCAAAGTGGGGCGTGAAAGGCATTGGGAATAAGATGGGCACATCCCAAAAAGGTATTAGGGCAGGCCGCATATTTTAGTGCCTAGCGTAAGAAGGGGTTTATCACAAAAGTTCTGGTCAGATGCCGGAAAAGGCAGAAAAGCCTGGTTTTGTGGTAAGCCCTGCTTTTGTTTTTGACACGCAAAAATCCAGTAACAGCAAGGAAAACAGGAGATGGCGCCCGAATATCTGCAAGCGTAATTATGCACATATTACAAAAATGAAGGACTTTTGCAGGGGCTCTTGATTTGGTCAATTATTCGTGTTATGGTACTTATATCATCTAATGTGAGTTCTTTCACGATCTGTTTTTCGGTTCATGGGAATATCCCCAAAGATTCACAGTAGAAGTTAAAATTGAGAATCTGGCGGGATGCGGTAAGGACGGCAGCCCTGCCGGCAAGGGAGGGATGCTGGTGAAGATTATCTCACCAAAATATGATTTTTGCTTTAAGGAGCTGATGAGAAACCCGATAGTCAGAACATATTTTATCAGTGATATTCTGGATATTCCAGTTGAAGAGATTCGGGAAACAAGGCTGTTAAATACTTTTCTGAGAAAAAGGTATCATGGGCAGAAATTGGGTATACTGGATATATTGGTGGAGCTTACAGACGGAACGAGGATCAACATTGAACTGCAGGCAAGGATTCAGGATGCATGGGATAAGCGCAGTATTTTTTACCTTGCCAAAACATATGTGGAGCCTCTTTCGGCTGGTGAGAATTACAGCCATCTGAACCGCTGTATCCATATCAGCCTGTTGGATTATAATCTGACAGATCGGGAGGAGTATCATACTGTTTACCGTCTGCGTGATAAGAATGGGTGTGAGTATTCGAACCTGTTGGAGGTGCACGTAATAGAATTGAATAAAGAGCTGAAAGGGAATGACAGGGTAGATGACTGGATACGTTTGTTTCAGGCTGTGAATGAGGAGGATTTGAATATGATAAGTGAAAAGAGCGTCGGTTTGCGGGAAGCAGTGAGAGAATTGAAGGAAATGAGCCTTACCAGACGTATGCGCCTGATTTATGAGGCACGCCAAAAAGCGATACGTGATCGCTATGCCGAGGATGAGTATGTGCGGAAGCATGCTGCGGAAGAAGGCTATCAGAATGGGTTTCAATTGGGAATAGAGCAAGGAATGGAACAGGGAATAGAACAAGGAATAGAACAGGGGATAGAACAAGGAATGGAACAAGGAATAGAACAAGGAATAGAACAGGGGATAGAACAAGGAAGAGTCGCATTGATTGAGTCCTGCCAGCAGTTATCTATATCCAGGGAGGTTACAAAACAGATTTTGATAGATAAATTTGCAGCTACAGAAGAAGGGGCTCGGCAGCTTTTAGAAAAGTTCTGGCATAAATCCTGATAAATGCAGAAAGTTATAAAAACTTTATAAACTTCCAAAATTATATTGACAAAAAAAACAGAGAGTGTTACTCTAGGTACATAAGTTATTAGCACTCAAAATAAACGAGTGCTAATAAGACAAAACCAGTATCTTAAGGAGGCAGAAATCATGAAGTTAGTTCCATTAGCAGACAGAGTTGTGTTGAAGCAGTGTGAAGCAGAGGAGACTACCAAGTCCGGGATTATCCTTGCAGGTTCTGCACAGGAGAAGCCCCAGGAGGCAGAGGTTATCGCAGTTGGCCCCGGCGGCAATGTGGATGGGAAGGAAGTTACCATGCATGTGAAGGCAGGAGATAAGGTTATTTACTCCAAGTATGCAGGAACCGAAGTGAAGCTTGATGGCGAAGAGTATATCATTGTAAAGCAGAATGACATTCTGGCAGTAGTAGAATAAGAATGGAAGCAATTTTGTAATTGTAGACGGATTAAAAAGGAGACGAATTATCATGGCAAAGGAATTAAAATATGGATCAGATGCAAGAAAGGCATTGGAGGCAGGCGTTGATAAGTTAGCGGATACTGTCAGAGTAACCTTAGGACCCAAGGGAAGGAATGTTGTCCTTGACAAGTCCTTTGGCGCTCCGCTGATCACCAATGACGGTGTGACCATTGCCAAGGAGATTGAGCTGGAGGATGCTTTTGAGAACATGGGCGCACAGCTTGTAAAGGAGGTTGCCACCAAGACGAATGATGTGGCTGGAGACGGTACTACCACAGCAACCGTTCTTGCACAGGCAATGATTAAAGAGGGAATGAAGAACCTGGAGGCAGGTGCCAACCCCATTATTCTGCGCCGGGGTATGAAGAAGGCAACGGAGAAGGCAGTGGAAGCACTGATTGCTATGGGTCAGAAGGTAGACGGCAAGAACCATATTGCCAAGGTTGCAGCTATCTCCGCCGGGGATGAGACAGTCGGGAACCTGGTAGCAGACGCTATGGAAAAGGTATCCAATGATGGTGTGATCACCATCGAGGAATCCAAGACCATGCAGACAGAGCTTGACCTGGTAGAAGGTATGCAGTTTGACCGCGGTTATATTTCCGCATATATGGCAACAGATATGGATAAGATGGAGGCAGTTCTGGATGATCCCTATATCCTGATCACGGACAAGAAGGTCAGCAATATCCAGGAGCTTCTGCCAATCTTAGAGCAGATTGTTCAGTCCGGACGGAAGCTTCTGATCATTGCCGAGGATATTGAGGGCGAGGCTTTGACCACTCTGATTGTAAATAAGCTGCGCGGAACCTTCTCTGTGGTAGCAGTAAAGGCTCCTGGCTACGGCGACAGAAGAAAAGCCATGCTGGAGGATATCGCAATCCTTACCGGTGGCCAGGTGATCTCCGAGGAGCTGGGGCTTGATCTGAAGGAAGCTACTCTGGATATGCTGGGGAGAGCAAAATCTGTGAAGGTTCAGAAGGAGAATACCGTAATCGTAGACGGGGAAGGCGATAAGGCTGCCATTTCCGCAAGAATCAACCAGATCCGTGGACAGATTGAGGAGACCACCTCTGATTTTGATCGTGAGAAGCTGCAGGAGCGTCTTGCCAAGCTGGCAGGCGGCGTGGCAGTGATCCGCGTAGGTGCTGCAACTGAGACCGAGATGAAGGAGAGCAAGCTGCGTATGGAGGATGCTCTGGCAGCTACAAGAGCAGCAGTTGAGGAGGGTATCATTGCAGGCGGCGGTTCTGCATATATCCATGCAGCCAAGGAAGTTGAGAAGCTGGCGGAGGAGCTGGAGGGCGATGAGAAGACAGGCGCCAAGGTAATCCTGAAGGCTCTGGAGTCTCCGCTGTACTATATTGTAGCCAATGCAGGACTGGAAGGCGCCGTGATCATTAACAAGGTGCGGGAGTCCAAGCCAGGCGTAGGCTTCGATGCATTCAAGGAAGCGTATGTGGATATGGTAGAGGCAGGCATCCTTGATCCCGTTAAGGTAACAAGAAGTGCACTGCAGAACGCCACCAGCGTTGCAGCTACCCTGTTGACCACAGAGTCCGTGGTAGCCAACATCAAGGAGGATGTTCCTCCAATGCCCGCAGGCGGCGGTATGGGCGGAATGATGTAAGCGTAAGCTACAAGCCGTGATAGAAAAAGGGATTTCGGCCCTCCAGGCAAATTTATTTGTCTGGAGGCCGAAATCCCTTTTTTCGTATTCGGCGCCAGCCGGATAGGCATGTGACGCTCTGCGTCACATGCCTAAGCACGGCGAAAGTACAGAGAGACAAAAAAACCTATCCAGTGAAAACAAACAAAATTTACAGCAGCAAAAGACCTATCACATCAACGTTTACGATAGCTGCCCGGAAAGGCATAAAAGCGGGATTGAGCTGCCGGAGCCTTCCTCAAAACGGGGGGAGGGAGCGGAAGGATCTCACAGGGTCAAAAAGAGTCATCAAATGTGCAGTGGAGGAGATGATTCCTGTTGGTGAATTTCAGGACAAATATGGCAGCTTCAAGGATCAGGAAGAATGGGAGCAGCATTCCGATGACGTATCCGAGATGAAATTCTTTCATGTTAACGCACATTCCTTTCTGTTATGAAGTGACTTTTGACTTCAAACTTCTATGGTTCAAAAAAAGCCGATTAAGAATGCGGGATCTGTCACTTTCCGTCAATGGTTCCGGATGTTAAGATAGACTTGGTTCCAATATTCTTTTCAAATATTAACAGATGAGGAGGAAACAGAATGAAAAAAGCGGCAGCTTGGTTACTGGCAGGCAGTCTGTGCATCAGCCTGTTGGCAGGGTGCAGTAAGGATACGCCTGCATCAACGCCGGAACGAGGTTCCGACACAGCAGAGACGGAGGAAAATGAAGTGAAGCAGCAGGAGAACAAAAAAGAGGAGCCCAAGGGAATGGAACATGAAGCAGCGGAAAGCACGGCGTTGGTCCTGACTGTAAATCCCAATTATGAGGATGCCAAAAGCTACACCGTAGAAAAAAACAGCGGCGATAGGATAGGCGACGGAATTAATAACCCGGCCCGGCGGGGATATACCTTTCAGGGGTGGACGTATGATGAGGAGGGAAGCCAGGGCGTGGGCCCAGAGGATACTATAGATAAGAATCAAACTATCTATGCATCCTGGGAGGCCTGGGATGCGGCTACGGCGGAATGGATGGATACCGTACTGACTGAGGCAGAGCAGGCAAGATATATCAGCAATTTTCCAACCGCCTACACAAAGGAGAGCTTTGATGCATATATGACAATGGCAGCCCCGATTTTATTTCTGACCATGGGCGGCAATGTATTTCCCCAGGAAATGCAGGGGCTGGTATATGGGCTTGCAGGCGCCCGGGAGGCGTTGGAATTGGCGCCGAACGTATCGGATCCGGAGGATACCATTTGGTATATCTGGGGGGAAGACATAGCGGCAGAGCCGGAGGCGGGAAGCTACGACTATTATGGAACCTGGGATAATGCAGGATTCAAGCCTTTTCTTGTGCCCTGTATGCTGGAGAACCAGAATGAGGTGAAGGGAAATATTATCCTGATTTCCGGCGGCGGTTTTGAACAGCGTGCTAACCGGTGGGAAGCCTATCCGGCTGCCGGGCGGTTTAACGATCTCGGATATAATTGCTTTATCCTGCAGCGCCGTGTGGCGCCTTCTAAACCTATTGATGCAGGACTTGACCTGCAGAGAGCTATACGCTATCTGAAATACCATGCCAAGGAGTATGGCATTGCAAAGATCGAGAATCTGGCGGCAGCAGGATATTCTGGCGGCGGTTCCACAATCACCTATCAGGTGGAGCAGCTATATGGGGATATCCAGTCTACGGCAATCTATCCGGATTACCAGTGCGATGAGGTAGACGCTGTCAATGCCGACCTTGAGGCCATGATTATGGTATACAGTGCGATGCCCCTGGAAACGGAGAATCCCAATATTCCGGATGCCTTTGTTGTGGTAGGGATTCAGGACGAGTATGGCCTTGAACAGAAAAGTATAGAGGCATTGTCCTGTTATGAGGCTCATGACATCCGCTACGAGGCACATTTCTTTTCCGATGCCGGCCATGGCTTTGGCCAAGGCTTTGGACTGAATGCCACAGCATATACGGATGAAAATGTGGAAAATGTCAAGGTATGGCCGTCATTGGCAGACCAATTTTTAAGAATTACCTTTGGCCTGGAAGAAAATATAACGGCCATGGGGCAATAAGCACCCTATTTGTCCAGACAGAGGCGGCTTTTTTTGCAAGCTGTCTCCGGCAAACCATGACTATGAAAAGGGGCAGGGAAATAATGAAGATGGAAAGGAAATGATAAATTTTCGGTGGGATCATTCGGAAAATTTTTTCCGGTTTCTGAAGCACCCCAATTATTTCCCGCCTATCAGGTTTTCCGGTGATTATATCAGTATGGGGTATATGCTGAAGGGCGTTGGCGTGATCTGGCACAGGTATCAGGGCAAGGAGGAACGCATCGTTTTACAGGAGGGAGATTTTTTTGCATTTGCCCCGGAAAGCATTCTGATGAACGAGATATACGAACCGGAAAATATTCTGCTGGATGTGTCCATGTCGACGGATGTCTATAAGAGTTATTTTTTAAGCGCTATGGGCAGAGGCGGCCTGACAGAGTTTATGGTCAATATGGTATGTCAGGATACGATGCCCGGGTATATATTATTTCATACCCATGCCGATAAAAAAATCCGGCAGTTATTTTACTGGGCCATGCTGGAGCATCTGCAGGAATCCGAGGAAGCCTATGATCTGGTGGCCCTGTATATGGAGCTTATTTTTGCAAATATACAGAAATACCACAGCCAGGACGCAGAAATGCATTTTGCAGGCCAGCGGGCAGTCAGCCGAATGCCGGAGTTCTACACCTATCTGCAGGCAAACTGTGCGGATTTTTCCATGGAAGCCATGGCCAGGCATTTCCATTTCTCGGCATCTTATATCAGCCGGTGCTTTAAAAGATATGCCGGAAAAACCATACGGGATATTCTGATTGATATGCGTATGGAGCTGGCTGAAAAAATGCTGCGGGATACAGATATTGGGATCTGTGAAATTGCGGAGCAGGTGGGATATCAGGATCCCTCATATTTCATTGAAGCATTTAAAGCAAAACGGCAGGTGACGCCATTCCGATTTCGGAAAATGAAAAGAGAGGGATACGGTTTTCCGGAAGGATGAAAGGGCGCAGCCTACAGGTTGCGCCCTTTTCCTGGAAATACCGGATGTTGTTTACTGATTTTTCAGAGCCTCCGCCATCTTCAATGCCCGCACCTTTAAGGGCAGTCCGAACAGGGTGATAAACCCGTCCGCATCATGATGGTCATACAGGTCTCCGGTGGTGAAGCTTGCCAGGGACTCGCTGTAGAGGGAGTAGGGAGAGGTGGTTCCGGCCTTGATGATATTGCCCTTGTAGAGCTTGAACTTCACCTCGCCGGTCACATACCTCTGGGTGGATTCCACAAAGGCCTGGACAGCCTCCCGAAGGGGTGTGAACCATTTTCCTTCGTATACGATCTGGGCCATCCGGTTGCCCATGTCCTTCTTTACCTCCATGGTGGCCCGGTCGAGAACCAGCTCCTCCAACTGCTGGTGAGCCTCCATCAGGATCGTTCCGCCGGGGGTCTCATACACGCCCCGGGACTTCATGCCAACCACGCGGTTCTCCACAATGTCCACAATGCCGATGCCATGCCTGCCGCCCAGATCATTGAGGGTGCGGATGATATCAGATACCTTCATCTCTTTGCCGTTGACCGTCTTGGGCACGCCTGCCTCAAAGGTCATGGTCACGTACTCCCCTTCATCAGGAGCTTTTTCCGGGGAAACGCCAAGCACCAGCAGATGATCGTAATTGGGTTCTGCTGCCGGGTCCTCCAGCTCCAGGCCCTCGTGGCTGATGTGCCACAGGTTTCGGTCACGGCTGTAGCTGGAATCTGCGGAGAAGGGCAGGTGAATGCCATGCTGCTTACAGTATTCGATCTCATCCTGCCGGGACTGCATGGTCCACACATCGGTCATACGCCAGGGGGCGATGATCTTCAAGTCAGGAGCAAGTGCTTTGATGCCCAGCTCAAAACGAATCTGGTCATTGCCCTTGCCGGTGGCGCCATGGCAGATGGCAGAAGCCCCTTCCTTTCTGGCAACCTCCACCAGACGCTTGGCAATGCCCGGACGGGCCATGGAGGTGCCTAAGAGATATTTGTTCTCATAGACAGCGCCGGCCTGGACGCAGGGCATAATGTAGTCATCGCAGAACTCGTCGGTAATGTCCTCAATATACAGCTTGCTGGCGCCGGAAAGCTTCGCGCGCTCCTCAAGGCCGTCAAGCTCCTCCCCCTGGCCGCAGTCAATACAGCAGCAGATTACTTCATAATCAAAATTCTCCTTCAGCCAGGGAATGATCGCAGTGGTATCAAGCCCGCCGGAATATGCCAAAACAACCTTTTCTTTCATGATTTCTCCTCCGTTTTCTATCATTGCAATATGATTCATGGTTTTTGCACATAGGAATAATATACATCATTGCTTATAAAAATTCAAGTGAAAAAATATACATTTTGGAAAAATAAATATGCATAAATATGTACAAAACAACGATATATCTTAAAAAGTATGCATATATATTTAATAAGGTAAATAAAGTTCCTATTCTGGAGAAACAGGAAATTGTGTAGAAATCAGGGCTTGCATCTTTTGCGGAATGAATGTATAATTATGCAGTGCGGAAATTGAGGAATGCGCATTGTATGTACATTTCCTTCCGGCGAAAGGATGCGGAAAGGATCCCTTAAGTTCAAAACAAATTTAGAAAAGAGAGTGAAGAAATGATAAAAGCAGGAATTATCGGAGCTACCGGATATGCCGGCGGGGAGCTGGTGAGGATATTATTGGGACATAAGGATGTGGAGATTCAGTGGTATGGATCCAGGAGCTACATAGACCAGAAGTATGCACAGGTGTATCAGAATATGTTCCAGCTGGTGGAGGACAAGTGCCTGGATGATAATATAGAAGCGCTGGCGGATCAGGTGGATGTGATTTTTACGGCTACGCCGCAGGGATTTTTGGCGGGGGTTTTGACAGAAGATATTTTGAATAAGGTCAAGGTGATTGATCTGAGCGCGGATTACCGCATTAAGGATGTGGCGGTGTATGAAAAATGGTACGGGATCCCCCATAAAAGTCCCCAGTTTATTTCGGAGGCAGTGTATGGGCTCTGCGAGGAGAACCGGGAAGCGGTGAAGAAGGCCAGACTGGTGGCCAATCCGGGGTGTTATCCCACCTGCACCTTTTTTAGTATTGCACCTTTGGCCAAAAAGGGATATATTGATATGAGCACATTGATTGTGGATGCCAAGTCCGGCACATCAGGGGCAGGGCGGGGAGCCAAGGTGGATAATCTGTACTGTGAGGTCAATGAGAATGTGAAGGCCTACGGGGTGGCCGCCCACCGCCATACACCGGAGATTGAGGAGCAGCTGGGGTATGCGGCAGGAGAGCAGGTGGTGCTGAATTTTACCCCCCATTTGATTCCCATGAACCGGGGAATCCTGATTACGGCCTATGCTGCCGTCAAGGAGGGCGTGACGGAAGAAATGATCCGCAGCGCCTATCAGGAGGCGTATGACAAGGAGCGATTTGTGCGGTTCTTAGAGCCGGGCCTGTGCCCCCAGACCAAATGGGTGGAGGGCAGCAATTATGTGGATGTGAACGTGGTATATGACAGCCGGACCAACCGGGTGATCATGATGGGAGCCATGGATAATGTGGTGAAGGGTGCCGCAGGGCAGGCAGTGCAGAATATGAACCTGATGTTCGGGCTGCCGGAGGAGACAGGGCTTATGCTGGTTCCCATGTTCCCTTAAGGGCTGTCAGGTTTTGATTTTCGGCTTGCAAGGATAGGAGACAATGATGACAGAAGAGAGTAAGATTCAGATTCGCCCAATGGCTTTGGAGGACTATGATCAGGTGTATCGGCTGTGGAAGACGATCCGGGGATTTGCCATCCGAAGCGTGGATGATTCCAGGGAGGGGATTGAGCGGTTTTTGAGGCGCAACCCCACCACCAGTATTGTGGCAGTGTATCAGGAGGAGGTTGTGGGGGCCATTCTCTGCGGCCATGACGGCAGGCGCGGATGCTTCTACCATGTGTGTGTAAAGGAGGAGCACCGGCAGAACGGGATTGGGAAGCGGATGGCTGTGGCAGCTATGGAGGCCCTGCGGGCAGAGCATATTTCCAAGGTGAATTTGATTGCCTTTCGCACCAATGAGGTGGGGAATCAATTTTGGAAAAGGGTCGGGTGGACCTTTCGGGAGGATTTGAATTATTATGACTTTACACTGAATGAGGAGAATCTGATTTATTTCAATCAATGAGGGCAGGCGCATATTACTCCATTATGAATGCAATGATGTACGAGGAAACGGTTTATAAGCGATGAAAGGATAAGGACATGGATAAGAGCATGGAATATAGAGAGGGCGGCGTGACCGCAGCAAAGGGATTTCGGGCTGCGTCCTGTGAGGCGGGGATTAAGTATCAGGGGCGGAAGGATATGGCTATGATTGTCAGTGACAGTCCGGCAGTGTGCGCCGGGACATTTACGACGAATGTTGTGAAGGCAGCGCCGGTGCAGTGGGACAAGAAACTGGTGGAGAGCCAGGAGTGCGCCAGGGCAGTGGTGGTGAATGCAGGAATTGCCAATGCCTGTACCGGAGCGGAGGGCATGGCTTACTGTGCGCAGACAGCAAAAAAGGTGGAGGAGGTGCTGGGGATTCCCAGGGATCAAGTGCTGGTGGCTTCCACCGGGGTGATTGGGATGCAGCTTCCCATACAGCGGCTGGAGGCAGGGATTGAGAAAATGAGCAATAGCCTGTCCGATACCATGAGCAGCGGCCATGAGGCAGCCTGTGCCATAATGACTACAGATACCAGGGAGAAGGAGGCGGCAGTGTCCTTTGAGGTGGGAGGCGTGACGGTGACTCTGGGAGGCATGTGCAAGGGCTCCGGAATGATCCATCCCAATATGTGCACCATGCTGGCATTTTTGACGACAGACCTGGCCATTTCCAAGGAGCTCCTGGTGGAGGCCCTCCGGGAGGACATCAAGGATACCTACAATATGATTTCCGTGGATGGAGACACCTCCACCAATGATACGGTGCTGCTTCTGGCCAACGGACAGGCGGGAAATCCGGTGATTACCGAGAAAAATGAGGAGTATGCTGCCTTTACCAGGGCGCTGCGCATGGTAAATGAGACCTTGGCCAAGAAAATGGCCGGAGACGGCGAGGGAGCTACGGCCCTCTTTGAGACAAGGGTGATCCATGCAGATACTGTGGCCAACGCCAAGGTACTGGCCAAATCAGTGATTACCTCCTCCCTGACCAAGGCGGCCATTTATGGCCATGATGCCAACTGGGGACGGATCTTATGTGCACTTGGGTATTCCGGCGTATCGTTTGATCCGGAAAAAATTGAACTGTATTTCCAGAGCCGTTCCGGCCGGATCCTGATCTATCAGGATGGCGTGGCCGTAGATTACAGCGAGGAGGAGGCCAGCAGGATCCTCTCAGACCCGGAAGTGACGGTGCTGGTGGATATGAAATGCGGCCAGGCCGAGGCTGCAGCCTGGGGCTGTGACCTGACCTACGACTATGTGAAGATCAATGCGGATTACCGCTCCTAGTATAATATATTATCATTAGCACAATTTTCAGGAGGACAGGATAAGATGGAAGAAAAGCATATGGACCAGGTGCTGGCAAAAGCGGAGGTGCTGATTGAGGCCCTTCCCTATATCCAGCGCTTTAACCGGAAAATTATCGTAGTAAAATACGGCGGCAGTGCCATGGTGGACGAGGAGCTGAAGCGCCACGTCATTCAGGATGTGACCCTTCTGAAGCTGGTGGGGTTTAAGCCCATCATCGTCCACGGCGGCGGCAAGGAGATCAGCAAATGGGTGGAAAAGTCCGGCAAGGAGCCGGAATTTGTCAATGGCCTGCGGAAAACAGATGCCGACACCATGGAGATTGCGGAGATGGTGCTGGGGCGTGTCAATAAGTCCCTGGTACAAATGGTGCAGGAGCTGGGGGTTCTGGCTGTGGGCATCAGCGGCAAGGACGGGGGCCTTCTGAAGGTAGACAAGAAATATTCCGACGGCCAGGACATCGGCTATGTGGGGGAGATCAAGGAGGTAAATCCCAAGATCCTCTATGACCTGCTGGAGAAGGATTTCCTGCCCATTGTGTGCCCGGTGGGACTGGACGACAATTTTGATACCTACAATATCAATGCGGACGATGCGGCCTGCGCCATTGCCCGGGCCGTCCATGCGGAAAAGCTTGCCTTCCTCACGGACATTGAGGGAGTGTACCAGGACCCGTCGGACCCCAAAACCTTGATTTCAGAGCTGACGGTGTCTGCAGCTCAGAAGCTGATCGGGGAGGGATACATTGGCGGCGGGATGCTGCCCAAGCTGAACAACTGCATTGAGGCCATTGAAAACGGCGTGTCCAGAGTACATATCCTGGACGGGAGGATTGCCCATTGCCTATTGCTTGAGATCTTTACCAACAAGGGAATCGGAACAGCTATTCTGGGAGACGGGGAGCAGCGGTTTTATCAGGAACAGGAATAAGAAAAGGGAGTAAACATGGAAAAACAAAATTTGATGGATCGTGCCAAGCAGCATCTTCTCCATACCTATAACCGGTATCCCATTGTGCTGGAGCGGGGAGAGGGTGTGTATCTGTACGATGTGGAAGGAAATAAATACCTTGATTTTGCGGCGGGGATTGCAGTGCAGTCCCTAGGCTATGGCAACCGGGAGCTGAATGAGGCAGTGAAGAAGCAGGTGGATACGCTGACCCACACCTCCAACCTGTTTTACAATGAGCCCATTGCCCGGGCGGCGGAGCGGGCAGTGAAGGCTGCTGGCATGGAGCGTGTATTTTTTACCAACAGCGGAACCGAGGCGATAGAGGGAGCCATCAAGGCAGCCAAAAAATACGCTTACACCCGGGACGGACACAGCGGCCATGAAATAATTGCCATGGAGCAATCCTTTCATGGGAGAAGCCTGGGTGCTCTGTCCGTGACAGGAAACGTCCGCTACCAGGAGCCCTTTGGGCCGCTGCTGCCGGGCGTACGGTTTGCCCGATTCAATGACCTGGATTCCGTGAAGGAGCAGATCAATGAAAAAACATGTGCCATCCTGCTGGAAACGGTGCAGGGGGAGGGGGGCATCTACCCTGCCAAGACAGAGTTTCTGGAGGGAATCCGCAGGCTCTGCGATGCCCATGACATCCTGCTGATCCTGGATGAGATCCAGTGCGGCATGGGGCGTACCGGCGCCATGTTTGCCTGGCAGCATTATGGGGTGAAGCCGGATATTATGGCCTGCGCCAAGGCCATTGGCTGCGGTGTGCCGGTGGGGGCCTTTTTCCTGACAGAGCAGGTGGCCCAAAAATCCTTAGCGCCGGGGGACCATGGCACTACCTATGGAGGCAACCCCCTGGTGGGCGCAGCAGTGGACAAGGTATTTGAGATCTTTGAGCGGGAGGATATTCCCGGCCATGCCCAAAGGATGGGCGAATACCTGGAGCAGAAGCTGGAGGAGCTGGTCAGAGAATTTGCATGTATTAAGGTGCGCCGCGGCATGGGCCTGATGCAGGGGCTTGTGCTGGAGGTGCCGGTGGGTCAGGTGGTAAAGCTCTGCCAGGAGGAAGGCCTGATTGTGATTACTGCCGGAGGTAATGTGCTGCGGATGGTGCCGCCTTTGGTGATTGAAAAGGAGCACATTGATGAGATGGCAGAAAAGCTCCGGAAGGCATTGCAGCAGATGTAGGATGTTTTCCTCATTGCCGGCAGGAATAAAATTCCGATTATGGGAAATCCTTATATCAGGAGGGATTGCATATGATTGGAATTTTTATTGCGCTGCTTTCCGGCGCACTGATGAGCGTACAGGGGGTATTCAATACCCAGGTGACCAAGGGAACCAGCATGTGGGTGTCCAACAGCTGGGTACAGTTTTCCGCCTTTGTGATCTGCATTGTGGCCTGGTTTTTCAGTGATCGGAAAAGCTTTGGCTCCATTTTGCAGGTGGAACCGAAATATATGCTGTTCGGTGGCGTGATCGGAGCATTTATCACATATACTGTCATAAAGAGTATGGATCTACTGGGGCCGGCCCAGGCAGTCATGCTGATTGTGGTGGCTCAGCTTCTGCTGGCTTATCTGATTGAGGTCTTTGGGCTCTTTGGCGTGGAGAAGGTGAGCTTTGAGTGGCGCCGACTGTTGGGAATGGCTGTCTGCATCGGCGGAATTGTGCTGTTTAAGTGGGAATGAAAAATTTCCGAAATACTCTTGTAAAATTTGGCAATTTTAGATACAATAGGTGCAGACACAGGAAAGACGTTTCAGCAGGGGTTCTGTTCCGGAGAGGAGCAGGACATGAAAAGAGAAGAAACAAATCATTGGAACAGATTCGGGATAACAGGGAAAGCAGGGATAGGCTGTCTCGTGACAGCCTGCTGTTTTATGCTGTTTTGCGGCTGTGGAGCCGGGCAGCCTGCATTTATCCTGGAGGAGGAAGCCGGTACAGGCCAGGCAGAGCATACGGAGCTGTCCGAGGAAGCCGGGGACGGTGACAGGCAGGAATCCGGAGCCGGCAGTACAGGCACAGGGCCGGTAGGAGCTGGCAGGTCAGGAACAGAGGAATCCGGAGCCGGCAGTACAGGCGCAGATTCGGTAGGAGCCGGCAGGTCAGGAACAGAGGAATCCGGAGCCGGCAGTACAGGCGCAGGTCCGATAGGAGCCGGCAGGTCAGGAACAGAGGCAACCGGAGACGGCCTGCAGCAGGAGCTGATTTATGTGCAGGTATCCGGCGCAGTGGTGAAACCGGGGGTCTACCAGGTGCCTGCAGGCAGCCGGGTATTTGTGGCAGTGGAGCTGGCCGGCGGCCTTACCCCGGAGGCAGATGAGGGCAGTCTGAACCAGGCACAGGCCTTAAGCGACGGGCAGCAGGTCTATGTATACGCGCTGGGAGAAGAGTATGACAGGCCGGGGGATGTCCAGGCAGCCGACGGGCGGGTGAACCTAAATACCGCCACAGCGGAGGAGCTGATGAGCCTGCCGGGAATCGGCCAGGCCAAGGCGGACAGTATCATTTCCTATCGGGAGAGCAGCGGCGGCTTTCAGGCGATCGAGGATCTGATGAAGATAGAAGGGATCAAGGAAGGGGTCTTTTCCAAAATAAAAGACCGCATCAGAATATAATAACTAGTTGAGGTTTAAGTCCCATGGGGGATACCTCTATGTCCGGGGTTCCGGGCAAAAAGGAGGAGAACATGGCAAAAAAGGTTCTTGTGGTTGACGATGAAAAATTAATCGTAAAGGGAATCCGATTCAGTCTGGAGCAGGACGGCATGGAGGTAGACTGTGCCTATGACGGCGAGGAAGCGCTGCGCCTGGCAAAGGAGAGTTCCTACGATATGATTTTGCTGGACATTATGCTGCCGAAAATGGACGGCTTTGAGGTGTGCCAGCAGATTCGTGAATTTTCCCAGGTTCCCATTGTGATGCTGACGGCCAAGGGAGATGATATGGATAAGATTCTGGGATTGGAATACGGCGCGGATGATTACATAACCAAGCCCTTCAATATCCTGGAGGTAAAGGCGCGGATCAAGGCCATTATGCGGCGTACCGCCCAGAGCCAGCCCAAGGAGCCGGAGAGCACCCTGCTCAAGGAGGGGGATCTGAAGCTGGATCATGAGAACCGCAGGCTGTATGTTTTGGAGAAGGAGGTCAATCTGACCGCCAAGGAATTTGACCTGCTGGAGCTGCTGGTGACCAATCCCAGCAAGGTATACAGCAGGGAGAACCTTTTGAAGCTGATCTGGGGCTACGAGTATCCGGGGGATGTGCGGACTGTGGATGTGCATGTGCGCCGTCTCCGTGAGAAGATTGAGGCCAATCCCAGTGAACCAAAGTACGTACATACCAAATGGGGTGTGGGGTACTACTATCAGAGCTGACAAAGGTGTGGAACATGAAGCGATTGAAATTTTTGAAAAGTCTGAAATTTCGTTTATTTCTTTTATTACTTGCATTTGGAATCCTCCCCAATATTGTGCTTCGGGCGGGGCTGCTGAAGAGCTATGAGAACCGTGCAGTTGCCAACCGGAGCATTGATATCTTAAGTCAGGCCAAGATCCTTGGAACCCAGATTGTAAATAATGATTATCTGAACCAGACGGATTCGGAGATTATAGGCGCCCAGCTGGAGCAGCTTTCCAGCATTTATGACGGGCGCGTATTGGTGGTGAATTCCGGCTTCCAGATCGTGAAGGATACATATAATTTGGATACCGGCAGGACCATTATTTCCGAGGAGGTGGTGAAGAGCTTCAAGGGAGAGGAGATTTCCAAGCACGATTTTCGGAACCGCTATATTGAGATGACCATCCCCCTGACAGACAATAAGACCAAGGCGATTTTGGGGGTCATGCTGGTCTCTGTGTCCACGGACAGCATTGTTGACAACAGTGAATATTTGGCCGGGAATGCCCTGGTGATTGAGATTGCCAACGGTATTTTGGTGGCCGCTCTGGCAGTGCTGTGCTCCATCCTTCTGGTGGGGCCCTTTGGGCGCATGACAAAATCCATTGACGAGATCCAGTCCAGTGAGCGGGAGGAGGCTCTTTCTATCTCTGATTATGCGGAGACAGAGTCAATCTCCCATGCCTTTAACCAGATGATCAAGCGGATGCGGGTCATTGACCAGTCCCGGCAGGAATTTGTGTCCAATGTATCCCATGAGCTGAAAACGCCGCTGACATCCATGAAGGTGCTGGCAGATTCCCTGCTGGGACAGGAGGAGGTTCCGGCAGAGCTCTATAAGGAATTTATGACAGATATTGCAGAGGAAATTGAGCGGGAGAATAAGATCATCAATGACCTGCTTTCTCTGGTGAAGATGGATAAATCCTCCGGCGACCTGAATGTGGAGCCCGTGAATATCAATGAGCTGCTGGAGCTGATTCTTAGGCGTTTAAAGCCCATTGCAGAAAAGAAGGATGTGGAGCTGGTGCTGGAGAGCTTCCGGCCGGTGACGGCTGAGATTGACGAGGTGAAGCTGACCCTGGCCCTGACCAACCTGGTGGAGAATGCAATTAAGTATAACAAGGAAAGCGGCTGGGTGCATGTATCCCTCAATGCGGATCACAAATATTTCTTTGTGCGGGTGGAGGATTCCGGGATCGGAATTCCGGAGGATTCCCTGGAACATATTTATGAGCGTTTTTACCGGGTGGATAAGTCCCATTCCAGAGAGATCGGAGGAACCGGACTGGGACTGGCCATCACCAGGAGCGCGATTCTGATGCATCGGGGCGCCATTAAGGTGCACAGCCGTGAAGGCGACGGGACGATTTTCACAGTCCGTATTCCGCTGAATTATATGGCATAGGAGGAGAACATGAAAACATGAAAACAGGAATCAAAACAATACTGGTTGGAATCCTTTTGCTGCTCCTGCTTGCCTCTGCGGGCTGCGCAAGGCGCAGGGATCCCAAGGACGGCTATGTGCTCTTTTATGTCAATAAAGAAGGGACAAAAACAGTCTATGTTCCCTATGAGCCCGAGAAGGAAGTGGATTCCATGAGCACCCGGGAAATGATCGAGGACATGCTGGCAAAGCTCGGGGAGAATCCGGAGAGCTTGGAATATAAACGTCCCCTGGCCGGGGATATTCAGCTGATGTCCTATAAGCTGGAGGGAGGACAGCTTCAGCTGACCTTCAGCAGCGATTACAGCCAGATGGATAATGTGACGGAGGTCTTATGCCGGGCATCCTATGTGCGGACGCTGATGCAGGTGAAGGGGGTGGAGAATATTTCCTTTTATGTAGGGGACACGCCTCTTTTGGACGCAAAGGGCAATCCGGTTGGGATTATGACGGCAGAGAGCTTTATTGAGAACCCGGGAGAGCAGATCAATTCCATACAGACGGCAAAGATCACCCTGTATTTTGCCAACGCAAAGGGGGACGGCCTGGTGTCGGAGGTTCAGGAATGCCATTATAACAGCAACATTTCCATGGAGAAGCTGGTAATGGAGCGGCTGCTGATAGGCCCCCTGGGCAATGAGGGAAGGGCTACCATACCCACAGGGACAAAGCTGGTGAGCGTGTCCGTGCTGGACGGCGTCTGCTTTGTGAACCTGGACAATGGGTTTTTAAATCAAAATTATGACATTGAAGAAGGTGTAGTGATTTATTCCATTGTAAATTCCCTGGCAGAGCTTCCCAATGTGAATAAGGTGCAGCTTTCTGTCAACGGAGACACCAGCATTACCTACCGGGAGAGCTTTTCCCTTGGGACCGTGTATGAGCGGAATCTGGATTATGTGAATGCATCCGAAAGCAGCGGGCAGTAAATAAAGAGAGACGAACAATCAGGCTGGGAAGGAGTGTGCATGAGAGCACGAATACTGGCCCAGGTAGTGCTTGCCTTTTTGCTGGGGATTGTGGGAGCCAGATACCAGATGCCAGGCCTGTTTGTGGCATTGGCCGCAGGCTTGGCTGTCTGGTGGAACGGATCCCGGAGGCTACGGAGAGCGGCCCTTGGCGCTGCAGTCTGCATGGCGGCGGCTTTGCTGGGCAGCTGGCGGTGGCAGGCCCAGCAGGAGCTGTTTCGGTCCGTGGAGGAGCGGCTTGTGGATGGGGAGACCGTGACCCTGATGGGGACGCTCTCCCGAAAGGAAGAAAACAGCCGGCAAACAATCTATTATATAAAGGATTCTTATTTTACTTCATCTGCCCCTTTGTCGGGGGAACAATCAGACGGACAATCAGACAGAAAATCAGAACAAAAGAAAGACAGAAACAGTACAAAAGAAACAAAGCCCTGGTATGGAGGAGATGGCATTCTCTACCTGGAGGAGGTTCAGGGAGATGCGTTTGCCATCGGCGATACGCTGCAGATCCGGGGAAGCTACCGGGAATTTCAGGGTGCCCGCAATGACGGGAATTTTGACCGGAGGGCCTTTTCCCATGGGAAAAATCTTGCCTTTCAGGTACAGGCAGAAGAGCTGGAGCAGCTTGTACTTTCCCCGGAGGCAGGCTGGTGGGAGCTGCTTTGGAACCGTATGCAGCTTCTCACAGGCAGGTGGAAGGAAGGCTTGTATCAGCTTCGAAAACGGATTCAGCCCATCTATGAACAGCTGCTGCCCTCCTCACAGGCCGGGATTTTGTCAGTCATGACCCTGGGAGAGAAGGGGCTTCTGGAAGAGGAGGATAAAAGGCTGTACCGCCAGGCCGGGATTTCCCATATGCTTGCCATCTCAGGCCTGCATATTTCCCTCCTAGGCATGGGAATCTTCCGGCTGCTGCGCAGGGGAGGGCTCTCCTACGGAACAAGCGGCGCCATTGCCGGAGGCTTGATTCTCTGCTTCGGGCAGCTGGCCGGGATGGAGGTTTCCACCAGCCGGGCCGTACTGATGTTTTTGGTGATGCTTCTGGGAAATTTCCTTGGCATGGCCTATGATTCCGTGACAGCCCTGGCTCTGTCCGGGCTGCTGCAGCTGTGGGACAATCCCGCAGGCCTGTGGTATGCAGGGTTCCAGTTCTCCTATGCCGCTGTGCTGGCCGTGGTGGTGGTATCCAAAATCGGCCAGAGCCTGCTTCCAAAGCAGGAGGCGGGAACAGAGGAGCGGAGACGGAGGGGCCTTTGGGGGAAGCTTGCTGCCCGATTGGCAGGGATTGGTGAGACCATGCTGTTAAGCAGCTGCATCCAGCTGGTGACACTGCCTCTGACCTTGTGGCATTATTATGAATTTCCGCTGTACACCATCTGCATCAACAGCCTGCTCCTTCCATTTATGGGGATGCTTCTGTTTCTGGGCATTACGGGAGGAGTTCTGGGATTGCTGTGGCCGGGGGCCGCATGGACTGTCCTGCAGCCCGCCGGCTGGCTGCTTTGGTGGAATGAGGCTGTGTGCCGCCTGTTCCAGAGGCTGCCCAATGCCCAGGTGATTGCCGGACGCCCTGATTTTGGAGCAATATGCTGCTATTACGGCCTGCTGGGCCTCTGTTTGTACCTGCTGTGGCGGAGAAAGGGACTTGCCTGCACCGGAAGGTCATGGATGGGAAGCCGGGGAGCGGGCCTTATCCTGGGCCTGCTTCCGGCGGCAGCCCTGGTGTGGATGGCAATGGCCCCAAAGCCGGGAGAGTTTCAGATTGCATTTCTCGATGTGGGCCAGGGAGACGGCATCTATCTGGAAAATAATGAGGGTGCAGGCTTTTTTGTGGATGGGGGCAGCAGCAATGTGACAGGGGTGGGGGAATACAGGATCCTTCCTTTTTTGAAATACCATGGAATCCGTGAGATTACAGGCTGGTTTGTCTCCCACGGGGATCAGGATCACATTTCCGGGCTTCTGGAGGTGTGGGACAGCGGCTACCCCATCCGTCAGCTGTTTCTGGCCCAGGGAATGGTGCGGGATGAGGCTTGGCAGGAGCTGGTGGAGGCGGCAGAAGCTCATGGCACTGCGGTGGCTTATTTATCCCCGGGGCAGAGGGTGATTGCAGGAGAGCTGTCCTTTCGCTGCCTGGGGCCGGAGCCAATGGAACATACGGACCGCAATGAAGCCTCTCTGGTACTGCTGGCGGATTGTGCGGGAGTGAAGGCCCTGCTGACCGGAGATATCTCCCAGGCAGAGGAACGCAGGCTGTGTGAAGCTGGCGAAAGCCTGCGGGCGGATGTGTATAAAGCGGCCCACCATGGCTCGAAGCATTCCAATTCACGGGAGCTTCTGGAGGCTGTCAAGCCCGGAATCTCCATTGTATCCTGCAGTGAGAGGAACCGCTATGGCCATCCGGGCAGGGAGGCAGTGGCCCACATGGAGGAGGCGGGAAGCCGGGTGTATTATACCAGGGACAGCGGGCAGCTTCTGGTGAAGGGGAGCAAAGGAAGTCTGACTGTGCAGGGCTTTGCAAAGAGATAGGGGGATTGTTGTATTTGATGTTCTGGTTGCGAAATGGGAGGAGGTCATTTATAATTGAGAAGGGATGAGTGAAGAGCCAAAAGCATCTTGAATTTCAGCCTGGGAGGGACATACATTATGAAAACCATAGACGCAGACATCAAGTCCGGCAGCTTTGCGCCGGCATACCTCCTGTATGGGGAGGAAGCGTATTTGAAAAGGCAGTACCGGGATAAATTAAAAAAGGCGCTGTCCCAGGAGGGAGATACCATGAATACCTCTGTATTTGAGGGGAAGGGGATTGCTGCCGGGGAGGTGATCGACCTGGCGGAGACCATGCCCTTTTTCGCGGACCGCAGGCTGATTCTGATTGAGAACAGCGGTTTATTCAAAAGCGGGGCAGAGGAATTGGCGGAATACATGAAGGAGATTGCGCAGAGCACCTGCTTTGTCTTTGTGGAGAATGAGGTGGACAAGCGCAGCAGGATGTTCAAGAGTGTCAAAGCAGCAGGCCGAGTGGTGGAATTCAAGAAGCAGAGTGACAGCATTCTGGTGCAGTGGATCTTAGGGCGGCTGAAGCGGGAACATAAAAACATTACCCAGCCAGTGATGCAGCAGTTCCTTACCGCAGTGGGAACCGACATGGAGAACATTGACAAGGAGCTGGAAAAGCTGCTGTGCTACTGCATGGACCGCGATGTAATCACCGCGGAGGATGTGAGGGCCATATGCGTACAGCAGATCCAGAACAAGATCTTTGACATGGTAAATGCCATTGGGGAGAAGGACCAGAAGAAGGCCCTGGAGCTCTATTATGATTTGCTGGCCTTGAAGGAGCCGCCGATGCGGATTCTATTCCTGATCGCCCGGCAGTTTCAGATCCTGCTGCAGCTAAAGGAGCTTTCCGGCAAGGGCTTTGACAATAAATTCATGGCCGCGAAGGCAGGGGTGCCGGAATTTGCCCTGCGCCGTAATCTGGCCCAGGCCCGAGGCTTTTCGGGGGAGCGCCTCTACCAGGCGGTGGCAGACTGCGTGGAGGCAGAGGAGGCGGTAAAAACCGGGAATTGCAATGACCGGATGGCAGTAGAGCTGCTGATTGTGCAGTATAGTAAGTGAGCGGGAATAAAAAAGAATGCGCTCTGCGCATTCTTCGCGCCCGAGCGGTGCCGTTCACGGTTAATTTCACCTCCGCGAGGTGCGCATCCTGCCCGGAGGGCTTTTTGTGATATAGGAAATCCGGAGGAATTTCCTATATCACAAAAAAGACCTTTCAGCATGACGGTACTGAAAGGTCTTTTATTATTTATGCGATTCCGTTTACAGCCTTGCTCAGACGGGAAATCTTCCTGGATGCTGTATTCTTATGATACACGCCCTTGGTGGTCGCCTTGTCAATCTCAGAAGTAGCAGCAAGCAGTGCAGCCTTAGCTGCTTCCTGATCCTTCGCGGCAATGGCAGCGTCTACCTTCTTAATCGCTGTCTTAACTCTGGACTTGATTGCCTTGTTGCGGGCAGTCTTGGTCTCAGTCACTAAAATTCTCTTCTTTGCTGATTTAATGTTAGCCAATCCGTACACCTCCAATCCCAAATGGTTTTGTTTGTATTGATTGTTTCATTAAAGCCGGACACGGACGTTCTAATGGAAACATTTTGAAACATACTCATATATTTTAGTTCAAGTATTCCGTTCTGTCAATACATATTTTAGGTTTTTTTTGAGAAAATAGGAGAAAGGGTTACAATTCACGGCCGAACCGGCCGCGAACTGTAACGCATCCAGCCCATTGAAAAGTCGCCTGACGGCGAGGGGCTGGATGCACGCAACCGCTGTTTTTCTGGCCGGATGCCTTGCAGCAGGGTGCAAGGCACCGTGAATAGTAAGTGCGCCCAGAAAGGGTTGCTTTTCATAAACTTATCATTCAAAATTTCATCAAAAATGGTACGGACGGAGGAGAAATACAGTGAGTCAGTTTCAGGTGAGAACGGATTTGGCGCTGGAGACCAGTGAAAAATTTAAGGAAGACAATGTGGAGATCAAGGGTGTCCGGCTGACGGAGGAGGAATCCGAGAACGGAGAAATCAAAATTACCCGTGTGGTGATTGAGACAGAGAATGGCGCAAAGGCCATGGGAAAGCCCAAGGGGACCTATGTGACACTGGAGGCCCCCGGCATGAGCGAGCAGGATGAGGATTATCACCGGGAAATCTCAGAGCAGCTGGCCCGGGTGCTGGAGGAGCTGCTTCCCCAGAAGGAGGGACCCCTGTCTATTCTTGTAGTTGGGCTGGGGAACCGGGAGGTGACGCCGGATGCCCTGGGGCCTCGTGTGGTGGATAATATGATGATTACCCGCCATATCATCAAGGAATTTGGCAAATATGTCTTTGGCCAGGCAGGCACCAACCAGATCTCCAGCATTGTGCCTGGGGTGATGGCCCAGACCGGGATGGAGAGCCTGGAAATTGTAAAGGGGATCATTGACGAGACAAGCCCGGACTGTATTATAGCAGTGGATGCCCTGGCAGCCAGAAGTACCCGGCGGCTGGGCCGTACCATACAGATCACGGATACGGGCATCAATCCAGGCTCCGGTGTGGGGAATCACCGCCATGGCCTGAACCGGGAGAGCGCCGGGATCCCGGTGATTGCCATTGGGATTCCCACCGTGGTGGATGCAGCCACCATTGTCAGCGATACCATGGAGAGCCTGATTGAAGCCATGAATCAGTCCAGCCAGCTGAAAAGCCTGGGAGGAACCCTGGGAACCCTGGACGATGCGGAGCAGCATGAGCTGGTGCGGGAGCTGCTGTCCCCGGCATTGAATACCATGTTTGTGACGCCCAAGGATATTGACGAGTCGATCAAAAGGCTGAGCTTTACCGTGTCAGAGGGGTTGAATATTGCCCTTTGCGGGGCATAAATGGAGGGTGTTGGACATATATTATAGATAATTTGAAGGAATTTCCGCTGGGATAAAAAGCTCTTGGAGCAGGATTTTTTCAATTGCGTTATGTTTGGTATGGATAGAGGCAGGATGACTGTATATTAGGCAGGATGTTTGTAGGATATATGCGAGATAGAGGGGACTAGTGTGAGACAGAAACGGTTTGTATTTCGGAAACATTTGGGAAAGGTGCTGTTGGGGCTGTGTATTGGGACGGTGCTGGTGTGCTGGCAGAACCTTGGGAGCGCAGGGGAGGCGCCGGCAGCAGTGGAGATCTGGAGCTATTTGAAAAATAATCTTTACTTGGAAGCAGTGGCGCATACCTTTCCGCTGGCAGCCGGGGATTTTGGGCAGGAGGAGAGCAGCGGGCCGGGGCAGGAATTTTATCAGAAATATTTGCTGGGGATGTTTCCCCTGTGGCAGTATGCGGGACAGCGGACAGACTATGGGGTGCAGGCGGAGCGTGAGATGACCTATGAAATGCTGCTGGCCCGGGAGGGGGTGGATGAAGAATACAGGGACGGGGAGCGGATAACGGTGCAGGAAGTAGAGGGAGGATTTTCAAAGGAACAGGAGTCCCAGGCCGGACAGTCCCAGGAGGGGCAGGAGTCCCAGGCCGGACAGTCCCAGGAGGGACAGCAGTCTTCGGAAGGGCAGCCTCAGGAGGGACAGCAGCCCCAGGAAGGACAGTCCCAGGAGGGACAGCAGCCCCAGGAAGGGCAGCCTCAGGAGGGACAGCAGCCCCAGGAGGGGGCGGAACCGTCCCAGGCCGGGGCCAGCACTGCCCTGACGGCAGCAGAGCCGGTGGTACATATTTCCAGGGAAAAGCTGAATGATTTTGACTATCTGATCCAAAATTTTTATATTGTGGATAAGACCACAACCATTGACGGGAGCCAGCTGAATGCAGCGGAGCTGCTGGCCAAGGATATGCGCCTGGCCACCACGGCGGACCAGCCCCAGATCCTGATTCACCACACCCATTCCCAGGAACGGTTTGCGGATTCCACGGAGGATGCGGCCACCTCCATTGTGGGGGTGGGGGAATATTTGACAACCCTGCTGCGGGAGCAGTATGGATTCAATGTAATCCATGATACGGGAGAGTATGACGTGATTGACCATGACAATGCCTATTCCTATGCAGGGCCGGCGGTGGAGAAGATTCTGGCGGAGAATCCTTCCATTGAGGTGGTGATTGACCTGCACCGAGATGCGGTGAACGGGGCGCCCCTGGTGCAGGAGGTCAACGGGAAGCGGGCGGCCAAGATCATGTTTTTCAATGGCCTTTCCAGGACGACCGCAAGGGGGAACCTGGATTATCTCTACAATCCCTATCTGCAGGATAACCTGGCTATTTCCCTGCAGCTAAAGATTGCCGCAGAGGAGTATTATCCTGGCTTTACCAGGCCCAATTTTCTGAAAGGCTACCGCTATAACCTTCACTATGTGCCAAAGAGCCTGCTGATTGAGGTGGGGGCCCAGAACAATACTGTGGAGGAGGCCATGAATGCCATGGAGCCGCTGGCGGATCTGCTGCACAAGGTGCTGATGCCGGAGGGGAATTAGCGGGAGGAAATGTGATTACAGCTTGAAATCCAAGCAAAAGGGTGTTATGATGTTTCTATAAAAAGATGTTGGGGTCAAAAGGTATTTTGACCCCAACATCTTTTTATGATAGAAGGAGAGAACGTACTATGAATTATGCAATAAAAGCTTCGAATATTGAGATAGAGTATAACGGAAGGATGCTTTTGGATATTGATGAGCTGTTTGTATATCCCACAGACAAAATTGGGCTGGTTGGTGCAAATGGCCGTGGGAAGACAACCCTCCTCCATATACTGGCAGGCATTCTTCCCTGTCCCCAAGCAGCCATTGAGAGAAACGGTATCATTCGGGTCATGGAGCAGCTTCATTCAACAGAGGAGTATGAAGAACTGGATGTGGACAACGACTTGTTAAAGAATTTCAGTAAATTATCCGTTGCAGATAAATCCCGGGAGCATTTCAGCGGCGGAGAGGAGACAAGAACGCAGATTGCGAATACGTTCCGGGCAGATACTGCAGGAATCATTGCAGATGAGCCCACCAGCCATTTGGATTATGAAGGCATACAGTATTTGATTGCAGAACTGAAAACAAATGTCTTACAATCGGTATGTGGCAGAAAAGGATAAAAGCAATTTTGGAGGGAGACTGGGCCATCAGTCCTCTGTCGGCTCCAAGGAAATTAGAATTGCATAATCCATATCCAATTATAGGGGAGAAAATCTGTAAATCATTTGGCGGGCTTGTACTGTTTGACAATGCCGGGTTTAGCCTGCCGTTGAACAGCAAAGCGGCAATCACAGGGCCAAACGGCTGCGGGAAAACGACATTGTTCTGGATGATTTTAGAAAGAGAATCCTGTATGAAGATTTCACCGAAAGCGGTGTTCGGCGTTTATGCCCAGACGGTCTATCAATGCCAAAGGCGGGAGACGGTGATGGAATACTTATTGGAGCACTGCGAATATAGCAGCTCTGAAATCAGAGGGTCATTAATAAACATGGGGCTTCTATCGCTTTTGCTGGGAAGATATAATATTTTGCTGTTAGATTTCCCTGCCAAATACATATTTTGCCCCTTCCTGCCAAACCTATAAGGAATAGGAGTGAGGCATATGTTTTATGTGCAGGGCGCCGCAGGCTTTTTGCCTGTGAATCTTACAAAATGGAAAAAAGACGAGACCGCAGTGGGATATTTGACCATGGAAGAAGCAGAGCGGCACAGGGAGAGGCTTCAGATCCCCCTGGAGGTGATTGAGCAGCTTGCCAGGGAGCCGGTGCGCTTCGGGGGCGGGCTTAGAATGAAGGAGAAGGGAGCCTGCGGTTTGCTGTATCTGCTGCCGGAGGGACAGCAGGCTGCCTATGGGAGGCTTGCTGTCTTTGTCCGGCAGAACCTGTTTGTGCTGGTGGAGGTATCGGAGGGGCAGGAGAGATGGAAGGAACAGCTTCTGGGCATTCTGGAGGGCCAGAGTGAAGAGGCCACCTTAGAGCGGGTGGTCTATGAGTATCTGGATCATTTTTTACAGCAGGGGAACCACTGGCTGGGGCAGCTGGAGGCCAGGATCCTTACCATGGAGCACAGCCTGGTGGAGGGAGCCATGGACCGGAACCTGAACCGTGATATTTTCCGTCTGAAATGCCGCCTTTCCATGCTGAAAAATTATTTCGGACAGTTTGCCAGCATTGGCGCCCTGCTCCGGGAAAACGAGAACCATATGTTCTGGCAGGAGGATTTTGAATATTTTAAGGTGTTCACCGACAAGGCGGAACGGCTGCTGGGGAATACAAAGATGCTCTGCGAGGATCTGATCCATGTGCGGGAGGCCCTGGACGCGGCCCTGGATTATAACCTCAATTCCATTATGAAGGTGTTTACTGTGGTTACCACTGTCTTTTTGCCCCTGTCCCTGATTACCGGCTGGTATGGGATGAATTTTGCCCATATGCCGGAGCTCACCTGGCGGTACGGATATATTGGCGTGGCTTTGTTGGCCCTGGCGGTGGTGGCTGCCTGTATCTTCTTTTTTAAGTGGAAGAAGCTGTTGTGAAGGAGGATTTTTGGAAAGCTTTGGACAAGAACGCTATCATATGGTATAATCTTACAAGCATTTACAGCGCACCGTTAAGGAGGTACGATATGACAGCTATAGACCAGAGCAAAATCAGGAATTTTTGTATTATTGCCCATATAGATCACGGAAAATCAACCCTGGCAGACCGTATCATTGAGATGACAGGGCTTCTCACCAGCCGGGAGATGCAGTCCCAGGTGCTGGACAACATGGACTTGGAGCGGGAGAGGGGCATTACCATCAAGGCCCAGGCCGTCCGGATTGTCTATGAGGCCAAGGATGGCCAGGAATATATTTTTAATCTGATCGACACCCCGGGCCATGTGGATTTTAATTATGAGGTATCCAGAAGCCTGGCGGCCTGCGACGGGGCCATTTTGGTGGTGGATGCGGCCCAGGGGATTGAGGCCCAGACATTGGCCAATGTATATCTGGCCTTAGATCACGACCTGGACGTGCTGCCGGTGATCAACAAGATTGACCTGCCCAGCGCAGACCCCCAGCGGGTCATCGACGAGATTGAGGATGTGATCGGCTTAGAGGCCCAGGATGCCCCCCAGATTTCCGCCAAGACGGGCCTTAATGTGGAAGAGGTGTTAGAGCAGATTGTGGAGAAAATCCCGGCTCCCGGCGGGGATGCGGCCGCGCCCTTAAAGGCATTGATCTTTGATTCCCTGTATGATTCCTACAAGGGGGTCATTGTGTTCTGCCGGCTGATGGAGGGCACGGTACGGGTGGGCACTCCCATCCGGATGATGGCCACCGGGGCTACGGCAGACGTGGTGGAGGTGGGATATTTCGGGGCCGGCCAGTTCATTCCCTGTGAAGAGTTGTCTGCCGGGATGGTGGGCTATATTACCGCCAGCCTGAAGAATGTCAAGGATACCCGGGTGGGCGATACGGTGACGGATGCCAGCCGCCCCTGCAGCGAGGCCCTGCCAGGGTACAAGAAGGTCAATCCCATGGTATACTGCGGCCTCTACCCGGCGGACGGGGCCAAGTACCCGGATCTGCGGGACGCCCTGGAAAAGCTCCAGCTCAATGACGCGGCCCTGCAGTTTGAGCCGGAGACCTCCATTGCACTGGGATTCGGCTTCCGGTGCGGCTTTTTGGGGCTGCTCCACTTAGAGATTATCCAGGAGCGGCTGGAGCGGGAATTTAACCTGGATCTTGTCACAACGGCGCCGGGGGTTATTTATAAGGTGTATAAGACCAATGGGGAGGTGATCGAGCTGACCAATCCTTCCAACCTGCCGGATCCCTCGGAGATTGAGTATATGGAGGAGCCCATGGTCAGCGCGGAGATTATGGTTACCAGCGAGTTTATTGGGGCCATCATGGATCTCTGCCAGGAGCGGCGGGGCATATACATCAGCATGGAGTACATGGAGGAGACCAGGGCCTTGCTGAAATACGAGCTCCCCTTAAATGAGATTATCTACGACTTTTTTGATGCCTTAAAGTCCCGCTCCCGTGGCTATGCTTCCTTTGACTATGAGCTGAAGGGCTATGAGAAGAGCGAGATGGTGAAGCTGGATATTCTGATCAATAAGGAGGAGGTAGACGCCCTGTCCTTTATTGTCCATGCGGGAACGGCCTATGAGCGGGGGCGCCGGATGTGCGAGAAGCTGAAGGAGGAGATCCCAAGGCATCTGTTTGAGATTCCGATCCAGGCAGCTGTGGGAGGGAAGGTCATTGCCCGGGAGACGGTCAAGGCCATGCGCAAGGATGTGCTGGCCAAGTGCTATGGCGGCGATATCACCAGAAAACGGAAGCTTTTGGAGAAGCAGAAGGAGGGAAAGAAGCGGATGCGTCAGGTAGGCAATGTGGAGATCCCCCAGAAGGCATTTATGAGCGTATTGAAGCTGGACGACCGATAAAGCCAGGGGGACAGGTGGAAGAAATGGGAGCAAAGAAACTGGAATTATACCTGCACATTCCCTTCTGTATAAAAAAATGCGCCTACTGTGATTTCCTGTCCGCACCGGCGGATCAGAGGACAAGAAGCGCCTATGTGGAAGCCCTGATCCGGGAAATCGCAGAAAAGTCACAGGTCTATAAGGAGTACAGCGTACCGTCTCTCTTTTTGGGGGGCGGTACGCCGTCTGTGCTGTTGGGGGAAGAGATCCTTCGGATTATGGAGGCAGTCTTTTCCTCCTTTCAAGTGGAGGCAGAGGCAGAGATTACCATAGAATGCAATCCGGGTACATTAAATGAGAAAAAAGCAGCAGACTATAGGAGGGCGGGAATCAACCGCATCAGCCTGGGCCTGCAGTCGGCAAAGGACCGGGAGCTGGCGCTGCTGGGACGGATCCACAGCTGGAGGGATTTCCTGGAGAGCTTTGGAATCCTCCGGGCAGCCGGGTTTTCCAACATCAATGTGGATCTCATGTCAGGGCTTCCCTACCAGAGGCTGGAGGACTGGGCCTACAGCCTGGAGCAGACGGTCCGTCAAAAGCCGGAGCATATTTCCGCCTACAGCTTGATGGTGGAGGAGGGAACGCCCTTTTATCAGCATTTTGGGCAGGATGAGAAACGGCGGGAGGCCGGGGAGACGCCAGAGGCCCTGCCGGCCGAGGAGGAGGAGCGCCGGATGTATGGGTGGACAGCCTCTTATTTAAAAACTCAGGGCTATATGCAATATGAGATTTCCAATTATGCCAGACCGGGTATGGAATGCTGTCATAATATCGGATATTGGACGCTGGTCAATTATCTTGGCCTGGGCCTTGGCAGCGCCTCTCTGGTGGAGGGAGTGCGCTTTTCCAATCCCCGTGATCTGTCTGCCTACCTGGCCGGGGATTTTTCTTGTCGGGAACGGGAGGTTCTAAGCCGCGGGATGCAGATGGAGGAATTCATGTTCCTGGGGCTTCGGATGCTGAGGGGCGTTTCCAGGGCGGAATTTCGAAGCCGCTTTGGCGTGGAGCCGGAGGCAGTCTATGGCAGCGAAATGGCCAGGCTGTGCCGCCAGGGGCTTTTGGAGCAGCAGGCGGGATTTTTGCGGCTGACGGAGCAGGGGATCTCTGTCAGCAATTATGTGATGGCCGAATTTATTAAATAAATCTAAATTTATAAAATAGCTATTGACAAAGAAAAATCAGAGTGTTATCTTAAGTACATAGATGTTAGCACTCTTGAAAGTTGAGTGCTAACAAGATAAAAACCAAAGCGTTGGGAGTGAGGGAATGCCGGAGCTGGACGAGAGGAAAACAAAAATTTTAAATACGATCATCCGCAATTATCTGGAGACAGGAGAGCCGGTGGGTTCCCGGACCATTTCCAAGTATTCGGATCTGAATCTAAGCTCTGCCACCATACGAAATGAGATGTCGGATTTGGAGGAGCTGGGCTACATCATTCAGCCCCACACCTCCGCAGGCAGGATTCCTTCGGATCAGGGCTACCGGTTTTATGTGGATAACCTGATGGCGGAGAAGGACCGGGAGGTGGCGGAGATGAAGGAATTCGTCATCGAGCGCACCGAGAAGATGGAGCAGGTGCTCAAGCAGGTGGCGAAGCTTCTGGCCAACAATACCAATTACGCCACTATGATTACGGCTCCCAGCTATCACCGCAATAAGCTGAAGTTCATCCAGCTGTCCCATGTGGATCAGGAGCAGATTCTGGCGGTGATTGTGACAGAGGGGAACATTGTCAAGAACAAGATGATTTCGGTGGAGGAGACCGTGGACAATGAGACGATGCTGAAGCTGAATATCCTGCTGAATTCCAGTCTCAACGGACTGTCCTTAGAGGAGATCAACCTGGCGACCATTTCCCGCCTGAAGGAGCAGGCAGGCATCCACAGCAATATTATTTCCGATGTGCTGGACGCAGTGGCAGCAGCGGTGCAGGAGGATGAGGATCTTCAGATTTATACCAGCGGGGCCACCAATATCTTCAAGTATCCGGAGCTGTCCGATTCCCAGAAGGCAAGCGAGCTGATCTCGGCCTTTGAGGAGAAGCAGCAGCTGGTGACCCTGGCCAATCAGGCGCTGACCGGGGACGAGGAGCATGGAATCCAGATCTATATCGGCAACGAATCCCCGGTGGCGACGATGCGGGACTGCAGCGTGGTGACAGCCACCTATGAGCTGGGGGAGGGGATGCAGGGAACCATTGGTATTATCGGCCCCAAACGAATGGATTATGAGAATGTAGTGGATAATTTGAAAACGCTGAAGGTTCAGCTGGATCATATATTTAAGAAATCAAATGACAGTTAAGAAAGGTGGAGAGCAACGTGGCAGAGAATCAGAAGGATATACAGGAGCAGGAAGTAAGAACAGAGGAGGCTGTGGAGCAGGAGACATCCGGCCAGCCGGAGGAGGCAGCAGGCCAGCCAGAGGATCCGGAACAGACAGAGGACAGCAGCCAGGAGGAGACCGGGACAGAGGAGGCCGCAGCTAAGGAAGAGGCCGCAGAGGGCCAGCCGGAGAAAAAGAAAAGCCCCTTCAAGAAAAAGGAGAAAAAGGACAAGGCGGCGGAACAGATCGCGGAGCTGAATGATAAGGTAAAACGCCAGATGGCGGAATTCGATAACTTCCGCAAGCGCACCGAGCGGGAGAAATCCCAGATGTTTGAAATCGGCGCCAAGAGCGTGATCGAGAAGATCCTGCCTGTGATTGACAACTTTGAACGGGGCCTTGGGGCAGTGCCCGAGGAGAGCCGTGAGGATGGATTTGTCCAGGGCATGGATAAGATCTACAAGCAGCTGATGACAGAGCTTGAGAGCCTGGGCGTGAAACCCATTGAGGCGGTGGGCAGGGAATTTGACCCGGATTTCCACAATGCGGTGATGCAGGTAGAAAACGACGAGCTGGAATCAGGGACAGTGGCCCAGGAATTGCAGAAGGGCTACCTGTATCGGGACAGCGTTGTAAGGCACAGTATGGTAGCAGTGGTGCAGTAGCACTTTTATTATATAAAACACGTTCATCATTTATTTTATAATAGGAGGTCTTGATTATGAGCAAGATAATTGGTATTGATTTAGGAACAACAAACAGCTGTGTAGCAGTTATGGAAGGTGGTAAGCCGGTAGTTATCGCCAATACAGAAGGTGCAAGAACAACTCCGTCCGTTGTAGCATTTACAAAGACCGGTGAGCGTCTGGTTGGAGAGCCGGCAAAGCGTCAGGCAGTGACCAATGCAGAGAAGACCATTTCCTCCATCAAGCGGGAGATGGGCACGGATTTCAAGAAGGCCATTGACGATAAGAAGTTTTCTCCCCAGGAGATTTCCGCTATGATTCTGCAGAAGCTGAAGGGCGACGCTGAGAATTATCTGGGAGAGAAGGTGGCCGAGGCTGTGATTACCGTACCGGCTTACTTTAACGATGCCCAGCGTCAGGCAACCAAGGATGCCGGCAAGATCGCAGGCCTTGATGTAAAGCGTATCATCAATGAGCCCACGGCAGCAGCGCTGGCTTACGGCCTGGACAATGAGAAGGAGCAGAAGATCATGGTATACGACCTGGGGGGCGGTACCTTTGATGTGTCCATCATTGAAATCGGCGAGGGCGTCATCGAGGTATTGTCCACCTCCGGCGACAACCGTCTGGGCGGAGATGATTTTGACCAGAAGGTTACGGATTATATGCTGGCTGAGTTCAAGAAGGCCGAGGGTGTGGATCTCTCCGGCGACAAGATGGCGCTCCAGAGACTGAAGGAAGCGGCAGAGAAGGCTAAGAAGGAGCTGTCCTCCGCTACTACGACAAATATCAACCTGCCCTTTATCACTGCCACAAACGAGGGGCCGAAGCATTTTGACATGAACCTGACAAGGGCCAAATTCGACGAGCTGACCCATGATCTGGTGGAGCGTACCACCATTCCGGTGCAGAACGCCCTGAAGGATGCAGGCATCACTGCCTCAGAGCTTGGCCAGGTACTGCTGGTTGGCGGTTCCACCAGAATCCCGGCTGTTCAGGACAAGGTAAAGCAGCTGACAGGCAAGGAGCCCAGCAAGTCCCTGAACCCGGATGAGTGTGTGGCTCTGGGTGCTTCCATCCAGGGCGGCAAGCTGGCAGGAGACGCCGGCGCAGGCGAGATCCTTCTTCTGGATGTTACTCCCCTGTCTCTGTCCATCGAGACTATGGGAGGCGTGGCAACCAGGCTGATCGAGCGCAATACCACAATCCCCACCAAGAAGAGCCAGATCTTCTCCACAGCAGCAGATAACCAGACTGCCGTTGATATCAATGTGGTACAGGGCGAGCGGCAGTTCGCAAGGGACAACAAGTCCTTAGGACAGTTCCGCCTGGACGGCATTCCCCCTGCACGCCGGGGGGTACCGCAGATTGAGGTTACCTTTGATATTGATGCAAACGGTATTGTAAATGTATCTGCCAAGGATCTGGGAACCGGCAAGGAGCAGCATATCACCATTACCGCAGGCTCCAACATGTCGGATGAGGATATTGATAAGGCAGTGAAGGAAGCTGCCGAGTTCGAGGCCCAGGACCGGAAGCGCAAGGAAGCGATTGATACCAGGAATGATGCAGATTCCTTCGTATTCCAGACCGAGAAGGCTCTGGAGGAGGTTGGAGCCAACATTGACGCGGCCGATAAGTCTGCGGTGGAGGCTGATCTTAGTGCATTGAAGGCTTTGATCGATGCGCATCCCAATGCAGAGGAGATGACCGACGATCAGGTGGCAGAGATGAAGGCAGCCAAGGAGAAGCTGATGGAGAGCGCCCAGAAGGTATTTGCCAAGATGTATGAGCAGTCCCAGGCAGCACAGGGAGCGGCAGGCCCAGGCCCGGATATGGGCCAGCAGCAGAGCTACAGCGCACCGGAGGACGATGTGGTAGACGCAGATTACAAGGAAGTATAGGCATCTTGCCCGAGTAGGGGAATTGTTCCCCTGCTCGTCGCGTGGCCCGCATGCTGCGTCAGCAGTAAGCTTCCATATGCGGGCCTGTGCATAAATAGGGTTGGCAGGGCAGTATCCCTGCCAACCCTTGTAGACGGTAAAGAGGGAGTAAGCAATGGCAGAGCAGAAGAGAGATTATTATGAGGTCTTAGGCGTTGACAGGAACGCCGACGACGCAGCATTGAAAAAGGCATACCGTGTACTTGCCAAGAAATACCATCCGGATATGAATCCGGGAGATGCGGAGGCAGAGAAGAAGTTCAAGGAGGCCTCGGAAGCCTATGCAGTCTTAAGCGATCCGGACAAACGGCACCAGTATGACCAGTTTGGCCATGCGGCCTTTGAGGGCGGCGGTGCAGGAGGAGCAGGGGGCTTCGACTTCTCGGGTATGGATTTCGGCGATATATTCGGCGATATATTTGGTGATTTATTTGGCGGCGGGAGAAGGCGTTCCGCAGACAACGGCCCACGCCGGGGCGCGAACTTACGGGCAGTGATCCGGATTACCTTTGAGGAGGCAGCCTTTGGCTGTGAGAAGGAGATTGAGATCACCTTAAAGGACGACTGCTCCACCTGCCACACCACCGGCGCCAAACCGGGGACATCTCCGGAGACCTGCGGCAAGTGCGGGGGCAAGGGCAAGGTGGTTTATACCCAGCAGTCCTTCCTGGGGATGGTTCAGAATGTGCAGACCTGCCCGGACTGCGGCGGAACCGGCAAGATCATTCGGGAGAAATGCCCGGACTGCCGCGGCACCGGCTATGTCGCCAGCCGCAGGAAGATCAAGGTATCAATCCCGGCCGGAATCGACGATGGACAGAGCGTAAGGATTCGGGACAAGGGAGAACCGGGAACCAATGGAGGGCCGAGAGGCGATCTGCTGGTGGAGGTGAATGTGTCCAGACACCCGATTTTCCAACGGCAGGATATGAATGTTTACTCCACTGCACCGATTTCCTTTGCACAGGCAGCCCTGGGCGGCGAGGTGAAGATCAGCACCATTGACGGTGATGTGCTTTACGATGTGAAGCCGGGAACTCAGACAGATACCAGGATCCGCTTAAAGGGCAAGGGCATTCCCTCTCTGCGGAACAAGGCGGTGCGGGGGGACCATTATGTAACCCTGGTGGTGCAGGTGCCCACGTCCTTGAGCAGCGATGCCAAGGAGGCGCTTCGCAAGTACGATGCATTGGCTGGCAACAGCCTGAAGAGCCAGAGCGGCGCTGCAGACGGCGGCGGGAAGGAAAAGCATGGGAAGAAGAAGGGATTTATGGATAAGCTGAAGGAGTCCCTGGAAGATATATAAGAAAAAGGGGCTGTCACACTCCCGATTGTTCAATCGTTCGTGCGACAGCCCCTTTTCCTATAGATGTGTTCTGGTAGTCAGTACCATTGTGGAGCGGGGGTCCATACGGACGTGATGATCTTCGATCAATACTGCTTCGCCGTCTGTTGGAATACCCTGAGGGAGAATGGTCTTGGCGGAGTCCGCTTCCAGAGACCACTCCATGGGATGGGGAAGGTCGGGAAGCCAGAATTCCTGCGGTTCCCAGAATACGTTAATGGCCAGAAGAACCAAATCGTCTCCCGTATTATCGGAATTCCGCCCGGCATATATCACCCGCAGCACCTGAGTGGATGAGTCAGGTCCCATAACCTGGATTTCCGGATATCGCATGGAACAGTTTCCGGAAAAACGGCGTATAACGTCATGGGTTTGGCGAAACCGTATCAGGTGTTTTACATATTCAAAATGTTCCCGGTTTTTCTTCAAGTCCTCCCAGTTCAGCCAGGAAATTTCATTGTCCTGACAGTAAGCGTTATTGTTTCCGAATTGTGTGTTCAAAAATTCATCCCCGGCTAAAAACATCGGTGTTCCCCGGCTCATCAACAGGACGGTCATGGCATTTTTGGCCAGCTTTTGCCGCAGAGAAAGGACTTCTGCATCCTCGGTATCCCCTTCAACGCCGCAGTTCCAGCTTAGGGTCTCGCCGCCGTCGGTATTGTTCCAGCCGTTGGCTTCGTTGTGTTTCATATTATAGGAATACATGTCCCATAAGGTGAATCCGTCGTGGCAGTTTAAAAAATTGATGGAGGCATTGTATCCCCGGCTGTTGGGGTCATACAAATCCGGCGAACCGAGGATGCGCTTGGCGGCGGTGGAAGCGAGCCCTAAGTCGCCCTTTAGGTAATTGCGCATGTCATCCCGGTATCTGCCGTTCCATTCCGCCCAGCGGTTCCATGCGGGAAAGCTGCCTACCTGATACATGCCGCCTGCGTCCCATGCTTCGGCGATCAGCTTCACGTCCCCCAGAATGGGATCAAAGGCAAGGCTCTGCAGAAGCGGCGGGCTGCTCATGGGGGTGCCGTCCTCGTTGCGCCCCAGGATGCTGGCAAGGTCAAAGCGGAACCCGCTTACATGATAGGTAATGGTCCAGTATCTTAAGCATTCCAGGATCATCTGATGTACGATGGGGTGGTTGCAGTTGAGGGTGTTGCCGCAGCCGCTGAAATTGTAGTAGTAGCCGTCCGGGGTGAGCATGTAATAAATATTGTTGTCAAATCCCTTGAAGGAAAAGCTTGGTCCCAGTTCATTTCCCTCGGCGGTGTGGTTGAACACCACATCCAAAAAGCATTCGATACCGTTTTCATTCAGTTCTTTAATCAGGGTTTTGAGCTCCGCACCTTCACGGTTGTATTCGGTCACTCCCGCATAACTGGTATTGGGGGCGAAAAAGCTTACGGTGTTATAGCCCCAATAATCCACCAGCAGCTTGCCGTCCACCATCCGGCTGTCCTTCATTTCATCAAATTCAAAAATCGGCATCAGTTCCACTGCGTTGACGCCCAGCTCCTTCAGGTAGGGAATCTTTTCCCGCAGGCCTGCGAAGGTGCCCGGATGGGTTACTCCGGAGGAGGAATGCTTGGTGTACCCCCGGGTATGGACCTCGTAGATGACCAAATCCTCCATGGGAATCAGAGGTCTTGCTTCTTTTCCCCAATCAAAATCATCCTTTACCACCCGGGCCTTATAGAAGGTCCCCTTGTTGGGGGAATGCCCCCAGACACTCTGGCCGGTGACGGCCTTTGCGTAAATGTCCAAAAGGATATTCTTCTTGTCGAACAGAAGTCCCTTGGAAACATCATAAGGGCCGTCGAGACGGTAAGCATACTCGAAATCTTCGATATTCAGGCCGAACACGATCATGGAATACACCTTTCCCACCCGGTAATGCTCGGGGAAGGGCAGGACGGCATAGGGTTCGTTTTCCTCACGGTGGAACAGGAGCAGTTCGCAGTATGTAGCCTGAAAGGAATGGACGGTAAAATTGACGCCTACCGGGATAGCGGTGGCCCCGTTTAGTTCGTATAAGCCGGGCCTTACGTCAAAACCCGCGATTTTATCCATGGGGATCATGTGGATACTTCCCATGGAGCTGATGATTTTCTCGTCTTTCATGATTTTGTATCCTTTCCTTTTCGTGAATATGATTTAAGTATAACAAATTTAGAGCTGTAAGGAAAGAAAAATTGTGTGATAATTCAGAATAAATGGTGTGTCTGTTACTTTTTACGGGTCAGGAATGCGCACTAGCTGCGCAGGGTCTGCCCCAGCGAAGCGAGGGTATTCCGTGAGAACATGATTCAGGAGTGAGGGGCTGGATGCGTTACAGTTCGCGGCCGGTCACGCCGTGAATTGTAACAGAATGCCTGCAGTTTTAGAAAATCCTTGCGAAACAATACCCAATTGGGTATAATTTAAGGAAGTATTTTGGGAGAATTCTGTGAAATCGTGGGAAGGGGGCGAACTGCTCATGGCTAGGTTTTTTAATACAGATGGCTCTTGCGATCCTAAGCTGAATTATATGGTAGATCTATCGGTGCGTTTGAAAGACATCAGGAAAATGGTAGATGCCGGGAAATATTTTACTATCAACCGGGCCAGACAATATGGAAAGACTACTATTTTAACGGCGCTCCATGATGATCTGGAACAGAGCTATCTGGTGATCAGCCTGGATTTTCAGACCATCAGCTGTGCTGATTTTGCGTCAGAGCAGAGCTTTGTTACTGCTTTTTCAAGGGAGCTTTTGGATTGTGCACAGAATCTTTCGGGCAGAGTGAAGGAAAAGTTGGAGCAATATGCAGCAGGTGTGAGAAAGGAAACGACGCTTTCCGTATTATTTAAGACACTGATGGAGCTGTGCAGAACATCTGATAAAAAGGTTGTTTTGATGATTGATGAGATAGATACTGCTTCCAACAATCAGGTTTTTATGGATTTTTTATCACAGCTTCGGGCCTATTATTTAAAGAGACGAAGGACGCCTGCTTTCCATTCTGTAATTCTTGCCGGAGTTTATGATATTCGGAATATCAGGAGAAAAATCCATCCGGAGGAGGCACACCAGATGAACAGCCCCTGGAACATTGCAGCTGATTTTAATGTAGAAATGGGGTTTTCAACAGAGGATATCTCCGGAATGCTGCAGGACTATGAAAATGATTATCACATTGGGATGGATATAGAGAAAATGGCTCATTTGCTCTACACATATACCCATGGATATCCGTTTTTGGTTTCCAGGCTGTGTAAGTTTATGGATGAGAGGCTTCCCGGCAGCCAGGATTATCCGGATCGGGGCAGTGCATGGACAGAACAGGGATTCCTGGAAGCAGAGAAGATGATGGTAAAAGAGGATAACGCATTGTATGAATCCCTGATCGGAAAGCTGGAATGTTATCCAAAGCTTAAGACGATCCTGTATGAGCTGCTGTTTCATGGAAAGAATATCCCATATACTGCGACAAACGTCTATTTGAAGGACGCCGCTATGTTTGGATTTATTCGCAATGAGAAGGATATGATGGTAATTTCCAACCGGATTTTTGAAACAGTGCTGTATAATCATTTTATTTCGGAGGAATTTGCCACCAGCAAAATGTATCATGCGGGTCAGGTTGAGAAAAACCAATTTATTGTAGGCGGACATTTAGATATCAGGCGGATCCTGGAGAAATTTATAGAAACCTTCCATGAGCTTTATGGCGAGAAGGATGACAGCTTCCTTGAAAATGTTGGAAGAAAGTATTTTATTCTTTTTTTGAAGCCAATTATTAACGGCGTTGGGAATTATAGCATAGAACCCCAGACCAGGGATAGTGACCGTATGGATTTGGTGATTTATTATCGCGGAGAGCAGAACATCCTTGAGCTGAAAATCTGGCGCGGCAATGCATATCATGAACGTGGGGAGCAGCAGCTTATTGGTTATCTTGATCATTTCCATATGAAGAAAGGCTATATGCTCAGCTTTAATTTTAATAAAAAGAAGGAACCTGGGATCAAAGAGATGGTACTTGGCGATAAAATACTGATTGAAGCCGTTGTATAAAAACAATGCGTAATGGGAAGCTTATGCAGAAAAGAAAAAGCCAGTGGATTTTTTTCGCTGGCTTTCCATTTTTTTGGTGGGTATCAGCCTTTTGTTTTGGCGCATACTATGTCTGCACAGGTCTTTTTTCTGCCTGATAAAAATCCTGTGCAAAATCCAATACGCCAATGAGAAAGGAGCGCCACAATGGATCAATTGTCAGAAAAAGAGTTAAACGGTTTGAATGAGCTTCTGAATGAGGAAGAGCTGCTGGTGAAGAAATTTCGGATGCTGGCCACCCACAGTCAGGATTCAGAGGTAAAGTCGAAATTTGAAGAGATTGCAAACCGGCATCAGGAGCATTTTATGTCCCTGTATTCGCAGCTGCGATAATTAAGATAAGAGAGATAATTAAGATAAGTGAGATAAGAAAGATAAGAGAGATCGGAGGAAGAACAGATGATACAGATGGATCAGACACAGCAGCCGCTCTACTCGGAAAAGGAAGTATTATCCGATGCGCTGACTGCGGAAAAGACGGCTACAGAGCACTACAATATCTGGGCAAACGAATGTGTGCATGCCAATGTCAGGGATGCCATTCTCGACTGCCTTGACAAGGAGCATGCCATCCAGCAGGATGTATTTCGGATGATGCATGGCAGGGGATTCTATCCCACACCGGCAGCAGAGATGCAGAAGGTGGAGGAGGCCAAGCAGAAATTCTCCCAGTGCGCACAGAAGCTTTAAATTTTTGAAATCATAGGATCCTGCCTGGGGCATAAGGGCGAAATCGTGTTGCCAAAAGCGGCTCTTTGGAACATGAACGGCAATAGAAATAAGCCCCGGGCAGGATTCTTTTCGATATGGGCTTGACGTATGGGGAAAAAATCCGTATTCTAGTACATAGAGATTTTTGTTGCCAGAAAGGAAACGGAAAAAACGATGAAATGGAAAAAATATACCATCAAGACCACCACTCAGGCGGAGGACATCTTAAGCGCCGCCCTGGCGGAGATCGGGATCTGGGGCGTCCAGATCGAGGATAACGTGCCCCTGTCAGAGGAGGACCGGAAAAAATTATACATTGATTTTCTGCCGGAGCTTGCGCCGGACGATGGAGTGGCCTACGTGAGCTTTTTTCTGGACAGTGAGGAGGATCAGCAGGAAATCCTTACAGCCGTACAGGAGGAGCTGCAAAGCCTGCGGGCCTTTACGGATATCGGCGAGGGGACGATAACTACAGACGAGACGGAGGACAAAGACTGGATCAACAACTGGAAGCAGTATTTCAAGTCCTTTTCCATTGACGATATCTTTATTAAGCCCACCTGGGAGGAGGCGCCGGCAGAGGAGGGCTATTCCTGCATCATTGAGATTGATCCGGGAACCTCCTTTGGGACCGGGAAGCATGAGACCACACAGCTGGCCATCCGGCAGCTGCGGAAGTATCTAAAGCCGGGAGATCAGGTGCTGGATGTGGGCTGCGGCAGCGGGATTTTGTCCATTATCAGCCTGAAGCTGGGGGCAGGCCATGTGGTGGGGACAGACGTGGACCCGGAATGCATGAGCTCCACCAGGGAGAATATGGAGGGGAACCACCTGCCTGCAGAGGCAGGCTGCTTCTATCAGGGCAATCTCATTGATGATACCAATCTGCAGCAGCAGGTGGGCTGTGAGTGCTTTGACATTGTGGTGGCCAATATTCTGGCAGACGTGATCATCCCCATGACCCCTGTGATTCCCAAACGCCTGAAGGCAGGCGGGATCTACATCACCTCAGGAATCATTGATTTCAAGGAGGAGGCGGTGAAGGAGGCCATTGCAGCAGCAGGCTTCGAGCTTCTGGAGATCGGCCGCCAGGGCGAGTGGGTCAGCGTGACAGCGAGGAAGCAGTGATGCGTCAGTTTTTTGTAGAATCAGAGCAGGTTGGAGCGGAAACGATTAGGATTGTGGGAGAGGATGCCAGGCATATTGGCCAGGTGCTCCGGATGAAGAGCGGGGAGCAGCTTAGGGTCAGCGACCGGCAGGGAAGGGACTTCTTCTGCCAGGTAGAGCAGGTGGAGCGGGAGGCAGTGACAGTACGGATCCTGTACCAGGATCATGAAAGCCGGGAGCTGCCGGTGAGGATTTCCCTGTTCCAGGGGCTTCCCAAGGGAGACAAGATGGAGCTGGTGATCCAGAAGGCAGTGGAGCTTGGGGTGTATGAGATCATTCCGGTGGCCATGCGCAATTGTGTGGTGAAGCTGGACGAGAAGAAGGCAGAGGCCAAGGTGAAGCGCTGGAATGGGATCGCGGAGAGTGCGGCCAAGCAGTCCAGGCGCAGTATTGTCCCGGCAGTGCAGAAGGTAATGAGCTTTGAAGAGGCCTGCCGCTATGCCGAAACCATGGATGTGCGGCTTGTGCCCTATGAGAATGAGCGGGGCATGGAGCACACCCGCCAGGTCCTTGAGAGCCTGAAGCGGGAGGGCTCCCTGGCAGTATTTATCGGCCCGGAGGGGGGCTTTGACAAGAAGGAGATTGAAGCAATACGGGGAGAGGCACAGCTGCTGTCATTGGGAAACCGGATTTTGCGGACCGAGACAGCCGGTATGGCCATGCTCTCCATGCTTCTGTACCGGCTGGAGGAGTAGTGGAAAAGTCAGCGGTCCGGAGGAATCGGCAGTACCAGAAGAATCAGCGGTCCGGAGGAATCGGCAGTACCGGAAGAATCAGCGGAGGAAGAGATGGAAGTATATTTGGATAATTCAGCTACCACCAGGTGCTCGGACGGCGCCCGGGATATTATGATAAAGGCATTGCAGGAGGATTACGGCAATACCTCCTCCCTGCATTTGAAGGGACTGGAGGCAGAGCGGTATATCAAAGAGGCCAGGAGCCGGATTGCCCGGACCCTGAAGGTACAGGAGAAGGAGCTGATCTTCACCTCCGGGGGAACGGAGGCGGACAACCTGGCTGTTCTTGGGGCGGCGCGGGCCAACAGCAGGGCCGGGAAGCACCTGATTACCACCTGTATTGAGCATGCGGCTGTCTCTGCCGCCATGGAAGAGCTTGTCCAGGAAGGGTTTGAGGTCACCTGGCTGGATGTGGACAGCCAGGGCCTGATCTCCTTGGAGCAGCTTGGTGCAGCCATACGCCCGGATACGATTCTGGTATCCATGATGTATGTGAACAATGAGATTGGCGCGGTGGAGCCTATTGCCGAGGCGGCAAAGCTGATCAAGGAGAAAAATCCCCGCACACTGTTCCATGTGGACGCGATTCAGGCTTACGGAAAATACACGATTTACCCGGCAAGGCTGGGGATTGACCTGCTGGCAGTCAGCGGCCATAAGATCCATGGCCCCAAGGGCGTGGGCTTCCTGTATGCAAAGGACAGGACAAAGCTTCGGCCCCTGATGCTGGGAGGCGGTCATCAGAACGGGATGCGCTCCGGCACGGAGAATGTGCCGGGGGTGGCTGGCCTTGGGGTGGCAGCCCAGGAGGCTTATCAGAATCTGGATGAGAAGCGGGAGCAGCTCTATCAGCTGCGGGAGGCCTTGATCCGGGGTCTGGAGGGCCTGGAGTGGGCGCATATCAACGGGCCCCTGGACCGGACCGCAGCGCCACAGATTGTCAGCGTCAGCTTTGACAGGGTGCGCAGCGAGGTGCTGCTCCATGCCCTGGAGGAGCGGGGGATCTATGCTTCGGCCGGAAGCGCCTGCTCCTCCAACAAGCCGGCAGTGTGCAGGACATTAAAGAGCATAGGCCTGAATCCGCGGTATCTGGACAGCACCCTGCGTTTTTCCTTCAGCGTGGAGAATACCCTGGAGGAGATTGCCTACACCGTAAAAACACTGCAGGAGCTGGTTCCCATGCTGATGAAATATACAAGACATTGAGAAGGAGAGACGTATGCTACATACATTTTTGATAAAATACGGAGAAATCGCGATCAAGGGAAAGAACCGCCATCTGTTTGAGGATGCGCTGATCCATCAGATCAAATATGCCCTGAAGCCCCTGGAGGGGGAGTTTCTGATCACCAAGGAGCAGGGGCGCATCTATGTGGAGGCTCAGACCGACTTTGACTATGAGGAGACGGTGGAGCGTCTGACCCATGTGTTTGGCATTGTGGGCATCTGCCCGGTGGTGCAGCTTACGGATGAGGGCTTTGAGAAGCTTGCCCAGGATGTGATCGCTTATCTGAAGGAGCGGTATGAGGGTCAGGAGCTGACCTTCAAGGTTCATGCCCGCCGGGCCAGGAAGGATTACCCCATAGAATCCATGGAGCTCAATGCTCTGCTGGGCGGGCGGATCTTAGAGGCCTTCCCCAAAATGCGGGTGGATGTGCATAAGCCCCAGCTGATGCTGAACATTGAGATTCGAAAGCAGATTCATATCTATTCCGAGGTGATCCCGGGCCCCGGAGGCATGCCGGTGGGAACCAATGGCAAGGGCATGCTCCTTCTGTCCGGAGGCATCGACAGCCCGGTGGCAGGCTATATGATTGCCAAGCGGGGAGTAAAAATCGACGCCACGTATTTTCATGCGCCGCCTTATACCAGCGAACGGGCGAAGGAGAAGGTCATTGACCTGGCGCGGATTGTGGCTAGATATACAGGGCCCATTTACCTGAATATTGTGAATTTTACGGATATCCAGCTCCATATCTATGAGACGTGTCCCCATGAGGAGCTTACCATTATCATGAGACGGTATATGATGAAGATTGCGGAGCATTTTGCCAAGGAGACGGGAAGCCTGGGACTCATTACCGGAGAGAGCATCGGCCAGGTGGCCAGCCAGACCATGCAGTCCCTGGCCGCTACCAACGAGGTGTGTACCCTGCCGGTATACCGGCCCTTGATCGGCTTTGACAAGCAGGAGATCATTGACGTGTCGGAGCGGATCGGGACCTATGAGACCTCCATTCTGCCCTATGAGGACTGCTGTACGATCTTTGTGGCCAAGCATCCGGTGACAAAGCCGAATTTGAATATCATCAAGCGCTCGGAGCAGAAGCTGGGGGAACGGATGAAGGAGCTGGTGAAGACAGCCATTGAGACCGTGGAGACGATTGTTGTGGAGTAAAACCAGGGGCAGGATTTAGACAGGTAAGACGTAAATATCCCCCGGCAGCAGGCCGGGGGATGTATGATGTACGTGCGCAGGTTCCGGTAAGTATTATTTCTGGATTAAGTAGGGCTTGAGCACCTCCAGAATCTCTTCCATGTTGGCCTCGGAATGGATCGCCAGGTCAATGGGCTTGGACAGATCCAGACTGAAGATGCCCATGATGGACTTGGCATCAATCACATATCTGCCGGAGATCAGGTCGAAATCATAGTCAAACTGAGTAATGGTGTTCACAAAGGACTTTACCCGGTCGATGGAATTCAGAGAAATTTGTACTGTTTTCATTATAAAAACCTCCTTAAGAAAATTGTTTTATGCTAGCTCTTTTGTATATGATAATTGTCTTAAATTCATACTAACGTTTTTGGAAGAAAAAGTCAATAGGGGGATCAGGGAGAATCTATGAAAAAAGCAGCGTTACATAATTTGGGGTGCAAGGTGAATGCCTATGAAACAGAGGCAATGCAGCAGCTTCTGGAGGAGGCGGGATATGAGATTGTACCTTTTTTTGAACAAGCGGACGTCTATGTGATTAATACCTGCTCTGTGACGAACCTGGCGGACCGGAAGTCGCGGCAGATGCTGCACCGGGCGAAAAAGCAGAATCCGGACAGTATTGTGGTGGCAGCGGGCTGCTACGTGCAGACAGCCGGCGAGCAGGCCGGGGCGGATCCTGCCATTGATATTCTCATTGGAAACAACCGGAAGCATGAGCTGCCCGGGCTGCTGGCAGAATATGAAAGGGACATGCAGGCAGGGAAGCGTGTTCTGCGCAGGGAGGTTGTTGATATCAATGACACCGGGGCGGCCGGGGGATATGAGAGCCTGGCCATCCGGCGCACGGCGGAGCATACCCGGGCCTTTGTGAAGATTCAGGACGGGTGCGACCAGTTCTGCAGCTACTGCATCATTCCCTATGCCAGGGGACGTGTCAGAAGCCGCAGCCGCAGCGATCTGCTAAAGGAGATAAGAGCACTGGCCCAAAACGGCTATCAGGAGGTGGTGCTTACCGGGATCCATCTGAGCTCCTACGGCGCAGATACCGGGGACAGCCTGCTGTCCCTGATAGAGGAGATTCATAAGCTTCCCGGGATTAGCCGGATCCGGCTGGGCTCCCTGGAGCCGAAGATTGTCACCGAGGAATTTGCCCGGGCCCTGTCTGTCCTTCCCAAGGTCTGCCCACATTTTCACCTGTCTCTTCAGAGCGGCTGCGACGAGACGCTGCGGCGGATGAACCGGAAATATTCCTGTGAGGAATACCGGCAGGGCTGCGGCTATCTGAGGAACTATTTTGACCATCCGGCCCTCACCACGGATATCATTGTGGGCTTTCCGGGGGAGACGGAGGAGGAATTTGCGGCTACCAGGAGATTTTTACAGGAAATTGCATTTTTTGAGGTACACATTTTCAAATATTCCGTCCGCAGGGGAACGAGGGCAGCCGGTATGGAAGGGCAGATTCCCGAGCAGGTAAAGGCGGAGCGCAGCAGTATTTTGTTTGGAGATACAGAGCCCATGAGCCAAAGCTTTGCGGCCTGGTATCTGGGAAAAACCCTGGAAATCCTGGTGGAGGAGCGGATTCAATTGGCGGACGGGGAATATTACACAGGGCATACGCCGGAGTATATCCGGGTGGAAATTCCTGTTTTTGAAGGGGACGGCCAGATCAACCGGGTGGTAAAATGCAGGGCTGAGAGCCTGACGGAAAATCATATTTTACGGTGTCGACCCATTTTGACAGAAAATATGGATTGAATTTTGGAATCATTTATATTAAAATAGAAATAGAATGACAAAAGCACGAAAGAGCTAAGAACTGGGGCGTGAAATGATGCAGGATAAAAGTAACACACAATATTTCAGAGTGGAGACAGAAAAACAGATTAAGGTAGGCGAGGTGCTGGAGCTTGTGTACAGCGCACTGCGGGAAAAGGGCTATAACCCGGTCAACCAGATTGTGGGTTACATTATATCCGGCGATCCAACCTATATTACCAGCCATAAGAATGCCAGGAGCCTGATTATGAAGGTGGAGCGTGACGAGTTGGTGGAAGAGATTTTTGAACAGTATATCAAGAATAATTCCTGGGAATAATGGAGGAATCATATGCGTATTATGGGGTTGGATTTCGGCTCTAAGACAGTAGGCGTGGCGATCAGTGATGCCTTGAAGCTGACGGCTCAGGGAATTGAGATTATTCGGAGGCAGTCACCGGGAAAGCTTCGCCAGACATTGGCGCGGATTGAAGCATTGATCCACGAGTATGAGGTGGAGGAGATTGTACTGGGATATCCCCGGAATATGAATTATTCCGAGGGAGAGCGCTGTGAGCGCACCCGGGAATTCCAGGAGATGCTTCACAGAAGGACCGGCCTTCCAGTTGTTCTCTGGGACGAACGCCTGACTACGGTGGAGGCGGAGCGTACCATGATGGAGGGGCGGATCCGAAGAGAGAATCGGAAGGAGTATGTGGACAAGCTTGCAGCTGTCTTTATTCTGCAGGGCTATCTGGATTCCCTGAGCAGGAAGCAGCTGTGAGAAGCAGGAAGAAAGGAAGAGAATGGAAAAGGTTAAATTTCAGGTGCCGGACACAGAGGAGACGGCAGATTTTTTTGTGGTGGAACAAACGCGGATCAACGGTGTGGATTACCTTCTGGTAACAGAGGAGGAGGACGGAGATTGTGATGCGTATATTTTAAAGGATATTTCCGGCCAACAGGAGACGGAGGCCATCTATGAGATGGTGGAGACAGAGGAGGAGTTGGAGGCGCTCTCCAAGGTGTTTGCCTCCCTGCTGGAGGACGTGGATATCTATTCTTAGAAATGAAAAGAGATGAAAATAATGACCGAGATAATTTACGGAGGTGCAATTTGAAAAAAGAAAAAAACTCAAAATTGAAAATCATTCCCCTGGGCGGATTGGAGCAGATCGGAATGAATATAACTGCCTTTGAATATGAAGACAGTATTATCGTTGTGGACTGCGGCCTGTCCTTTCCGGAGGATGATATGCTGGGAATTGACCTGGTGGTTCCGGATATCACATATCTGAAGAATAATCTGGAGCGTGTCAAGGGCTTCTTCATCACCCATGGCCATGAGGATCACATCGGCGCCATTCCCTATGTACTGCGGGAGATCAACGTGCCGGTGTACGCCACCAAGCTGACCATTGGGATCATTGAGCATAAGCTGCGGGAGCATAACATGCTCACCAAGGTAAAGCGCAAGGTAGTAAAATACGGACAGCACATCAACCTGGGATGCTTCCGGGTAGAATTTATCCGCACCAACCACAGTATTGCGGATGCGGCTGCCCTGGCCATCTATTCCCCGGCGGGAACCGTGGTGCACACCGGAGATTTTAAGGTGGACTATACACCGGTATTCGGAGGGGCCATTGACCTGCAGCGCTTTGGGGAGCTGGGCAAAAAGGGCGTGCTGGCGCTGATGTGCGACAGTACCAATGCGGAGCGTCCGGGGCATACCAGCTCGGAGCGGACTGTGGGAAGAACCTTTGACAACCTGTTTGCAGACCATGCCAACAGCAGGATCATTGTCGCCACCTTTGCCTCCAATGTGGACCGTGTACAGCAGATTATCAATTCTGCCTACAAATATAAGCGCAAGGTAGTAGTAGAAGGCCGCAGCATGGTGAATATCATCAGTATAGCCGCAGAGCTGGGGTATTTGAAGATTCCGGACAATACGCTCATTGATATTGAACAGGTTCGGAATTATCCGGCGGAACAGACCGTACTGATTACCACAGGAAGCCAGGGGGAATCCATGGCAGCGCTGTCGCGTATGGCAGCCAATCTTCATAAGAAGGTTACGATCCAGCCCGGGGATACGGTTATTTTCAGCTCCAATCCCATTCCGGGCAATGAGAAAGCAGTGTCCCGGGTGATCAATGAGCTGTCCATGAAGGGGGCAAATGTGATTTTCCAGGACGCCCATGTATCGGGACATGCCTGTCAGGAGGATATCAAGCTGATCTATTCGCTGGTTCGCCCCAAATACGCAATTCCGGTCCATGGAGAATACCGCCATCTGAAGGCCCAGGCAAGGATTGCAGAGGAGCTGGGCATTGAGAAGGAGAATATATTCGTTCTGTCCTCCGGCGATGTGCTGGAGCTGGATGAGAAGGGCGCGGCTGTCACCGGTGAAGTACCGGTGGGAGACGTACTGGTGGATGGCCTCGGTGTGGGCGATGTGGGCAACATTGTGCTCCGCGACCGTCAGCACCTGGCAGAGGACGGCATCATTGTTGTGGTGCTCACCTTAGAGGCGGGCAGCGGACAGGTGCTGGCCGGCCCGGATATTGTAACCCGTGGGTTTGTGTATGTGAGAGGCTCCGAGAGCTTGATGGACGAGGCACATCAGGTGCTGGAGGACACGGTGGAGCACTGCATGGCTAAGAATATTACCGACTGGGGGAAGATCAAGACAGAGATCAAGGATTCCCTGGGAGAGTTCGTGTGGCGCAAAACAAAACGCAGACCAATGATCATGCCAATTATAATGGAAGTGTAGAAGGATGAATACAATAGACGAAAAAATAAACGCGCTGGTTGAGGCCGTGCTGGAAAGCGAACAATATCTGCATTACCAGGAGATCCGCAGGAAGCTGAAGGAGGATCCCCAGAAGGAGCAGCGGGTGCTTGAATTCTGCGGCCGTGTATTCCGTCTGCAGAATGAGCAGAAGGGGATTGATATATTTGCGGAGATTGACAAGCTGGTTCAGGAGACCGCATCTTTTCGGGCAGAGCCCCTGGTAGAGGATTATCTGGCAGCAGAGCATGAGGTGTGCCGTCTGGTTCAGCGGATTAACTGGAGCTTGGTGGAGCAGCTGGATGTGGATCTTGGCAAGGGTGTGTAAGAAGGGTCCAAAGAAAAGAGGTAGGAAATGAGCGCCAGTAAAATTGTACTGAATATTTTGCATCTGTGTGTCAATATCCTGATCATCGTGCTGGTGGTTGTGGCTGTTCTCAAGCTCAGCGGCAGGGCCTATGATCTGGGATACCGCATTTATACGGAACAGTCCGTGGATCCCAAGCCGGGCAGGGATAAGGTGGTGGAGATCTCAGAGGGAATGTCTGCTTCTGAGATTGGAACGCTGCTGGAGGAAAAGGGCCTTGTGCGGGATGATACGCTGTTCTGGATTCAGATGCAGCTTTCCGCCTACAGAGATAAGGTAAAGCCTGGGCTCTACACTCTGAATACATCCCAGGATTCCAGAGAAATGCTGCAGATTATGGCAGCAGATGAGCCAGAGGAGGACGAGGAGGAATAGGTGATAGCATGATTGCAGATGAGCGGATGGTGTCATTTCTTCATTCTCTGGAGGAGGGGAACACCGGGATTCTCTGTGAGCTGGAACAGGAGGCCCTGGCTTCCTATGTGCCGATCATCCGCAGGGAGACCCAGAGCCTGCTGCGGCTTCTGATGGCCATGAAGCAGCCGGCCAGGATCCTGGAGGTGGGCTGTGCCGTGGGATTTTCCGCCATTTTGATGGCAGAGGCGAATCCTGCAGCCTGCCGGATTGTTACGATAGAGAATTATGAGAAGCGGATTCCCATTGCCAGGGAGAATTTTAAGCGCGCCGGCAGAGCAGAACAGATAGAGCTGCTTTTTGGAGATGCCATGGAGCTGCTTCCGACGCTCTCGGGAAGCTTTGATTTCATTTTTTTGGATGCGGCCAAGGGGCAGTATCTTGCATTTTTGCCGCAGCTTTTGCGGCTCTTAGGGCCCAAGGGAGTCCTGGTTTCCGATAATGTTCTGCAGGAGGGAGAGATTCTGGAATCCCGCTTTGCAGTTACCAGGAGGAACAGGACGATCCACAAAAGGATGCGGGAATACCTGTATCAGCTGACCCACCATAAGGAGCTGGCCACATCGGTTCTTCCCATTGGAGACGGCGTTACGGTTAGTGTGCGCAGGTGCGGCAGGCAGACGGACGGAGAGGGAATGGTATGAGGAAACCAGAGTTGCTGGTTCCGGCCAGCAGTCTTGAAGTATTAAAAATTGCAGTTTTATTTGGTGCAGATGCAGTATATATCGGCGGAGAGGCCTATGGTCTCCGGGCCAAGGCCAGGAATTTTTCCATGAAGGAGATGGCGGAGGGAATCGCCTTTGCCCATGCCCGGCAGGTGAAGGTCTATGTGACGGCCAATATTTTGGCTCACAATGATGACCTGGAGGGCGTGGAACAGTATTTCCGGGAGCTTCGTGAGATCCGGCCGGATGCATTGATCATTTCGGATCCGGGGGTTTTTTCCCTTGCAAGGGAGATCTGCCCGGAGATTGAGGTACATATCAGCACTCAGGCCAATAATACCAATTATGGAACGTATCTGTTCTGGCACCGCCAGGGAGCAAAGCGGGTCGTTTCTGCCAGGGAGCTGTCCCTTGCAGAGATTGGAGAGATTCGCCGCAGGATCCCAAAGGAATTGGAGATCGAGACCTTTGTCCACGGGGCTATGTGCATTTCCTATTCCGGCAGGTGCCTTTTGAGCAATTATTTTACCGGACGGGATGCCAATCATGGGGCCTGCACCCATCCCTGCCGCTGGAAATATGCGGTGATGGAGGAGAAGCGCCCCGGCGAATATCTGCCGGTCTATGAGAATGAGCGAGGAACTTATATCTTCAATTCCAAGGATCTGTGTATGATTGAGCATATCCCGGCCCTCTGCCAGGCAGGCATTGACAGCTTTAAGATTGAGGGGCGGATGAAGACAGCGCTGTATGTGGCGACGGCAGCCCGCACCTACCGGAAGGCCATTGACGATTATTTTAGTTCGCCAAAGCAATACCAGGACCATATGGACTGGTATCGGGAACAGATGAAGGGCAGCACCCATCGGGAGTTTTCCACCGGGTTTTTCTTTGGAAAGCCGGATGAGAACACACAGATTTACGGCAGCAGTACCTATGTGAAGGATTATACCTATCTTGGCATTGTAGGTGCAGCCGACAGCCGGGGGCTCTATCCGCTGGAACAGAGGAATAAGTTCTCGGTGGGGGAGCAGATTGAGGTGATGAAGCCAGACGGCAGGAATCTGCCTGTGACAGTGCGGGCGATTCTGGACGAAGCAGGACATCCGATGGAGAGCGCCCCCCATCCAAAACAGCTTTTATATCTTGACTTGGGCCAGGAGCTGGATCCGTACGATATATTACGCAGACAAGAGGAGGAACAGGAAGATGAGCAATGAAAGATATGTTGCGTATGTAGGCACTTATACCCATGGGAACAGTGTGGGAATCCATCTGTATGACGTGGATGTGGAACAGGGCAAAATGACCGAGCGCAGGGTGGTTCCCATCAACAATCCGTCCCATTTGACCATTTCCAAGGACGGAAGGTTTCTGTATTCCATTTCCGACGAGGGCGTGGAGGCGTTCCGGATTCTGCCGGACGGTGATCTTGCGTCCATCAACAAGGAATGGATCGGCGGAATGCGGGGCTGCTATGTGGATGTGGATGATCAGAACCGATTTCTGTTTGTGGGCGGTTATCACGATGCCAGGGTGTCTATGATGAAGCTTCGTGCAGACGGCGGGATTGCGGGTATTGCAGACGGCATTTTCCATAAGGGCATGGGGCGCAAGATCGCGGAGCGCAATTCCAGGCCCCATGTGAATTGCGTCATGATTACCCCAAAGAAGCAGAATTATGTCTGTGCGGTGGACGGCGGCCTGGACCATGTGAAGATCTATAAGATTAATTATGAGTATGAGAAGATTCAGCTGGCGGATATCCTGCGCTGTCCCCTGGAGTCAGCGCCCCGGATGCTGCATTTTACCAAGGATGGGAGCTATGCCTATGTGCTCTGTGAGCTAAAGAACACCGTGGAGGTGTATACCTACGAGTGCACCCCCAAGGGGCCGCTGTTTGAGCATATACAGAGTATATCTACCGTGGAGACCAGAGATATTGAGAATGGAGGCGCCTCCGGGATGGAGCTGACGGAGGATGGCCGATACCTGTTCTGCTCCAATGCCGGTACGAATTCCGTGATTGTTTTTGGGGTAGATCAGGAGACGGGGATGCTGACAGAGCTTTGCAGCAATCCCATCAGCGGGGATTACCCCAAGGCCCTGGGAATCTTTCCGGACGGCAGGCATTTTGTGGCTCTGAACCATGACAGCAATGAGATGCGGATCTTTGTCATGGATTATGAGAAAAAGATTTTCCTGATGAAGGGGGCGCCCATTGCCATTGATACGCCGAACTGTATTCGGTTTCATAAGCTGTAAGGGGCTTTGGCCAGCGGCTCTGGCCATTTAGGGAGTGGTTCTGTATAGCGTATGTGAGGTGATTCTGTGAGGATTTTTCAGGAAAAGGAGTTTCTCCGTTTTTTGTTGGAACGGTTCCGGATTGAGCGGGAACGGTTTGACCGTTCCGGTGTCTATGCCTATACTCAGCGCCTGCTTGCCTATAATTCCAATAAAATCGAGGGAAGTACGCTTACAGAGGAGCAGACAGCTTTTCTATTTGACCATGGAACCCTGCCAAGGTCAGAGGATTATTACAGGGCGAAGGATGTAGAGGAGATGAACGGGCATTTCTTAATGTTCAATAAAATGCTGGATACCCTAAAGGAGCCTTTATCCCAGGCGCTGATCAGGCAATTTCATTATGAATTGAAGTGCGGTGTGTTTGAGGACCGTGCCAATGGATATGCCATTGGGAGCTATAAGAAGCGGCCTAATATGGTCGGGATGTACCATACGGCAAAGCCGGCAGATGTGGCAGAGGAGATGGGAAAGCTTCTGGAGTGGTATGTCAGCCAGAAGCCGGGGCTTGCTGTATTGGCAGAATTTCATGGGAGATATGAAAGCATTCATCCGTTTCAGGATGGGAATGTAACACAGAGACACCAGCAGAAAGCGGCATAAACAGCGGCAAACTGCTTTGTATATAAAATTGAATAACGTATATGTCAAAGGACATTTCATCTTTTATTTAGGTGGATGTCCTTTTTTCATACCCATTTTTAAGAGAAAGGAGATTCACATGATATTAAATGCAATGGAGAAACGGCTGCTGTTCCAGGTCGAGGGTGACTGTCTGGCTAAAGTCCTGAACGAGCTTCACATGGTTGCACGATATACAAAGAACCCCGAACAGCGGGAGGCGGCTGAAAGCCTGATGGCAAAACTGCGTGTCCTGACCGATGCTGAGGGTATGGGGTATGGATGTGGTGCGGGACATTCAGAAAAATTACCGTCTGCCCTATCCAGCCCGGACGATTGGGGAAAAGATTGCGGAGGTCAGGCAGCAGTCCGGCGCGGAGAAATTAAAGGGGCATGACATCATGGCTTTGGAACGCTTTGACCCGGAGGTAAAGCACATGATCATCTTTGACGTGCTTTCGGGCGATGCCCCTGTCGGGGATAAGGGCGATAAGATGCGCCTGTTCCTTACGGACGCTGGCTATCAGAAATTCTTAGACAGCCAGGAACGGGGCGAAGTGAAACTGAAAAACCATGCGAAGGTCTCAGGTGGCCATCTCTACTATGACCGCAGGGACCGCACCTTGTAACGGAATGAGTAAAGAAAGGGGGCTTTGAAATGGCCGTATTCCGTGTAGAAAAAACAAGAGACTTTACCGTTATGAGTAACCACCACCTGCGCAATACAGAGCTGTCCTTAAAGGCAAAGGGGCTTCTTTCGCTGATGCTGTCCCTGCCTGAGGATTGGGATTATACCACTAAGGGGCTTGCTCATATCTGCAAGGACGGCGTGGATTCCATCACTACCGCCCTGAAAGAACTGGAACGGCACGGGTACCTCACCAGGCAGCGCCTCCGCTATGAAAACGGCCAGCTCGGAGACATTGAGTATACAATCCACGAAAAGCCGGTAACTGGCGAAAAACCAGGCGTTCCACCTAAACGGGAAAATCCAAGACAGGTAAATCCAGGACAGGCAAAACCTGAACAGGGAGAACCTGGACAGGAAAATCCCGCACAATTAAATATTGATCCATTAAAAACGAAAAAATCAAAAACGGATATATCAAGGACGTATCAATCAATCTATCCGGCAGAACCGGAGGCGGCAGGCTGCCCTGATGGGGTGGATCGGATAGGATTGGCAGACGCATACCGTGAAATCATCAAAGAAAATATCGAGTATAACTTCCTGGTCCAGCAGTATGGCAGGGAGCGTATGGATGAAGCGGTTGAGCTTATGCTTGAAGTTATTTTATCCAAACGTCCATATATCCGCATCGCAGGGGATGATTTTCCCAGGGAGGTGGTAAAGGGACGTTTCCTGAAAATCAATTCCAGCCACTTAGAGTATGTTTTTGACTGTATCGACAGGAACACCACGAAGGTCGGGAATATCAAGGCTTACCTGCTGGCGGCGCTGTATAACGCCCCGGCGACAATGGACAGCTATTACCGTGCCGAGGTCAACCATGACCTGTACGGCTGTTAGGCGCTTTACGGCGTCTTTTTTCATTTCATCACAGGAAGGAGGCGGAGCACGATGAAACGAAAATCTGTGCCGACGCTATGCCCGGCGTAACCAAAGAGCAGATCCGGGAGGCGCGGGAGGCGGACCTGTTCGCATACCTGCAGTTCCATGAACCGGGCGTGCTGAAGCGGGACGGGCCAAATTACCGGCATAAGGAACATGACAGCCTGGTCTATGTGACCGGGAAACGGTACTGGTACTGGAACAGCCGCGGGCGGAGCATTAACGCCCTGGATTACCTGATTCAGATCCGGGGCTACGGTCTGGTGGATGCGGTCCATGCGCTGGTAGGCGGGGAAATCCGGCAGACGCCGGCTCACCGGAGTGCGGCGGCAAAGCAGATGCAGAAAGAACCGGAAAAGAAAACATTCTCCCTACCCTGGGCTAAACGGTGTGCCACCGCCGCCGTTTCCTATCTGCAAAAACGTGGGATTAGCAGCGAGGTTATCAGCCGGTGCTTTCGGGCAGGACTTTTCTATGAGGCCCGGTATCATGGCGAGCCGGTCCGTGTGTTTGTTGGGAAAGACGATACGGGAAAAGCGAAGTTTGCCTGTATGCGAAGTATCACCGGCAGCCTCAGAAAAGATGTTTATGGCAGCGACAAGGAATACAGCTTCTGTTTCCCGCCGAAGAATCCGGGCAGCCGCCATGTGGCGGTCTTTGAGGCTCCCATCGACGCACTCTCCCACGCCACGCTGCAGGAATTAGAAGGCTGGAAATGGGACGGCTACCGCCTTTCCCTGGGCGGGACTTCCCATGTTGCGCTGATGGCATTTCTAAAACGCCACCCGGAAATCAGGCGCGTCAACCTCTACATGGATAATGATTTAGGCGGACTTAAAAATGCCAGAAGAATCAAAGCCATGCTCCGTGAGGATCCGTGTTTTAAGCATATCCGGGTCGGCATTAACCCGCCTCGGACAGGAAAGGATTACAACGAAAAACTGCTGCGGACCAGACAGCAGATGCAGGACTGCCAGCAGCCATGCCGCCCGAAAGAGGCGGCTGTTTCGTGTGCCCGGTGGGCACACGTTCTAACGGGTGAAAGTCCCCAATCCGCCCGGCAGTGGGAAGGATACAGCCGAAGCCAAGGGTGTTGGACGGCGAATTGAGGGAGACGCAAACAGCAGATTATTTTTCCGGCCTT
>CAJUQB010000015.1 GCA_910588285.1 uncultured Lachnospiraceae bacterium
GCACGCAACCGCTATTTTACTGGCCGGATGCCTTGCAGCAGGGTGCAAGGCACCGCGAACAGTAATCCGGGAATGCCATGGAGACAAAAGGATATGAAAAAATTGATACAAGTTCTGGTAAAATTCCAAAGGCTGTGATAAACTATTAACAAGGTCAAAAACCTGCCGTTTCTCATGAATGGCAGGAATCAAATAAAATTATGGAGGGTCAAGACAATGAAAAACGGAAAACTGCAAATCGGACTGGTAGGCTGCGGCGGGATTGCCAACAACAAGCATATGCCGGCATTGAAGAGCCAGTCTGACCTCTGCGAGATCGTGGCATTCTGCGATATTATTGAGGAGCGCGCCGTCAAGGCGGCCAAGGAGTTCGGTACACCGGATGCCAAGGTGTATACGGACTACAATGAGATGTACAAGGATCCCGAGATTGATGTGGTGCATGTGCTGACGCCCAATGTGGCCCACTGCCCGGCTACCGTGGCTGCCTTTGAGGCGGGCAAGCATGTGATGTGCGAGAAGCCCATGGCTCACTGCACCGAGGATGCACAGAAGATGATCGATGCCTGGAAGAAGTCCGGCAAGAAGTTTACCATTGGCTATCAGAACCGCTTCCGCCCGGAGATCCAGAACCTGAAGAAGGCCTGCGAAGCCGGGGATTTGGGCGATATCTACTACGGCAAGGCCCATGCGGTGAGACGCCGTGCAGTTCCCACCTGGGGCGTATTCCCCAACAAGGCTCTGCAGGGCGGCGGCCCTCTGATCGACATCGGAACCCACGCGCTGGATATTACGCTGTGGTGCATGGACAACTATAAGCCGGCATCTGTGACAGGCTCCGTATTCTACAAGCTGGGAGGCCTGAAGCAGGCTACCGAGGGCAATATGTTCGGCCCCTGGGATCCCGAGACCTATGAGGTGGAGGATTCCGCCATGGGCTTTATCAAGATGGAGAACGGCGCAACCATCAATCTGGAGGCAGCCTGGGCCATCAATATGCTGGATTCCAGAGAGGCATCTACCACGCTGTGCGGAACCAAGGCAGGCGCAGAGGTATTCTCCGGCATGGGATATCCCACCAATGACCTGGTGTACAACCGCGGACGCAATGGCCAGCTGATGGAAGAGCGCATTACCGCTGCCGGCAATATTGCATATTTCGAGGGCGGCGCCGGGGATCCCGGCTGTATTGAGTGCCATCAGTGGCTGAGAGCCATTCTTGACGATACAGAGCCCCTGGTGAAGCCGGAGCAGGCCTATGTGGTGACTGAGATTCTGGAGGCAATCTACAAGTCCTCAGATTCCGGCAGCGAGGTTAAGTTTTAAGCGTTTTTTGATAGAAGAGTAATTTTAATCAATTAGGAGGATATGGTGTCATGAAATTAGGATTTGTATCGGCAATTTTGGATCAGAGCAGCTACGAAGAGATGATGGATGTGGCCGGCGAGCTGGGCTTTGGCTGTGTGGAGGTTGCCTGCTGGCCCCAGGGCAAGGCAGAGCGCAGATACGCAGGCGTCTCTCACATTGACGCAGAGCGGGTGCTGGAGGATGAGGCTTATGGGAAGCATATCCTGGATTATGCAGCCAGCAAGAACGTGGAGATCTCCTCACTGGCATTTTACCCCAACACCATGGACGGCGATCTGGAGAAGCGCGCTGCAGCTGTTGAGCATCTGAAGAACCTGATCAAGGCAAGTGCCAAGCTGGGCGTCAACATGGTTACTACCTTTATCGGAAGAGACCAGAGCAAGAACGTAGAAGAGAATCTGGAGCTGGTGAAGGAGATCTGGCCGCCTATTATGGATCTGGCCAAGGAGCAGGGCGTGAAGGTCGCCATCGAGAACTGCCCCATGCTGTTCGGTGCAGACCAGTGGCCCGGCGGACAGAACCTGATGACAACTCCGGCTATCTGGAGAAAGGTATTTGAGATTCTGCCCTATGACAACCTGGGCATCAATTATGACCCCTCCCATTTTGTATGGCAGATGATTGATTACATCAAGCCGATCTATGAGTTTGCGGACAAGATCTTCCATGTACATTACAAGGACATCAAGCTGTATCCGGATAAGCTCAACCAGTGCGGGATTATGGCATATCCTCTTGACTTCATGTCTCCCAAGCTTCCGGGTCTGGGCGATGTGGACTGGGGCAAATACCTGTCCGCCCTTACAGATATCAAGTATGATGGCTACACCTGCATCGAGGTGGAGGACAAGGCCTTCGAGGGAACCAAGGAGAAGGTTCTGGACAGCCTGAGACTTTCCAAGAGATATATGGAGAACTTTGTAATTTAACAAAATACTGCGAAGCTGCCGGTCCTTGGCAGGGAGCAGATCAGAGGAACAATAGGAATGGCGGATGCGCGGTGCGCACCCGCTTTTCCTGCACTCAAAGATAGGATTTTACAGGGGGCAGACATGCTGAGAGTACTGATTGCAGATGATGAACAGAATATTTGCCTGATGATTCGCAAGCTGGTGAACTGGAGCGAATATGGGATGGAGGTAATCGCGCTGGCCCACAACGGGCTGGAGGCTATGAGCGTGATTGAGCAGCAGCGTCCGGAGGTGGTGATCTCCGATATCCGGATGCCCGGATATGACGGCCTTGCGCTGGTACAGAGAGCCCGTGATCTGGGCCTTGCCACCGATTTTGTGATCATCAGCGGCTATAAGCAGTTTGAGTATGCCCATACGGCCCTGAACCTGGGGGTGGAGCATTACCTCCTAAAGCCCATCGACAGGCAGGAGCTGGAGCAGACCCTGTCCCGCATTGCAGAGAAGCATCAGGTCAACAAGCTTCGCAGGGAGCAGGAAAAGGAACTCAAGCAGCAGGCCAGGAACAGCCGCCAGCAGATCCGCAGGCATTTCCTTACGGAGATCATGGAACAGAGCGGGGGATTCCGCAGGGTGCAGCATGAGTCTGCCCAATTGGAATACGGCTTTGACCAGGGATGCTTTGTGGCGATTCTGGCCAAGCTGGACAGCAATAACCCGCAGCAGGATATCAGCGGGATCTTGCATATGGTCAGTGATATGATTGACCATGATTTCTATGAGGGACGCAGCGAATATATCAACAGCACGGTCAACAGCGGGATTATGACCATGCTGAATTATAAGCCGGAGGAACGGCACACAGTGGGGCCTTCCGTGGAGCGGACCCATCAGCGGATCCTGAAGGAGCTGGAAAAGTTCCGGGGCTTCCATTTCACCGTAGGGGTGGGGGCTGAAAAGAGCAGCCTGTCGGAGGCCGCTGAAACCATTCGGGAGGCTGCCTATGCCGTCAAGTGCAGGGAGAAGGCCGGGCTTGACCGAGTGATCTACTATGAGAAGCTTCGCTACCAGCCGGTGGATATTGGCCCGATGCTGGAGGATACCCGGCGGGAGCTGGGGAATATGGTGGTTTCTCTTGATTTTGATGCTCTGCGGGGGCTGGTGATGAAGTATGCCGGCATGATTCAGGCAGCAGCCTTTGGCTCCCCGGTTTCCATGTACGATTACCTGGAAGGGGTAGTGGAGATCATTGCCCGGGCCATGGAGCAGAATCAGATCGAGGAGGCAGTGACAGACAAGCTGAAGAACGATGCCAACCGCCAGATGGATTACTATGTGGATGGCGGAGAGATGACATACCGAGTGCTGGAAACCATCCGCCAATGTTTTGAGCAGCTGATGTCAGAGCGCAAGAACCGCAGCCAGAGGCCGATCCGTATGGCCAGAGAATATATTCAGCAGCATTACAGCCAGCAGGTCTCCCTGGAGGAGGTGGCGGAGGCCATCGGCCTAAGCTCTGCTTACTTAAGCACCATGTTTAAGAAGGAGATGGGCATTTCCTTCAGCGACTGCCTGATTTCCTGCCGGATGGAGGCAGCCAGGGAGCTTCTGAAGAACAGTGATTTGTCTATGGCGGAGATTGCGGAGCAGGTGGGCTATGCGGATGCCAAATATTTTAGCAAAACCTTCCACAAGGTCGTTGGCCTGAAGCCGTCCGTATATCGGAAAATGTACTGCTGACAGGGAGGTGCTTATGAGAAGCATGAAACAGGGGAGCCTATTATTTTGCTCAGCAGTAGTATTTGGGATCCTTCTTGCGGCGACATTGATGATGACGCTGACAGCCTATTTTTTCCGGCGCCATTCCGTGAGCCAGGCGGCCTGGATTGTGATTCTGGCTGTGGGGGCCGTGCTGCTGGCGCTGGCGGTATTTCTATTCTGGTGGGTCATCTACCGCCCCTTAAAGAAGCTGGAGGGGGTGCTTACGCGCCTGGAGGCTGTGGGCGGGAAGGAGCCTGTCAATCTGTGGGGCAGTGCGGAGCGCATGGCAGAAAACATTAATCTGCTGCTGGAGGAGCTGACCCAGTCCATCGAGCGGGAGCATGCAGAGGCAATGCTTCGTCAGCAGTTCCAGTATGCGGAGCTGCAGAATCAGATCAATCCCCACTTCCTATATAATACCCTGGAGACAATCCGAGGGCAGGCCATCATTGACGACAATTATAAGGTGGCAGATATGACCGAGACCCTGGCCCGGTATTTTCGATATAACATCAGCAAAAATAAGGACGATGTAACTCTGGAGCAGGAGCTTGAGAATATTAAGAATTACATTAAGATCCATCAGTACCGTTTCCCGGAGCGTTTTCAATTCCGCATCTTTCCCCATGTGGAGCGGGAGGCCTATGCCAATTGTATGATCCCTAAGATGACGCTGCAGCCTCTTGTGGAGAATGCCATTTTCCATGGACTGGAACAGAAGCTGGAGCAGGGGAAGATTCAGATCCACATTGATGCAACGGCAGACAAGCTGATTGTCATCGTGTCCGACGACGGTGTGGGCATGGCGCCGGAGCGGCTGGAGGAGATGAACCGAAAGCTTCGGTCCGCCGAAGGCCATGTGGAGCTTACCTCCTCCGGGCAGCACAATGGCATTGCCATGGCCAATGTGAACAGCCGCCTCAAGATGCTGTATGGGGAAGGCTGCGGGCTGTGCGTCACCAGTACCCTGGGGCTTGGCACAGAGGTGGAGATCACCCTGCCCAGGATCACAGCGGACAAGAGGGAGGGGCGGCTATGAGGGCAAAGGCTGTGGCGGGAAGGAAAGAGGGGGCACCATGAGAAAGGAGATCCTGCGGATGCAGGAGGTCTGCGCCGGCAGATATGAGCCGGGAGGGCTCAGCCATTTTCAGCTTCATATGAAGGAGGGGGAAATGGTGGGGCTGTACGGGTATTCCGGTGCGGGCAAGACCGTGTTGTATGAGTATTTTATGGGGGACATTCCTTTAAAGTCCGGAAAGGTAGTTTTTGACGGAAGGCTCTGTCCGGAGGGAGGGCGGTTTCCCTATGCCCAGCAGGTGCTGTGCCTGGGGAGCGGCAGCACGCTGATTCCCGGGCTGTCAGTGGCGGAGAATATTTTTGTCATCAATGGCAAACGAAAGGGCTGGAATCTGGTATGGCGGCCCAATATTTATTACAGGGCACGTATGCTGCTGGGACAGTATGCCCCCCAGCTGTCCCCACATACCCTGGCCCGGGAGCTGACACCGGCCCAGATGCGGCTGGTGGAGCTGCTGCGGGCTATTGAGAATGAGGTGAAGCTGGTTGTGATCGACGATTCCTTTCAGGGCTTTGGCCAGAGTGATATGCAGATCCTCACCGATATACTGGCTGTTCTGAAGAAACGGCGGGTGGCCATTCTCTTCGAGACTCTGGAGATCAAACTGAACTACGGGATCATGGACCGGATTGTATTGCTGCGGAAGGGAAAAAACGTACGGACCTTCTATGAGGAGGATTTTGACGATACCTATTGCCGGAAGCTTCTCCTGGGAAATGAGGTTCTTCCCAGCTTTCAGAAACATTCGGCTTTTACCCAGCGGCAGCGGCTGCAGATGCGGCTTGGAGCATATGTGGCCGGCTGCCTGGGAAATGACGAGGGGTTGACCGCCAGGGAGGGAGAGATCCTGGGGCTGTATGATATGGATAACAGGCGCAATGTGGAGCTGCTGGAGCAGCTGCTGGGGGCAAAGCCCTTTGCGGGGGAGGAGATCCTTCTGGACGGGGAGCCCTATGAGCCAAAGGGACTGGAGGATGCGCTGGATCACAAAATCGGCTTTATGCTTGAGCGTATGCGGGAGATTTCCCTGGTGGGAACCATGGATTTTGCGGCTAATCTGAGCCTGCCCATTCTCAGTCGGAGGTGGTGGCGCCTGTTCTTCCGGAACAGGCAGGTGTCCGAGGTGCTGGGGGCGGAATATCGGGACCAGCTGCAGATTCCGAAGGACCAGCTGCATACCCAGGTGAAGTATTTTGACAATTATACCAGAATGGGCATCTTCCTGCAGCGCTGGATCCTGTTCCAACCCCGGCTGATGGTGTGCATTGAGCCATGGACCAATGCAGATATGGTGATGAAGGACATGATTTTCCGGGCCTTTGCAGAGATGACCAGAGGCGGAACCACCATCCTGATCGCATCCAGGAATATGAATGAGCTGCGCAGCATCTGCGACAGCATTTATGTGCTTCATGCAGAAGGGGAGGGGCTGGCGAGATACGAGAATGTGTAGTATTAGGTAAATAGAAGTTTGCAGAGAATCTTGGCTTTAGGCGAGATTTTTGAAGGGATAAAATAAAAACCGAAAAATAATACACTTTTTTAAAAGAACCTCACCTTGTAGCCTTTTGTTGCAGATAGTATAGTAAAAATACCGAAAGGAAAACCAAAAAAGAAAAGGAGAGGAACCATGAAGAAGAGAGTATTAGGATTATTACTGACAGTGGCTATGGCAGCTACCCTTCTGGCAGGCTGCGGCGGAGGCGACAATGCGCCCGCAGACAATCAGAACCAGCAGGAAGATCAGGCTCCGGCAGGGGATGATCAGCAGGAACCGGCAGGCGGCGATCAGCAGGACGCGGCAGGGGATGACCAGCAGGAGCCGGCAGAGAATGACGGAGAAGCTCCGGCAGCAGGCGGCGAAGCAGATATGAGCAAGGCCCAGGGCAAGAAGATCGGATTTACCGTACCCACCCTGGCCAGCGATTTTATCAACTATTTGACACAGGCAGCACAGGGCGCTGTTGAGGAGATTGGCTGCACCATACAGATTGATTCCGCAGACGGCGATGTGACCAAGCAGATCGAGCAGATCGAGAACTATGTGACCATGGGTATGGATCTGATCATTGTATTTCCCATCAACGGCGAAGCTCTTGGAGCAACGGTACAGAATGCCGTAGATCAGGACGTTCCGGTATTTGGTTTTGCCATGGAGATCCCCAATGTAGTATCCGAGATGATTTCCGCAGAGGAGACTGTCATGGGAGCAGCTGCCGGCGATATGGCCAGCGAGTGGATTGACGAGACCTTCCCGGATGCAGCAGACGGCGAGGTTGTGGTATACGCTATCCGCGGCTCCACCCAGCCTGAGATCGTAGTGCGTTCCGATTCCATGGTAGAAGCCATCAAGAAGAACCCCAAGGTGACTGTGATTGAGGAGGAATCCGAGAACCAGGACGACCAGAACATTGCCCGGAGAATGACAGAGAATCAGTTTAATGCCAACCCGGACATTGATGTAATCCTTGCCTGCAATGCAGAGTCCATGCTGGGCGCAGAATCCTTCTGCATGTCTTCCGACAGCCCCATCCAGGACAAGAGCAAGTTCGGTATCTTCGGTGTAGATGAGACCGATGAGGTTGACGCTAAGATTCTGGCTTCCATCAAGGATGAGAGTCTCCTTCGCGGAACGATCTCCATGGGCGGTATTCCGGATACCATCAGCGATCTGATGAAGGGTATCGTTCCCATCCTGACAGAGGGAGAGATTATTCCGAGAATTGACGGAAGCATTTTCCCCATCAATGGCAAGAACATTGAGGAGCATATGGCAAAGAATGCCAACTAAGGGGTAAAATAAGAACAGACGGAGCCGCCTTTTTGTGGCGGCTCCATTTTAAAAGGAAGGCGAGGAGAGAAAATGGGCGATATCGTATTGCAGATGAAGAACATCACCAAGAGATATCCGGGCGTTGTGGCGCTTAACAGCGTCAGCGTAGATTTTGAAGCAGGCCAGGTCCATGCACTGTTAGGGGAGAACGGAGCAGGAAAATCCACCTTGATTAAGGTACTTTCCGGAGCTGTCGAGAATGACGAAGGTCAGATTGTGATCGGCGGACAGGAATACAGTAAGATGACTCCGCTGATTTCCCGAACCCACGGCGTGGAGGTGATCTATCAGGAATACAACCTGATTCCCTCTTTGACAGTTGCGGAAAATATCTGTCTGGGAAGCAAGATGCACGGCCTGTCCAACAAAGGTGAAATGATAAAGACAACCCAGCGTATATTTGACCAATACCGGATTGACATTAACCCCAGAATGTATGTAAGGGAGCTGTCTCCGGCCCAGCAGCAGCTGGTGGAGATCACCAAGGCCATTTCTAAGGATGCGAAGATTATTGTTATGGATGAGCCCACGGCCCAGCTGACCATGTCCGAGGTACAGAAGCTGTATGAAATCATCCGGAACCTGAAGGCCAAGAACTGTACCATTATTTACATTTCCCATCGTCTGGAGGAGCTGTTTGAGATTACGGACTGTGTGACAGTTATGCGTGACGGCTGCTATGTGACCACTGTGAACACAGGGGAGACAGACCGTGACAAGCTGATTGCACTGATGGTGGGGCGCGAGCTGACCAATACATACCCGGACCGCAACTGCGCCACTCAGGAAGTGGTGCTGGAGATCGAAAATGTCAGCAGCTACCGCAATGATAATTGCTCCTTTGTGCTGCACAAGGGAGAGATTCTTGGCATGAGCGGCCTGGTGGGAGCCGGACGTACCGAGTTGATGCGGGCAGTGTTCGGCGCTGACAAGCGGCTGGGGGGGAAGATACGTCTGAATGGGAAGGAAATCAATATCCGTTCTCCCAAGGAAGCTCTGGAGGCCGGAATCGGCCTGATTCCGGAGGACCGCAAGGAGCAGGGCTGTTTCCTGAATATGACCATTGAGTGGAACATCGCCATTTCCAATATCCGGAAATTAACAAAGAACCGTCTGGTCAGCAAGAAAATGATTGCAGAGCAGGCAGAGGTATATAAAAAGAAGCTGAATATCAAGACCCCGTCCCTGCAGCAGCGGGTTGGAAACTTGAGCGGCGGGAACCAGCAGAAGGTGGTTCTGGCCAAGGTGATGGCAGCCAACACGGATATTTTGATTTTTGACGAGCCTACCCGGGGAATCGATATCGGGGCAAGGCATGAGATCTACCAGCTGATGAGCGAGCTGGTACAGGAAGGGAAATCCATTATTATGATCAGCTCTGATATGGAGGAGCTTCTGGGGATGTCCGACCGGATCGTGGTACTGTCGGAGGGACGTATCACCGGAGAAGTACAAAAAGAAGAATTCAGTCAGGAAAAGGTCCTTAGCCTGGCTTCCAATGAATAGGAGGATTTGTCATGAATCAAGTAAAAGCAATTTTAAAATCCAATGTCATGCTGCTGATCCTGATCGCGCTGGTGATTATATTCGGTATCGGTTCAGAGAACTTCCTGACAGCAAAGAACCTGTTGAATATCTGTACTCAGAATGCATATTTTATCGTTGCATCCATTGGTGTGGGAATGATTATGATCAGCGGCGGCACCGACCTGTCGGTAGGGTACTGCATGTCTGTAATCAGCGTCTGCATGGCAGTATTTATGCAGCGTGTGGGGCTGGCGTGGCCTCTGGCTGTGATCCTGGGTCTTGCCATCGGCGTAGCGCTGGGCGCCTTCAACGGCTTTGCGTCCAATCTGCTCCGGATCCATCCCATGATTGTAACATTGGCAACCATGACCATGTTCCAGGGAATTTCCTTTACCATTTCCGAGTCAAAGTCCTTCTTCAACTTTGACGAGGCATTTGTAAACATCGGCCAGGGATATTTGGGGCCAATTTCTTTTCCGATTATATTTGCAATTATCATAGCAGTTGTGATACACTTTATCTTAGAGATGACCTGCTTCGGACGTTTTATCTATGCGGCCGGCGGCAACCCTGAGGCAGCCCGTCTGGCAGGTATCAATGTGAAGCGTGTAAAGGTATATGTATTTATGATCGGCGGCTTCCTGTATGCTATCGCAGCCCTGCTTCTGACCGCCCGCGGAGGCTCTGCCAACTCCTCCATTGGACCTGGTACTGAGTTTAATGCCATTACAGCCTGCGTGCTGGGAGGCGTATCCTTTATCGGCGGCGAAGGCAAGGTAAAGGGGGTTGTGATCGGCTGTCTGATTCTTGGCGTGCTGTCCAACGGCATGCAGCTGATCGGCCTTGGCGTTTACATTCAGTATATTGTAAAGGGTATTATTTTGATGCTGTCCATCGGTTACGATACATATTCCAAGCAGGCCAAGGTGAAGAAGGTAGCTTCCGCCGAGAAGGCTGCAGCGTAAGCAAATTTTTGCCCGGAAGCCCGCGCGTAATTACAAGTTCAATAGCAGCGGGCTTTTGGCAATAGTTTTCGGAATGTAATGGTGCAAGATGTGGTGTACCGCCCTTCGAGCCGACACCGTTATAGATATACAGCAGAATCCAACCTTTGGGGGATTCTGCTGTCAAAAATGAAAAACGGAGGGTAAGAAAAATGAGCAAAGTAGTAGGTTTATCCTGGGGACGCAAAATGTCCAACACAGACGTGATGATCAAGGAGATACTGTTAAAGTGTCAGGAGGCGGGACACGAGATTCAGTTTCTCCGCCCTGATGACCTTGACATCAAGCCCTGCAGCGGGTGTACGGCCTGTGTGGTGGGGATCATGTCCGGGCGCAACAACGGAAGCTGTATTTACAAGGATGATCTTCATATCCTGGAGGAAGCATGGTATTCCGCAGATGCCGTGATTATCGGCTCCCCGGTGTATGAGACCTCCCCCAGCGGTACCTTCAAGAACTTCTGTGACCGGATGGGTCCGTCCCATGACCTGTCATTCCTGAAGGAGGCCTATGAGGAGCGCAAGGCTGCCGGCAAGACAGGAGCAGAGCTGCCGGATGAGCGTGCCTTCAAGACCCGTGTGGGCTGTATCGTGGCTTCCGGAGGGGCTGTGACCAAGAACTGGACGGTAATGACCATTCCCGTGATGTACGAGTGCATGATGGCTACCGGTGTGGATGTGATTGATACCCATGTGTATTACGGAGCTATGAAGGTAGAGCATGTGCTGGGGGCTCCGGAGCAGATGGAGCGCATGGATCAGATGGCACAGAATATCATTGATTCCCTGGCAGCCACAGACCTGGAGGAGAAGACCAAATGGCGGGGAGCCGAGGAGGGCGCATGTCCGGTCTGCCACCAGAGTGTGTTTGAGGTGTTCCCGGGAAGCGACAAGGTGGAATGTACCATCTGCGGCATTGAGGGTAAGGTTGAAGTCAAGGACGGCAAGGCGACCTATACCTTCTGCGAGCAACAGCAGGCCCGCTCCCGGATGAAATACGCCGGTAAGCTGGAGCATTCCAATGAGATCAAGCATGGGGCCATGACCCAGAAGAAGGTGGAGGGTCTCAAGGAGCTGAAGGAGAAATACCTTCATGTAGGTGAATAGCAATAAAAGCTTTACACGTCCATATATGGCTGTTATAATGAGTGTACTACTTAAAAACGCGCTTTCTGAGAATGAGGTGAGAGAATGACAGGGAAAGAAATTGTAAATTTAATCAGACAGCTTAGGGAAAGTGGTATGAGTGATACAAAAATACTTGACTTGATTGAGTATATTGAGACACATGATCCGCAAGAGCAGCCAAGGAAAGAGTAATGGAACGAATAACCGTATGAAAAGGTGCAAAGCCTCCTCTATGGAATGATGAGGCTTTGCACCTTTTTTGTGAAATAGGAAATTCCTTCGGATTTCCTATCTCACAAAAAGCCCTCCGGGCAGGATGCGCACCTCGCGGAGGTGAAATTAGCCGTGAACGGCACCGCTCGGGCGCGAAGAATGCGCAGAGCGCATTCTTTTCTACAGGGGCTTTCCCCTACTGGATACGCTCATAATCTTCCGGATCCCGGCTGTCCGGATCAATGCAGGTAATGGTATTCAGCACCATCCCCTCCGGCCGCGGCAGGTTCCCGCTTTCCACAAAATCGCCGGTTTCCTTCATATGTCCGGCAAGCCTTGCCCGCAGATCACTGGCAATGGGCGCATAATCCGGGCAGCCGATCAGGTTTTGGCGCTCCCCGGGATCGAAGCTTAAGTCAAACAGCATCTCACGGTCTATCTGCCGTGACAGCAGTCCTTCCTCCAGAAGGAAATCCTTGCTGCCGCCGGCATCTATATTGGCAGGCACATAATCGTCATTTACGCCATAGCGGCGGATATATTTGTAGCGTTTTGTGCGGATGCAGCGCTGGGGCTCTGCAGCAGCATGGTAGGTGACCTCAGAGAACACGGCATCGTTTACCTCGGCCTCTGGATTTTCAAGAATGGGGACCAGGGAACGGCCGGTCAGCCATTCCGGCGCCGGGATTCCCAACAGCTCACACAGCGTAGGATAGAGATCCACCTGGGATACCAGGGCATCCGTGACCTTACCGGCACTGGGGTTGCCCGGATATTTGAGGATCAGGGAAACTCCGATGCCCGTATCATACAGATTGCACTTCATGTGGGGGAAGGCAATCCCGTGATCCGTGGTGTAGAGGATCAGGGTATTGTCAATAAGCCCCTGCGCTTCCAGCTCCTCCAACACCCGGCCAATGCAGTGATCAGCACGCAGGGCAGAGGTAACGTAGCCGGCAAAATCCTCCCTTGTTTTCGCATTGTCCGGCAGACAGGGCGGCACCCGCAGGTAATCGGGATTCACGCTGCCGTCAATCTCCAGAAAGGGGCGATGGGTGTGGGCCAGGCCGTAGGACATGAAAAACGGTTTCTCATGGGCCTCCTTCAGATAGGCAATGGCCGCATCCCCATTGCAAAGATCCCAGGCAGTCAAATCCTCGGCCTCCCGCCGGGGATCCACAAACACCCGGTCATAGCCAATGCCCTTTGGATTTTTGCACTCATGCTGCATACCGAACAGCGCTGTCTCATAGCCAAAGGCTTTCAGATAATTGGCCAGATGCCTGGAGTAATCATTCAGGGAAAAGCCCCGGTGGGCCAGGCCGTACATGCCGTTGGCATGAGGCGGCTGCCCGGTGAGCAGGGCCGCCCGACTGGGGGAGCAGGTGGGGCCGCAGCAGTAAGCGTTGCGGAACAGCGTACCCTCCTGGGCCAGCCTCATAAGATGAGGGGTGGAAATAGCCGGGTCATAGGGTTCGATCATTCTGCCGGTATCGTGGGTGTGCACATATAAAATGTTCATGGGTTTCGTTGTCATAGCATTGTCTCCAATCTGGAAATGTATTAGATTTCCATCCCATCGTAAGCCACCGTACACTTCATCGGCAGTCCGGAATCATCAAACATTTTCTGCAGCGTCTCATGATCCGCCTGATGGCAATGGTTGATATGAGTCAGATAGACCCGGGTGTGGGCATCAATAGTTCCCTGTGACAGAAGGCGCTCAAACACCTTTACGCAGGCAGAATAGCTCAAGTGCCCTGGATTGGGGTAGGTATCCTCACCGCCGCCATAGGTACATTCGCTGATCAAAATATCAATGTGGTGGCTGCGGAGGGCTTCATAGGTTTCCTCCAGATAGGGGCCTGTGTCACAGCCGTAAAACAGCAGGGTCCCATTTGCCATACGGATCAGGTAGTTGGCTGCATCCTCCTTCAGATCTCCCCGATGATTCCCCCGCAGAGGCGTCACGGAAAGCATGCCCACAGAATAGGTCTCGCCATAGTCCATATAGTGGGCCTTGATCACACTCTGCTCCTCCAGGGCTTTGAATTTTCCGCCAAGGATAAAATCAGAATTCTCGTATTTTTCAACGATCTTGCCGGCATCCCCGGTAAAATAGTAATTCAGGGGGCCTGACCGCCGCACTGTGGCCATCCGGCGCACCTCCATCATATCGTAGGCAAAATGATCCGGATGCGTGTGGGTAACCAGTACGTGGGCCAGCTCCTTCAGGTCTCCGTAGAGGGCCGCCTGATGGAAGGCATCCGGCCCCAGATCAATGGAGATTTCCTCATTGAGACGGAACATGGAGCGGGTCCGCAGGTCCTTGCCGCCGTGGGTGCGGGCGTACTCGCAGAGATAACAGCTGCAAAAAGGGCTGGGCAGCCCTTCCGCTGCCCCTGTGCCATAAAATTTCATATTGTTACCGCCTTTCCGGGGATAGCCAGCGTGGATGCCAGCTCATAAGCTTCCCCATAGACATGGATGGTTTTCGGTTCTCCCTTTACCAGGGTGAAAATGGTTTCTTTTTCCGACACTGCCACCTGGATCTGGCTGCCCTCATAGAGGATCTTGAATCGATAGCCCTTCCATTGGGAGGGAAGGGTGGGAGAAAACCAGATTCCGCTTTCCTTCAGACGGAAGCCGCCGAAGCCATAGACAATAGACATATAATTACCGCCCATGTTGGCTGTGTGGATGCCGTCCTTGGTGTTGTGATGCAGGTTAAACAGGTCAAGCTTGGCCGAATCGCCGAAATAGGCGTAGGCCTTTTCCGTAAGCCCCAGCTTGGAGGCCACGATGCTGAAAATGCAGGTGGACAGAGAGGAATCGTGGGTTGTCACCTTCTCATAATAGGCGAAGGAGCGCCGGATGGTCTCAATGTCCTGGGCATCCTCATAAATGAAATGGGCCAGTACCGTATCTGCCTGCTTGCACACCTGGAACCGGTAAATATACAGCGGATGGTAATAGAGCAGCAGCGGATAATGGTCCTTGGGCGTGTGCTCAAAATCCCACATAGCCTTCTGCAGGAAGGAATCGTCCTGGGGATTGATGCCCAGCTCCTCATCGTATGGCAGGTACATCTGCTGCTCAGCCTGGGCGAACTGGGCGACCTCCTCCTGGGTAAGGCCGATCCGCTCCGCTGCCTCCAGGGTGCCTGCCTCCTTCAGCAATTGATAGAAGCGCACTGCCCAGTGGAGGTTGTACTGAGCCGATGCATTGGTAAAGTAGTTATTATTTACAATGCAGGTATATTCGTCCGGCCCGGTGACAGCATTGATGTGGAACTTCCCATGGCAGTAATTGCCGGCATCCATCCACAGCCGTGCCGTTTCAAATACGATCTCCGCGCCCTTTTCTGCAATAAATGCAAGATCCTTGGTGGCCAGGTAGTAGGCAACCACAGAATAGGCGATATCGCCATTGATGTGATACTGGGCAGAGCCGGAGGGAAAATATCCGCTGCATTCCTTGCCCATGATGGTGCGCCAGGGATAGAGGGCTCCCTTTGTATGCCCCAGGATCCTTGCATTCTCCCGGGCTGCCTCCAGGATGCTGTAGCGGTAGGCCACAAGGTTTTTGGAGAGCGCCGGGTTGGTCAGGGTAAAGAAGGGCTGCATGTACATCTCTGTATCCCAGAAATAGTGGCCCTCATAGCCCTCGCCGCTTAAGCCCTTGGCCGCGATGTTGCTGTGCTCATCCTTGCCCACGGACTGGAGCAGCTGGTACATATTGTACCGGGTGGCAATGGCCAGCTCGTCGTCCCCCTCAATCTCCAGAGAGGACTGATCCCAGAAGATGTCAAGATAGTGCCGCTGGGCAGCATAATGCTCCTCCAGAGGAAGCTCCAGAGCCTTTTTCAGCTCCCGTGCAGCGGCTGTGCGGCAGCCTCTGTAACGGATGGAATCTGCAAAAACGGTATATTTGACCAGAGTCACGGTCTCTCCCTCTGCAATGGGGGCCGCAAGCATGGCCGCTGCACGGTGGCCCTCAAGGCTCGTAGAAACGGAACCCTTTTTGGACAGGATATTTTTTACAGCAGTGCAGACAGTCAGGTCTGATTTTGAGGTGCGGGTCACCAGGAAGGAGACATCCTCCACAAATTCCGCGCTCACCGGAAGCAGGTGTTCGAAGCTCTCTCCGGCCACCCGGGGGTCATTGGGATTGCAGTAATTTTTTACATCCCCCAGGTGGGTGGACAGGAATGAGACATTTCCATTGAAATTCAGGGCTTTAACGGAATATTCAATGGTAAACAGAGAGAGCTGCACAAAGGAGGCCATTCTCCGGATATGAATCTCCGCCCGCTTCCCGGCCGGGGAGCGCCAGATTACCTGACGCCCGCTGACACCGGCTGCCATATCCAGATAACGGCGGCTCTCCTCCACCGTACCCTGGAACATGGAAAAGGCTTCTCCATCCAGAAGCAGCTGAATCCCCTGGGAATCCGCTACGTTGAGCATGGTCTGCTTCTCCTCGCAGAGGCCGCAGAGCTTTTCTGCCTGCTTCATTTCCGCAAAATCATAAAAGCCATTGATGTAGGAGCCGCGGATGGAGTCATAGTCACTGGGATATCCCTCCTCCAGGCAGGCCCGCACGCCCAGATAGCCGTTGGCGGTGTGAAATACCGTTTCCTCCAGCATCAGACTTGCATTATCCAGGCAGATGTCTTTTTTTTCATAAATAAACTGTGAAGATTGAATATTTTTCATGTTGTCCTCCAAATTCCTGTTATTTTACTGCACCGGCAGCAACACCTTTGATGATATACTTCTGAGCGCAGAGATAGAAGATGATGACAGGAATAATGGTCAGCGTCAGCCCTGCCATTGCCAGATTCCACTGGATGGTAAACTGGCCGAAGAAATTGGCTGTGGACAGCGGAATGGTACGGTTGGCCTTGCTGGACAGCACCAGGGAGGGCAGCAGGTAGTCGTTCCAGATCCAGATCACATCCAGGATGATAACGGTCATGGTAACCGGCTTCAGCATGGGGAATACAATCCGCCAGAACACGCCGAACTTGGTGCAGCCATCAATGGTTGCAGCTTCCTCCAGGGCTACCGGAATGGATTTCACGAAGCCGTGGAACAGGAATACCGACATACTGGCTCCAAAGCCAATGTAGCAGAAGATCAATCCGCCCAGAGTATTTACGACCGGCAGATGCAGGGTATCCCGGCCAAAGCCCAGTACCTGCATCAGGGGCATCATCAGGGTCTGGAAGGGGATCAGCATGGTTGCCACAAAGACACTGAAAATGATCTTGCTGAGCTTATTGTCCTTGCGGGCCAGCATCCAGGCACACATGGAGGCCAGGACAATGATGATGGCAATGGAGATAATGGTCACGATGAGAGAATTTTTCAGGGCGTTTAAGATCTCCATCTTATCCATGGCTTCCGCATAGTATTTAAACGAAAAATTCTTGGGGAAGGCCAGGATATTTTCATACAATTCCGCCCGGTTTTTAAAGGCGTTGACTACAATGATGTAAACCGGGAACAGCCAAAGGATACACAGGAGAATCAATACAATGTTTGCGATGATGCTTCTTGTTTTTTTCATTACATTGCCACCTCTTTCTTTTTCGTGATGGATACCTGTACCAGGGTAATCGCTGCAACTACGATGAAGAACAGGATTGCTTTTGCCTGACCATAGCCATAGTTGTTCAGCTTGAAGATTTCATTGTAAATATTCATGGCAAACATTTCCGTGGCATTGTTGGGACCTCCGCCGGTCAGGGAAAGGTTGGTGTCGAAGATTTTAAAGCAGTTGGACAGGGTCATAAACAGGCAGATGGTAAAGGAGGGCATAATCAGCGGGAATTTGATGCGGAACAGGGTCTGCCAGAAGCCTGCTCCGTCCACAGAGGCCGCCTCGATCACGTCGTCGGGAATTCCCTGGATGCCGGTGATGTAGATAATCATGATATAGCCGGCCATCTGCCAGGCCGCCACGATAATGAGAGCTACCAGGGCCATGTTTTTATCAATCAGCCAGTTGAAGAAAACATTTTCCATGCCAAAGGCCTCACCCAGAGATTTCAGGCCGTCGCCCAGAATAAATTTCCATATGTATCCAAGGATCAGCCCGCCGATCAGGTAGGGCATGAAGAGCATGGTACGGGCTACGTTGCGTGTTTTGAGCCTGGAGGTCACAATCATGGCAAAGGTCAGTCCGAGAATATTAATTAAAAGCACTGCAATGACAGTGAATATAATTGTGTGGACTGCAGATGTCATGAAACGGCTGTCAGAAAACAGCCTGGTATAGTTGGATATACCTACAAATACCTTGGGGTTGATGGGGAGTCCATCCCATTTAAAGAACGAATATCCGATTCCGATAAAAAACGGTATAATTACAATAATTGTAAAAACGGCCACCAGGGGAAGTACAAACAGGCAGTACCAGGCCGCGTCCTTTTTCCTTCTTGCTTTCATAACTAATAATCCCTCCTGTTCTTGTTCATGAGAGAAAGCCCCGGCATCTAACAAAAGCAGTATCTGCAGATGCCGGGGCTTTTCCTGAAAGTATCAATTGATACTTTTGCTGTTAACCCTGATTTGCTACGGCCTCAGCGTAAGCATTATCCAGTGCTTCCAGGAATTCCGCCGCGCTCATTTCAGTTGTAAAGAATTCCTGGGTCAGGGGTGCGAAGTACACGTTTACTGCGCTTGCCGGCCATAATCTGTTGGGCCATCCGATGGTTTTGCCATCTGCCACGTACTTCTGGACATCTGCGGAGAGAACATCCAGGCTGTCGCTGGTATCGCCGGTGATCAGCGGGATAAATCCAAACTGGCTGTACAGATAGCTCTTTCCGGTCTCGGAGGTGTAGAGCCATTTCAGGAACTGCTTGCCAGCCTCCTGCTCCTCAGGAGTAGCTGTATTATTGATGGACCAGTAGGAAGGAACCGCTACGGCCAGCTTGTCATTCCCGGCAAGGGGAAGGGGAGCCAGTCCTGCATTGGTAAACTCATAATCTGTAAACATACCGGCACACCAGTTGCCCTGATGGATCATAGCTGCCTTTCCGGTAGCCAGATCTCCTACCTCGCCATCGTAGTTCTGCTCCAGCGGATTCTGGCAGTTCTCACGGATGGCAACCATCATATCTGCAAATTCCTTAAAAATATCATTGTCAGCTAACTTTACACTTCCAGCCTCCAGGTCTGCGATGAATTTTGCGGGATCATCCTGCAGTGCAAAGGGAGTGTTCATAATATGTCCGATCAGGAAATAGTCTTCTGAGGATAACTCGAAGCCTTCTACGCCTGCCGCCTTCTGCTCCTTGATCAGGTTGATGAAGTCGTCAGTGGATTTCAGGGTGGAAGCATCGCACAGATTCTTGTTGTATACAAGACCGAAGCCTTCAACTGTGTAGGGAATTCCAAGATTCTTGCCATCAATGGTGGAATCATCCAGTACGCCAGGAGCAAACTGATCGAGGAAATCAAGGCCGGTTAAATCTGCACAATAGCCTTGAAGCTGATCTATCTCGGCTCCGCCTGCCTGGTTAAAGATGGTGGGGCCCTGGTTGTTGGCCAGCTTGGTCTTTAACTCCTGCAGGAAACCGTCGCCGGTGGTTCCCCAGATCTCAACCTCGATACCGGTCTCCTCGGTAAATGCTTCTGCGCAGTCCTCCAACTGATCCTGGATCTCAACCTTGGACTGGAAGATAATGATCTTGTCTGCAGCAGCAGCGTCTCCGCCGCTGTTTTCCTCATCCCCGGAATCTGCCGGCTTTTCCTGATCGGATGTCCCTGCATTGCCGGAACCGTTTGAGTCAGCGGGAGCCTTGGTGTCGTCCGAGCCGCCTCCGCATGCTGCTACAGAAACAGTCAATGCTGCTGCCAGTAAAATACTGAGCATCTTTTTCATTTTCATTTTGTTTTCCTCCTTGCTAATCATTTAAAATGGTTAAACGTTATATCTGTATTCTACGTCATAATAACTATATTGTCAATGGGATATACATAAAAATCTGGTTATATTATACAATTTGTTGGTTTTATCCAAACAAAACGATAAATTATAACGGTAAAAGTACGGGTGATTGTATAAAACGACAGCTTTTTTTACCATTCGTTTTACTAATTTACTTAAAAATGAGTAAATTTTACAAAATAAGCAGAAAGAAGGACAACGAGTCGACGCAGTAGCTGAATGACGCAGGCAGCCGCTTGGCTCATTGTCTGCAGCAACAGGAATATAAAACGCTGCCTCAGGAAGAGAGCAGCGTGTGAAGAGAAGAAGATTTTCGGGAGACCGTGGTTTTGCGCCATTTGACGACCGCTCCAAGACGGAGCGTTTCCGAATCCTGGTCACCCCGGATATTCTGGATCAGATTCTGAGCAGCCAGATATCCGCGTTCGTAATCCGGAATATCTACGGTGGTCAGCCCCATGGGCTCTGCCAGGGTGCTGTTGTCAAAGCCGGTTACTGCTACATCCTCCGGGACCCGGATCCCATTCTCCCGCAGAGCCTTGATGGCACCGATGGCCATATTGTCATTGGCACATACAATGCAGTCCGGAAGCGTGTCGGACAGGATCATGATCCGGGCAGCGGAATAGCCGCTTTTCTGCCGGTAGTCCCCGGAATAATAGTATTTCCTGCTGAAGGGCAGGCCGTAGCGCTCAAGAACCTTGAGAAAGGCGCCGTAGCGCTCACTGTTGTCTGCGGTTTTTTCCGGGCCGCCGATAAAGCTGAAACGGCGGTAGCCCATATCCACCAGTCCCTGAACCAGTTCCTGCATGGCGGTATCATTGTCAATGAGCACACTTTTTATATAGGGGCTTTCCAGCTCCCGGTCCAGCAGGACAATGGGATAGTGCTCGCTGGCTACCTCGCTGATCACACGGCTTTTCACACCCATGTCAAGGATGATGCATCCGCTGGTAAAGCCGCTGCGCATGAATTTTTCACAGGACTTTTTTGTGCAGATCATCAGGTCAAAGTCATTGGCATTGACGTAATCGCTGATGCCATTTATTGTGTCGAGGTAAAAGTTGCGGTCAAAATCACTGAAATTGAACAGGATCGTATTGGTTTCCGTGGATTTCAGGCTTTTTCCGGCAGCATTGGGGACATAGGACAGCTCCTCGCAGATCCGCAGGATGTTTCTGCGGGTCTCTTCCCCTACATTTTTTCTCCCGTTGAGCACATTGGAGACGGTAGCTGCCGAGACACCGGCAGCCTTTGCGATATCCTTGATACCGGTCATAAGCGATTCCCCCTTTTGGCAGTTTTCAGCATATTCCATTTCTTTACTTCATTTTACTTTATTTTACCACTAAATTGATAAAATTCAATAGTTTTTTGCAATGCCAGTTTGTTCCAGCTGATTGGACTATCTGTCCAATGACAGACAGAATTAAATGGGATATCCTTTTTTATATGATGTTTAATAGGATTCATGATTAGGAGGAGGGCTTACAATGAAAAATATGCAAAAAAGTATTCGGGAACTGGATCTGTTGGATGACTTTCTGTTTACGGAGGCAACTATGGATGAGAGGACAGCAAATCTTTTGCTTAGGCTGATCATAGAGCGGTCCACCGGATTGAAGGTGGGACGGCTGATCATCCGCACACAACGGGTAGTAAATGGGGTGGATACGGATTATCATGGCATGCGGATGGACGTGACGGTGGAGGAGCTTGAGGAAGAGGAGGATACGATCATCCAGTTTTTTGATATTGAACCGAACAATGTGCAGAGGGTACATTTGCCTAAGCGCAGCCGATTTTATCAGGCCTTGGCAGATGTGAAGCTGTTGGAAACCGGTGTGGATTATGACAGGCTCCCGAATATGTGGACCATATGGATTCTGCCTTATGACCCCTTTGGAAAGAACCAGATGGTCTATACGGTAAAAAACAGGGTGGAAGAATTCCCGGAAGTCGAGTATAATGATGGTGTAATAAAGCTGTTCCTGTACACAGGGGGCAAGGAGGGCGGCAGCGAGGCGCTGAAAATGCTCCTGCGGTATATAGAGAGCAGTAAGATAGAAAACGCCGTTGATGAAGAGTTGAAGGAGCTTCATACAAATGTAGAGCGGCTGAAGAGCAATGCGAAGATAGGGGTGAAATATATGCAGATGCAGGAGGTTATTAAATACCGCGTGGAAGAGGCGCTGGAGGAGGCTTCCGAAGAGCTTGCAAGAAGAGTAACGGAGCGTGTGACAGAGGAGGTAACGGAGCGTGTGACAGAGGAGGTAACGGAGCGTGTGACAGAGGAGGTAACGGAGCGAGTGACAGAGGAAGTAGAAAAGACGATGGCAAAATTAACGCATATTCTACTTTGCGACAATCGCTATGAGGATTTAAAACGTATGACATTGGACGATGCCTATCGTAAAGAACTGTTGGCGGAATTTCAGATGGATATTGAAAACATCCGGCCTGAGTGACAACCATATGAAAGCCGGATAGGAAAGTGAGGGGATGTATTGAGCGAATACGGACAGTATACGAATATAGACACAGAACTGACAGGAAGGCTTCTGGAGCGCAGGATTCGCCAGAGCGGGTACACGGTAAAGGAGCTTCAGCATATGCTGCACTTATCCTGCCCACAACCAATTTACCGATGGTTTAAGGGACGAGCCCTCCCATCGGTAGATCATTTACTTTTTCTAAGCCGTATCCTGCAATGCCATATGGAGGAGCTGCTCGTAGTTCGGGGAGCAGATCAGAGCACAGGGAACTGGAGAGGCCGGAATAGGCTACTGGCTTATTGGAAGTTTATTCTGAGAAAAAAGGATAAAAATTCTTCTGGATGTGACATATGTCATGGTACAAAAGACTAAAAAAGATTATAATTAGATCATAAAGAAAAATCGATGCCTGCCGGGATGCAGGACATACGGACAAAGAAGAAAAAGGAGGTACTTTTACATGGCTGGAAGACAGATTTTTAATCCGGACGGCTTTCGCAACATTGAACAGGACGGAAAAGTGGTCGGCTATGAGTTTCAGTTCAAGGCGCAGTATTACCGTGGAGTGACCCTTTCCATTGTACGGGACATCCAGGTGACTGTGGACGGGGAGAAGGCAGCACCGGAGGATATCCGTTTTACGGTGAACGGCGAGACCTTTACACTGGATGAGATGACCACGGTTGTGGATTCTGATTATCGCTGGGAGTTCGGTGAGTTTGCCACGGTTTCCGTAATGAAAGAAGGCGGACTGGCAAAGGGAAGCCACCACATTGCAGCATATCAGAAGATTGTTCCGTCTTATATGCCATTCCCCATGGAAATGACCAATGAGACAGATTTCGAGATTTGTTAAGGAGGGTGTGAGATGAGCTACGATATTAAAAGAAGTGTTTCCCTGTACAGCTATCAGGACGAATACTATGATGGAAGATTGGATTTGGAAGGATGCCTTCGGGAGACAGCCAAGACAGGCGCTACCGGCGTGGAGCTTTTGGCAGAGCAGATGATCAAGCGCTTTCCGCTGCCGATTGAGACCCAGGAATTCCGTGATCAGTGGTTTACCTGGCTCAAGAAGTATAATTTGGAGCCCTCCTGCTACGATGCATTTTTGGAGAACCATATCTATGCCAACCGTATGCTGAGCCTGGGCGAGCAGATCAACATGATGAAGCGCGACATTCGTCTTGCATCCCTGCTGGGATTCCACAATCTGCGTACCCTGGTATCCACCCCCATGGACGTAATTGAGGGAAGCCTGGATTATGCGGCAGAGATGGATGTAAGAATCGGGCTTGAGGTACATGCACCCTTCTCCCTGAATTCCGGGTGGGCAGATGGGTATATGGAGATGATCCTAAAGTCCGGAACCAAGCATTTCGGATTTGTTCCGGATATGGGGATCTTCTGTAAAAATATTCCCAGCGTGCTTCGGGACAAGGCGAGAAAGATGGGAGCCAAGGAGGAGTGCATCAAGATCGTGGACGATGCATATGCCCAGCGGCTGGCCAAGGGCTTTGTGAAGATCAAGTACGACCTTGACCTTGGAAAGGCCAATATGGAATACCGTATGGCCAATGGAATGAAGGAAATGATGGAGGCTGTAGAGAAGGCTGGCGGCGGCCCGGCAGATATGATGTATGCAGGAAACTCCTTCACCTATTCCTGGTCCGAGCCTCAGGATATCATTGACAATATTGACTATATTTATCATACCCATGCAAAGTTCTACCATGTCAGCGAGGACTATGTAGAGACGGCTGTAGCAATCCCAGAGGTTGTTGAAGCATATAAGAAGGCCGGGTACAAGGGCTACTTAAGCTCTGAGTACGAAGGCGGAGAGCATCTGCGCTACTTTGATGCGGTTGACAGCATTGAGCAGGTAAGAAGACATCAGGAGGCAATGCGCAGAGCGATCGAAGCGTAAACATAAGGAGGTTGAAGGAACATGAGCAAAGTGAAATTTGGAATCATTGGCTATGGTTTTATGGGCCATGAACACTACAATATGCTCAAAACATTCGACGAGGTCGAATTGGTGGCAGTATGTGACACCGATCCCCGACAGGTGGCGGACGCGCCTGAGGGCGTGAAGGTATTGGACAAGGCAGAGGACCTTTTGGCCATTGACGAGATCAATACCGTGATTATTTCCACCCCGAACCCGTCTCATCTGGAGATGGTGAAGCTTGCGTCTAAGGCTGGTAAGAATATCATCTGTGAGAAGCCGGCGGCAATGTCTGTGGCTGAGTTTGACGAGATGGTTGCCGTGACCAAAGAAGCCGGGGTATTGTTTACCATCCATCATCAGAGAAGATGGGACACCGATTACCGCATCATGAAGGAAGTTTACGACAGGAACATGGTCGGTGATGTGTATCTGATCAAGTCCCAGCTGTACGGTGTCAATGGCAATATGCACGACTGGCATATTTACCCGGAAATGGGCGGCGGTATGCTCTATGACTGGGGCGTACATCTGATTGACCAGATCCTGAATATGGTGGACAGTGAGGTTGATACGGTATTTGCAGATGTACAGAATGTAATTAATGAAAATGTAGACGACTATTTCAAGATTATTATCAAGTTTAAGAACCGGATTACAGCAGAGATTGAGCTGGGAACCTACTATCTGTCACCCAAACGGGCATGGTTTGTAGGCGGTAACGGCGGAAGCGCATTTATCGATGGCTTTGCCGGTGAGGGAACTATTGTACATACCAAGCATCTTCTTGAGAATGTTCCGGGCAAGATTACTATGACTGCTGCCGGCCCAACCAGAAGCTTTGGACCGCCGGCGCCGGGCCTTCTCTATGAGGAGCCTTTGCCCAAGGTGCATGTATCCCACCGCAATTATTGGGAGCATTATCTGAAAGCCCTCAAGGGTGAGGAAGAGATTCGGATTCAGGCGCCCCAGGTACGCCGTGTGCTGTGCATGATGGATGCGATCCGTGAATCCGCAAGAACAGGAGAGGCAATTCATCTGGAGAGATAGCCTTCAACCCATACGCCGTGTTTACTCCAAATTTCCGCGGCGCAGGGTTAGGGGGATGCCGCTTCGGCGGCATCCTTAATAAGAAAATTGGATAAAATAGCGAGACAAAAATTTTATCATAAAAGGAGGATATTTTTATGTCTAAAGTAAGAGTAGCAATCGTTGGGTGCGGCGGTATCGCCAATCAGAAGCACATGCCTTCCTTAAAGACCATGCCTGAGAAGGCAGAGATGGTGGCATTCTGTGACATCATTGAGGAGCGCGCGAAGGATGCAGCTGCGAAATACGGCGTACCGGGAGCAAAGGTTTACACTGACTACAAAGAGATGCTGGCAGATAAGAGCATTGAGTTTGATGTAGTTCATGTATGTACCCCCAACGTTGCCCACTGCCCCATCACGGTTGCAGCCTTTGAGGCCGGCAAGCATGTAATGTGCGAGAAGCCCATGGCTCACAATCCGGAGGACGCACAGAAGATGATTGATGCCTGGAAGGCATCCGGCAAGAAATTCACCATCGGTTACCAGAACCGTTTCCGTGACGACACACAGACCCTTCATGCATCCTGTGAGGCTGGCGAGCTGGGTGAGATCTATTTCGCGAAGGCACACGCTCTGCGCAGGCGTGCAGTTCCCACCTGGGGCGTATTCCCCAACAAGGCTCTCCAGGGCGGCGGTCCTTTGATTGACATCGGAACACATGCACTGGATATCACCCTGTGGATGATGGACAACTATGAGCCGGTATCTGTAAGCGGACAGGTATTCTACAAGCTGGGACGTCAGGAGGATGGTCCGGAAGGCAATGTATTCGGCCCCTGGGATCCCGAGACCTTCGAGGTAGAGGATTCTGCATTTGGTTTGATCAAAATGAAAAACGGTGCTACCATTTACCTGGAGTCCTCCTGGGCGCTGAATGTGCTGAAATCCATGGAAGCATCTACCACTCTGTGCGGAACGAAGGCAGGCGCTGAGATTCATCACGGCGGAAGCTATCCCAACGATGAGCTGATCTACAACTTTGCAGAGCACAATCAGCTGATGGAGAAGACCATCTCTCCCGCAGGTGTTGTAGACTTCTTTGAGGGCGGCGCAGCGGCCGAGGCTGTAAAAGAGCAGCATCAGTGGATGGATGCCATCATCAATGACGGCGAGCCGCTGGTAAAGCCGGAGCAGGCATTTGTTGTTACTCAGATTCTGGATGCAATCTACAAGTCCGCTGAGACCGGCAAGGAAATCTATCTGTAAGAGGCAGAGTCAAAAAGAAGCAGCAACAGATAGCTGCATGATCAGGAACAGAGGCAGATTCAAAAGGAAACTGCAACAGATAGATCATGTTCAGGAACAAAAGAAATCCCCGGGTTTTGACCCGGGGATTTTTGGATTCTGAATGAAATCTTTTGGAAGTTCTAGGAAAAAGGCCGACAGACGATCGCTATTTGATAAATCGGTCGATCAATGTCTCCAGCTGATTGGCCAGATCCTTATTCTTCTCCGACTGCTTCTGAATGATGTTGGCAATATTGGAGGTGCCTTCGTTTTTCCCTATGATGGCATCAATGGATAACTGGTTCTCATGGGTGATGTTCTTCACATTCTCCATATTATCCGAAATGTGCATAACAGACTGGCATAATTGCTGGACCAGGTTCTCGGCAAAATCCAGCTGCTGGCGGATCGCGTCTACCTCCATACTGTATTTCGTTGACTTCTCGGCAAAATCCCGGAACCTGTGTACCACATCCTCTTCGATAAAGTTGATGATAGACTCAAAGCAGGAATTAACCGTCTCAATGCTTAAGTTTGCCTCTTCGCAGAGCGCCTGAATTGCGGAAGCCGTATTCTTGGAGGTGCTGGCCAGACCGCCGATCTCACTTGCCACAACGGTAAACCCACGCCCGGATTCGCCTGCCCGTGCAGCCTCTATGGTGGCATTCAGGGATAAGAGGTTCGTCTGCTCGGAAATGCTGAGGATCTGGGCAGCAAGTTCATTGATCCTGGAAAGCTCCCGAAGGCTTGTAATGGCTTCGTGGACAGAAGTCTTTGTGCGAATCAGTGTCTCCTGGCCGCTGTCATAGGCAGAATCAGCCTGCTCCTTCATGGATTGGGCACTGAGGATCACGCCGTGGCTGACAGCGGCCGAGGAGGAAATATTCTCCAGTACATCCTGTACAACCGTGTTGATTTTGTTAATCTCCCCGTCAACATTCACGACAATGGAATTCGTATTCTCCAGGGAAGTAGAAAAGGCTTCTGCGGTTGCCGCATTGTCCACAACGCTTTCAATTAGCTCATTGGCTGAAGACTGGAGATCCTCCGCCTTCTGATCCAGTGTTCCGCAGCATTTCTGGAGGGTATCTATGATATCCCGCAGGGAGAAAATCATACTTTCCGTCGCAGTGGTCATGCTTCCCACCTCGTCTGTACGGCTGTTGTATTTTCGAATCTCTTCTTTTTCCGTAATGTCAAAATTCTGCAGAGCAATGATGCTATTCTCAATGATTTTTAATGGCTTTGTCAACCGTTGGATCAGGAAGAGAGAAACAATGCACAATGCCACCAGCGTACATGCTGAGAAGATGATCAATATTGTCTTCAGGCTATTGGTAGAGGCAAAAATCTCGTCCTTGCTGTTGTTCACAAAGAAGATCCATCCGTAATCGGACATATAATAGTAGGTGGAAATATAGTCCTTTCCGTCCCTGCGGTATTCGAGATACCCGCTTACGTCTTCGGTGCTGCCCTCCAGCTCTGTGCAGAGGGACTGTATGTACGCTTCCTCCACAGCAGCCCCTACCTTGTCACTGTCTTTTACAAATATGTACTGGGCGCTTCCGCGGTTCACCATGCTGTACTCAGTGCTCTTTAGTCCATTCAGGGACAGGCCGTCCAGCATCTCCACCAGGCCATTGGTATAGACACCGCTGCCGACCAGGCCAATGGGGGAGCCGGTGCTGTCAAATACCGCACGGTACAAGGATACGATTTGCTGACCGCTGGCAGGGGACAGGATGATGCCGGTATTGTAGACACCGTCTGCTCCCAGCATGGCTTCCTGCAGTGCCTGCAAAGAATCGCCCTCTCTGGTAGTGATTCCCACAACCTCTGCATTTGTATGGGCGAGCACCGTAGTATTCCAGTCGCTGGTGTACAGCCCTTCCAGATTGACAATATCGCCGGAAAATTGTTCCGTATATCTCTGGGCCGCTTCTACGGCTTTTGCATCGGTAGGATTCTCCAGAAGCGCCGTGATCTCCCCGGCCCTGCTGTATGCGGTCAGAATCTCCTCGATCTGTTTGACATGATTCCGAACGATCTGAGCCCGCTCCTGTGTGACCGTCTGCATATTGCGTATGGCTGTCTCTTCTGTGGCAAGGGAAGTCCTGGTAATAACAAATGCGGATAACATAAGAATGACAATGACCTGCATGACCAATACGCAGGCAGTAATTTTTTGTCCCAGCGTAATGTGGATTTTGTTCAAGGTATTACTGTTCATAATCTCTATCACCTTCCAAGTGTTATTGTACCATCCTGTTTTTTTGATGTCAATTTTATATCTTGGTGGAAGGGGAAGAATTACGCTCTATTTTTTAAACCTGAATCGGGATTTCTTTTTTGGTGATGGTGGGATTTTTTTAATATCCGGATCCTGTGAGTAGAGGATGTCAATGGTATTTTCTATTTCGGCTATTTTACTATTCCAGGCCTTTATTAGAATTTCGTCTGTGTCAAACAGATCGCTATCCCAGTCCCCTTTATTTGCGCAGCTATTTGCATAAATGTAAAATTTAAGAAAAGCATTTTTATTTTCAGGCAATGGATATGCCATAATAAAGTCGGACATACAATATGCCAATTCTACATCATCAACATCCTCGTCGCGCCCGCCGCGCATTTGGCCAAAAAGAGTGGTATATATGGATTCCTGCCGCAGGCGTTCTCGTTCTGCTTTCTCATGTCTATTATAGTCCGTTTGGAACAACTTAATAATTTCTTGGGCATTGGGTTCGGAATCTTTCTTAAGATTGTCAGGGTCTAAGTATGAAGCAGATGCCCCGCAATATTCGCATACATAGGTATTCAGTGTTGCGTTTATATTAATTGGAGCACCGCATTGTGTGCAGATACAGATCAAAATATCACCTCCCGAAAAGTCTGTAGTAATTTTTAAGGGATCAGTAAAACGAAGGGAATAAATAGAACAAAAGCAATCAGTATGACAAAACCGTAGTAATTGCGATTGGGAAGCTTGATGAAACCGCTTCCAGTTACCCAGGATAAGATAAATAATATTCCCTGAACTAGGCTGATGATACTGCCAGGCAAATATTCAAGCTTGAACCGGCAGTTATTGAAACCGCCGATTCCAAGCATAATACAGAGAATTGCACATAAAATCAGCACTTTGCTAAATATGCCTTTTTTGAAGGCGGCAATTCGTGCTTCTTCCATCCGTACCTTTTCCAGATTAGCCTCATGCTGTTGTTGTTCCAGTGCAATTTCTTTTATGGTTTCAGATTTAATTTTTTGAATTTTCACGGCATCGCTTTCCAAAATCAATTCATTTGAGCCGCAATATGGACAAAATAAAATATTACTGTTTTCAGTAGTTGTTAGTGTTCCATTGCAATTGGTACATTTTAAAGCTATGTGATAATCAGAATGTATCATAAACAAACCTCGTTACATAAAAATATATGTTATCTTGTGAAATTATTGTAATGCATCAAGCATTTTCTGGGTTGCCCTGCTGGTAACTTCAAGATAATAGGCGGCTTCTGCTGTATTCAAATTACCATTGTCTAGTTCATTAATCTTTTGCGACCATTCGACCTCTTCATTCAATAACTTGGTATAATCTGCTGCCATGGCAAGGATGTCTGATGAATCTGCCTCAGAGTATTTTTTCATAAATTCACAGTATTCTTCTACAAAGGCTTCGTAGCCATCCATTACTTCTTTGAATTCCGGACGGATATCGTTTTCAGAACCGGAGGCTTCCGGGGCGCTCGATTCTTCGGAAGAAGCATCAGGCGTAATATCTAATTGATCTTCTTCATTCTTTTCAGATTCGTCATCAGGCGCATCTAAACGGATAGACATAATATTATCATTATCTAAATTTAGGGAAAGATGATAGCCGCTTTCATTATCAGCATAAAAATAATCATCCCCTTTCTGGTAATCAATATGAAATCCACTTTCATAGCATGAATCAGAATAAGAGTTAAAATCTTCTTTTGATGTTTCTGAAACATGAATTACAAAGCCATATGATGCCTCCCATTCTATTTTTCCAATAGTAGATTCAGGCTTTGGAATTAATGAAGCAATTTCGCTTTTCGGCCATGTAAACTCTGCATATAATTCTTCGGAAGAAGAGTCCTCGGTTTCTGCTACAGGATCAATATTGTCAGCCTGTTCCTTTCCACATCCATTGAAAACTAATCCCCATGCTATGCATAAGCACATAATAACTACCCGTTTGATCATTTAAATATCCTCCTATTTCTGGAAAAGTGTACCTTTCCGAATCCATTACAGCTGAGAAAAATTCGTTGTGCCTCTTGTGTTTTTATGATTTTATATGGACAGAAAAGCCAAAATATGCTATCCTATAAGCGTCCAGGGAAGGACAAAGAAAATTCGGAGAAGTACACTTCTCCGAATTTTCTTTGTCTTTGATACATACTATTACATTTCTGCTTCCAAAGCTTTTCCATACGCCCTGGCCTTGTCATAGAAGGTAGTCTGGGGCAGGCCGCATTCCCTTGCGGCCTCTGCTACCGAAAGCTCCTTTCGTTTCCATTTTTCGTATATTTCCTGGAAATTTTCCGGCATCGGGCGGGGAGGCCGGCCAAATTGTACGCCTCTGGCTCTGGCAGCTGCAATTCCCTCTGCCTGCCGCTGCCGGATATTAGCGCGCTCGTTTTCCGCCACATAGCTTAAGACCGCCAGTACAATATCAGCCAGAAAGGTTCCCATTAGATCCTTGCCGGTTCGTGTATCCAGGAGAGGCATATCCAGGATGCAGAGATCAACCCTCTTCTCCTTGGTGAGAAGCCGCCACTGCTCCAGAATCTCTTTGTAATTCCGCCCCAGGCGGTCAATGCTTTTGATATAGATCAGATCCCCCTCCTTTACCTGCTCCAGCAGACGACAGTACATGGGACGGCAGAAGTCCTTTCCGGACTGCCGGTCAATATAGAGGTTTTGGCGGGGGACATGTATATGATCCATGGCGGCCTGCTGGCGGTCCTCCCGTTGATCCTTGCTGCTGACGCGGATGTAACCGTAAATATTACCCATAAAAGCTCCTTTCTTAAGGGACACCCAAAAGGGTGCTGTTACATGTGTGTTCCCGCAGGCCTCTTGTGTTTGCAGAAAATAGAATGCCGATTTTCTTGACAGGCAGCAGCAATATGTGCTTGTCAATGCCGTATTCTTTATTATACAATACAATCACCATTTAGCAGAGGGATGCGGATGTGTCATAAGAAGAGATGAAAAAATCGCGAATGCATACTGACAGCAGGCAGGAAGGGGGACTGGCGTTATGATTCGTATTGAGGAAGCCATAGAGCGCTATCACTTGGAACAATATTTTGAGGATATCGAAAAATACCGCGGCGGGATGAAGCTGATCACTGTTCCGAAAAAATCTTACGTGTACGGGAATCCGGAGAATGAGAAATATGCATTCTTTCTGCTGGAGTATGATGCCATGACAAGGTAATCGAGACTGAGACAGAATGTACCTTTTTGGGAATTTCTCCGGTCCACAGCAATTGGGCTGGTGGGAATTGTGCAGATGTGTCGCATGGGAGGCTCTGCCAGTACCCTGTGCACCAGGCTGGCGGCAAAGAAGGAGGTGGCAGCTGCTGGAGGAGCCGGAGGCCAGCTGGGAGTATGCGGAGGCTGTGGCAGATGTTAAGATTCAGGTATTCGACCGGATCCTGGAGTTTGCGCCGGTATCCTCCGCGCAGATGGCCCAAAACGGGTTGGATGTCCAGAAAATCCTGTATGATGAATTTGACCAGTATACAAAGGATTATTATAGGTAAGAGCCCCTGGGGATAGAAGAAAAAGGTGAATTTTCATTTCTGCCTGTTGAAAAAAAGGAAAATTTGAGTATAATTTGAATCAGGGAAATCCAAAGGCGCTGTAGATTGTATTCATGAGCAGGAGGAATTGAAATTTGGACAGGAATCCATCCCCAAAACGCACAAAAAGCTATTGTTTCTGTATTACACGCAAGCGGCTGCTTTCTCTGTGGCTGGCGCTTCTACTGCTGTTCGTGGCAGCGGGCTTGGGCGCCTATGCCTGGCTGAGGCTCCAGGAGGAGCGGTCATTGTGGGAGGTGATCGAATACGCCAAGCTGGCCGTTGGGGTGCTTGGCTGTATTCTTTTTCTGATCTGGGGTCTGGGAACCGCCTATATGGCTATTCGGGATGCATTTTTTCCAGGCAGGAGCGCCCTGGCACAATCCATCCGTTCCCAGCTGCCCTGCCCGGAGGAGGCGCCGGATGTCCGGGAACTGTTTGCCATGGTGGACCAAGACATTGAGGAAAATGGCCTCTGGTTTGATCGTGTGGCAGTTGGGAAGGAGTGGGTGCTGGGAGATCAGGCCAGCTTTATCCCGCGTATCCGGGTGTTTTTCGGGCGGGATGAGACGACCACCCGCAGGCGCGGGGAGCGGATGATTACCACCCGGATCCTGGAGCTGCACATTCTGGACGACCGGCGGCAGCATCAGATGACCACTCTGCGCAAGCCCCGGGAGCTGCGCGCCCTCCTGGAATGTATCTCTCTGCGTGCCCCGGATGCTCTCTGCAGGCCCTACCGGGAATATGCCTCCTGGTGTCAGAAATCAGATACGGAATGGGAAGACATGCTGCGGGAATACCGGGTGAAGCAGGGAGAGCGGGAGATGGCTGATTTTAAATACAGGTAAAGGAGGTACATAGTGTTATGGGAAAATGCTATAGCGATGCGGTGGAACAGGCTCTTGTCTACATTTATTACGATCTGCGGGCCGGTAAGGGAGCGGAGGGGCTGGCCCTTCTGGAGCAGGCCTCTGCAGCAGGGGATGGGGACGCCTCCTGTATTCTGGCTCGGTGCTACTGCGGGATGCAGTATGTATGGAGCGGCCATGACTTCCCGGAGGATGATCACAAGGCGGAGGAGCTGATCCGAAGATCCGTGGAGCAGGGCAGCGGGATCGGCGTCCTGGTTGCGCTGCGCACCGGGGAGCTAAACAAGGCCCTGGAGCGGAGGATGCCCTTTGGCAGCCTTCAGGAGGCCTTTGACAGTGTCCTGGAAAAGGCCGGGGCAGGGGATGCCTTCAGCCAGTATACAGTGGGAAATGCTTATTTTTGGTGGGATTTTCTCCGCATTCAGGGAAAGGGGCAAAATTCCTTCTCCAGCGAGAGTGCCTATCGGGCATATATGAAGGAGAATATTTCCAAGTGCGAGGACTGGTTCCAGAAGGCCTTCCGGGGCGGCATGTATTTTGCGGCCAACAACCTGAACCGCTATTACAGCCAGGGGGATGAGGACATAATCGCGCCCCGGCCGGAGCTGGCGCAGGGCCTGTTTCAGAGAGGTGCGGAGATGGGCTACCCCATCCATCAGTGGATTTATGCCGGGGAGCTGGAGCAGGAGGGGCGTCTTGCAGAGGCTCTGTCCTGGTATCGGCAGGCAGCAGAGGGCGGCCAGCTGGAATGCTGGTATAATGTGGGGCAGGCCTTTGAGGAGGGAAAGGGTGTCGAGAAGGATCTGCCCTATGCGGCCGCCTGCTATCAGAAGGGGCTGGCCCAGAAGAAGGACAGCAGCCAGCGGATTGGCTGTGCCAACTGTCTGGGGTCTATGTATTATGAAGGAAGAGGCGTAGAGCAGGATTATGAAAAGGCCTTTCAGCTGCTGCTGTACGGATATGAGCACAACACAGAATATGGCGTCTGCTATCTGGGAAAATGCTATTTCCGCGGCTGGGGCACCGGGCAGGATTATGAAAAGGCCAGAGAATTCCTGGAAAAGGTGGACTGGACCAACCGGGAGGCATTTTATATGCTGGGCGTGATCTACGGCCAGGGCCTGGGGGTGCCTGCGGATATCAAAAAGGGTGTGGAATACCTGCAGAAGGCCGGGAATAACCGGGAGGCCAGGGAGGAATTGCTGAAATATAGAAAAACCTTGTTTGGCAAGTGGGTACGGAGATAGAAGGAAAAAAGGAAGCTGATTCCAGCCCCTCGCCGTCAGGCGACTTTTCAATGGGCTGGATGCGTTACAGTTCGCGGGAATGAATTTTCAAACACGCTCTAGGCCATGAATTGTAACAAGAATGTATAAAAAATTAAAAAAATTTAAAAAAATGGTTGAAATATCATGACAGTCTGTTATAATAAAGACATGCAGATGCAGGATTAGTACATCGGTAGTATGTCAGCTTCCCAAGCTGAAGAGGCGGGTCCGACTCCCGTATCCTGCTTATTCGGAAGCGGCTGAAGAATTTCAGCCGTTTTTCTTTTATGATATCGGAAATTCCTCCGGATTTCCGATATCATAAAAAGCCCTCCGGGCGGGATTGCACTGTGGCGGAGAGGAAATATATTGCTGAAGCGATCCGCCGCAGGCGGGGAAAAATACATACAGAGAGGCGGAAAATTTATGAAGGTATTAATCGTATACTATTCCCAGACCGGAAATACACAGAAGATTGCCCGCGCTGTCCGGGACGGGCTGCGGAAGGCCGGGAATGAGACTATACTGAAATTCTTAAAAAAAGTAACGTATGAAGAGCTGGAGGGCTATGACATGATTGGCTTTGGTTCCCCGGTATGGTACGAGATGCCGCCCAACCTGCGCAGATTTGTGGAGGAGATGCCGGATCAGGCGGGGAAGCTGGCCTTTTCCTTCTGCACCCATGGGACGATGCCGGATCTGTATTTTCCGCTGGCAGTGCCAAGGCTTCAGAGAAGAGGGCTTCGGGTGATTGACTGGAAAAATTGGTACGGCAACTGCAGCATCCAGATTTTCCCGGAACCCTATTATACGGCTGGCCATCCGGATGAACAGGATCTTGCAGAGGCATTTGCCTGGGGAGAAGCATTGAGTCAGCGGGCCGGGCGGGTTCTGGCAGGGGAGGAGGGGCTGGTGCCGGATGCACCTGCGCCCAATATGATGCCCATGCATGCCAATGCTGCCATCGAACACCTGGGAGGCTTCCGCAATGTCCATGGAAGACTGGTGCGGGATCCGGAGAAATGTTTGTATCCCAAGTGCCATATCTGTATGGATAATTGTACGATGGGGTATATTGATCTGAAGGCAGAGCCGCAGAAATACGGAAGCTGCGGGGATGCATGCGATGACTGCCATGGCTGTACCTACTGTGAAATGCTCTGCCCCACAGGCGCCATCCATCCGGCAGTTCCCTACGAAAAAGCTGCCCCAAAGGGGGAGGAGCATGGCTCCGCCCTCTTTGAGACAGTGCTTGGCAAGGCCAGGGAGGAGGGGCGGTTCCGCCCGCTGATCCCTCTGGAGGAGGTGGGGACGAAAACGCCCTTTTATACGGTGCATGCTTCCCATCCCAGGCTGCGTCAGCTGCGTTTTGAAGAAGATTAAGCAAGGGAAAAGCACAGCTGCGGTCAGCGGTTGAAGCAGCGGTTGAAGCCGTCAAAAGCGCAGCTCCCGGCAGCGGTTGAAGCAGGCGAAGATCTCCTGGCGGCGGGGCCGGCATAAGTTGGAGGGAAGATAGGAGCCCTCTGCCAGCCCGGCAAGGCCCTTTTTCTCCAAAAGCAGCTCCAGCTGGTCGACAAGCTGGGTCAGAGTCCGTCTGCCGTCCATCAGATGCCTGGCGGCATATACCACCATGTAGGCCAGAGCCGTCAGCTGCTCATTATCTGCAAGCTGCTCCAGATAACGCAGGTCTGTGGTGGAATGATTGATTTGGATGCCGTCTAAGCCCATGGATTTCATTTTCACACGATCTAGGCGTTGAAGCTCTCCGAAAGCTTTCGGGCTGCGGGAGAAGTCCGGAACCCGGTAGGAAAGCCCGTCCACATGGAGGGCCGGATATCCGGCAGCAGCATCCTTGGCCTTTGCCGTGATGTCCAGAGGGATATATTCCTTCATCTGAAGCACAGTATCAGCCACATGGAAGTAGGCGCCGGAGCTTCCGGCTACAATCACGGAGGAGATGCCACTCTGGTCGTAGAGGGCGCTGACCCGGCTGATAAAGGGGGTGATGGGCTCCTCACGGTCGGAAATGACGCTCTGCATCAGCTGATCCCGGATCATGAAGTTGGTGGCAGAGGTGTCCTCGTCAATCAGAAGCAGGCGGCTCCCGGATTCAATGGCTTCAATGGTGTTGGCAGCCTGGGAGGTGCTTCCGCTGGCATCCTCGGTGGAGAAGGAGGTGGTGTCCTTCCGGCCCGGCAGGTTCTGGATGAACAGGGAAATATTGCTGTTGCTGATGTAGCGGGAATCCTCGGCCCGGAGCTTGAAGGCGCTGTCGTCCGTGATGACATATTCCCGCCCGTCCCCGGCAATGTGGTTGTAAACCCCGAGCTCCAGGGCATTCAGCAGAGTGGACTTCCCATGGAAGCCGCCGCCTACGATCAGGGTGATACCCCGGCGGATCCCCATGCCGGTGAGGGGGCCGTGGTGGGGGAGCTCCAGGGTGACCTCCATGGAAGCGGGGCTCTGAAAGGGCACGGCCTCCTTTAAGGGACGCTGGGAGACCCCGGATACCCGGGGAAGGATGGCACCGTTGGCCACAAAGGCACAAAGCTTAAGCTTCTTCAGCTGTTCCCGAATATACATCTGATCCTCGCACAGCTGTGCGGCGGCCTTCAGCTCCTGCATTCGCAGATTCCGGCAAATCAGGCTTTTCTCTACACAATCCGGCAGGAAATCAAATAAGATCTTGATCAGCTCCCTGGCGTTGATGGAGCGTCCGTTGGCAGGAAAGCCCACCTCCAGGCGGAACAGAAGGGCGCCATCTGCGGGGTTAAGCTCACAGCAGGAACGCTCTAAGATCTGCTGGCCGCAGCGGCTGACAGAGATCAGGCCGCTCTTGCCGGAGCCCCCGGCCTTTTTGCTGACGGCAGACAGCTCCCGGCCAAAGATTCGGGTGAGCTGATCCTGGAGGGCAATGCGTTTTTCCTTGGTGTCGTAGAGATGGGCCGGGAATCCGGCTGTTCTGCCATCAAGCTCCACATGCACCTTGGAGGGGGCGGCAAAGGGATCGCCCTGCACATGGTCGATACATAAGGTATAGCGGTCGAATTTGTAACGTCCGGCCAGTGATTTGTAGGCCGGGTAGCTCTTGTGATCCATGGCCAGGATGGACTGGCGCAGCTGCTGAGAAGTGTTCATAATAAAATCCTTTCTATATATAAATATAATAATATGTGAATAAAAGCCGTGAGCTTCTATTGATTTGTATTCTATTATTACTATTCACGGGTCAGGAATGCGCACTGGCTGCACATTCCGTAGGAACATGATTCAGTAGTGGCAGTCTTATTTTGAAAAATAGTTGATAGAACGTAAGTTCTGTGTTATAATCAAAACCACAGTTCCGCGTGGTGATTATAACACAGGTTACAGGTTGTGTCAAAATTTTCACCTGGACACAGCTATAATACAGAAATGGGGGATACAGCAATATGACGAAAAAAGAAATCAGCGAATTAAAGAAACAGTATAAAAAGGACGGGGGCTGCATTACCCGGATCTGCGGCTGCTATGTGGACAGCGAGAAGGAGAAGATTACCTGCTTCAAGGAAGCCTTCTACTCCCTGGAGGAGGAGGATACTTACAAATATTATGAGATTTTCAAAAAGACCTTGTCCGGCACACCGGGACGGAATCTGATTGACCTGGAATTTCCCCTGGACTCGGAATTTGAGGGAGGGACGCAGGAATTTCTCCTTCGGCTTCGCAACAGCGAGCTTAAGGAGGATGCTCTGCTGGATGAATTTTATGACAAGGTAATCCAGTATTTTTATTATGTGGGGAATTACCTGATTCTGCTGATTCACAATGCCTATGATGTACCTGGGCGTACCCGCGACGGGATTGATATGGAGGATGCTTCCGATGAGGTGTATTCCTATCTGCTGTGCTCCATCTGCCCGGTGAATCTGTCAAAGCCCGGACTTTCCTATCATCCGGAGAGCAATTTGTTCCGGAATTGCAGCCGGGACTGGGTGGTGGAGCTGCCGGAGGTGGGCTTTTTGTTCCCGGCCTTCACGGACCGCAGCACAGATTTGCACAGCGCCCTGTACTATACCAAGAATCCGGATGAGCCCCACGAGGAGTTTGTAGACTCTGTTCTGGGGGCGGCGGCTCCGATTCCTGTCAGCAGCCAGAGGGAGATGTTCCAGGAATTGATTGAGGATACCCTGGGGGAGAAGCGGGAGTATGAGACCATTATGAGCATTCAGGAGAATATTCAGGAGCGTATTGAGGAGAGCAAGGACGACCCCAGGCCGCTGACATTGGACAAGCGGGATGTGGAGCAGATCTTTTGCCAGAGCGGCGCCAGTGAGGAGCAGATGCAGCAGTTTGAGGAGGCCTACACCAGGATTATGCCGGAGGCGGCGCCCATTGTGGCAGCCAATGTGGTGAATGCCCGCAGGATTGAGGTGAAGACACCCAACATTACGGTACAGGTCAAGCCGGAGTTTACCCATTTGCTGGAGACGAAGGTGATCGAAGGCCGCAATTGCCTGGTGATTGCCATTGAGGACAAGGTAGCGGTAAACGGAATTCCTTTGTATGAGGAAGAGGAGCCCGCGGATTTTTCATAAAATATTAAGAAAGATGATATGATATTTCAACAGGGGATATGCTATAGTGAAGATGAGGTGATGATATATGCAGACAACGGCGATCAAGATGAAGCGAAGGAAGCAGAGGCAGAGAAGGCTTACAGCTCTGGCAATCATGGCGGTTGCGGCATTGCTGGCGCTGGCATATCTTCTGATGTCCCTGTATTTTAAAAATCATTTTTTCTTCCGCACGGAGGTCAACGGCCTGAAGGTGGGCGGGAAGACGACAGCGGAGGCAGAGGAGAAGATTGCCCGGGAGGTGGGAGATTACCTTCTGACTGTCCAGGGGCGCGACGGGGCTTCCTACCATGTGATGGGCAGGGAGATTGGAAGCAGCTATGTGCCGGACGGCTCTCTGGAGAGGGCTCTTGAGGAACAGAATATGTTCGCCTGGCTTCCGGCCCTGTTCCGGGAGAATCAGATCGATGTCCCAACGCCCATGATTTACGAGGAGGAGGCGCTTCGGCAGACAGTCGCCGCATTGCCGTGCTTTGTGGAGGAGAATATTGTCCATCCGGTAAATGCAGCATTGGAGCGGACGGAGAACGGATATCAGATTCAGCCGGAGGTTATGGGCAATGAGCTGATTCTGGACCAGGTGATTGCCTATGTGGGCGAGGCGGTCAATGACGGTGCAGGCACTGTGGTTTTGCCGGATGAGGCTTATGTGAACCCGCAGATTACCCGGGACAGCCCGGCTCTGGTAGAGACATTGGGGCGGGTAGAGCAGATTCTGCAGGCAGAGGTGACGTATCAGATCGCAGATTATGATGAGAAGCTGTCAGCAGAGCAGATCTTTCGGATGCTTCAGGTGGGAGAGGATTATTCCATTACGCTGGATGAGAAAAAGCTGGCGGATTTTGTCCAGGGCATGGCCAGCAAATACAATACCTACGGCGATGTGCGCCAATTTGACACCTCTTCCGGAGATACGGTTGCCATAGGAGGCGGCGATTATGGATGGGTCATTGACAAGGAAAAGGAGGCATTGCAGCTGAAGGCGGATGTGCTGTCCGGACAGAAGGTCAGCCGCGAGCCGGTCTATTCCCAGCGCGCCAAGGTGGAGGGGCTGGAGGATATTGGCGATACCTACGTGGAGGTGGATTATACCAAGCAGCATATGTGGTACTATGAAGAGGGCCAGCTGAAGCTGGAGTCGGACTTTGTGTCAGGCAATATTGCGCAGAGTAACGGTTCTCCGGACGGCGTATTTAAGATTGTATACAAGAAGAGCCCGGCAGTGCTGAAGGGGGAGGATTATGCCTCGGATGTGGAGTATTTTATGCCCTTTGCTTATAATGTTGGATTCCACGATGCTTCCTGGCGGGATAAGTTCGGAGGGAATTACTACAAGACCTCCGGCTCCCATGGCTGTATTAACATGCCGGGGGACAAGGCCAGGCAGCTGTATGAGATGCTGGAGGTGGATACGCCGGTGATTGCATATTATCGGGAACACATCGAACTGACGGCTGAGAACTGCAGAATATCCAATGCATATTCCTATGTGAAGGTGAGTGATGGTGATGAACCGCAATAAAACACAGATATACGGAACCCTGGGGCCGGCCTGCGGGGAGGAAGGGCTTCTTAGTGAAATGTTTGCCCTGGGAATGACAGGGATGCGGCTGAATCTGTCCCATGGATGCCTGAAGGAGCATGAGGCCTGGATTCGTAAGATGCAGCAGGCTGCACGGAAGGCGGGGGTAGAGGCAGAGCTTTTGATTGACCTGCAGGGTCCGGAGCTGAGAGTCGGGAATATTTCCGTGGAGTTGACGGAAGGCAGTCATGTTTTCCTGGGAGAGGGCGGGATTCCGGTTCCGGAGGTGATACTGCCCTTTTTGGAGCCGGGGCAGCAGCTCCTGCTGGATGACGGGAAGCTTCTGTTGCAGGTGACCGGGGATAGCGGCGGCCAGGGACAGAGCAGGGTTTGTCCAGGGAAGGTGGGCTGCCGGGTTTTGCGGGGCGGCCATTTGCATCCCAGAAAAAGCATTGCCCTTCCGGGGACAGAGATTCCAAGGCCTGCCCTTACGGCAATGGATCGGGAGAATATCCGCTGCGCCGCAGGGTATGGCGTTACCGGTGTGATGCAGCCCTTTGTGCGTTCCCCCGAGGATCTTCTGGAGCTGCGGGAGGCGCTGAAGGAGGCAGGCGGGGAGCAGATTCGGATCCTTGCGAAGCTTGAGAACCGGCAGGGAGTGGGGCAGCTGTCTGAGCTTTTGGCCTGGGCGGATGAGATTGTGATCGCCCGGGGAGACCTGGGCAACGATATGCCTCTGTGGGAGCTGCCGGCTGTACAGTATGAGATCGGACGGCAGTGCAGAAAGGCCAAGAAGCCCTATATGGTGGTGACCCAGATGCTGGCCTCGATGCAGCATGCGGCAGTGCCTACCCGGGCGGAGGTGTCGGATATCTTCTACGCAGTGCTTCATGGGGCGTCCTCGGTGATGGTGACCGGAGAGACGGCAGCAGGCGAGTATCCGGTGGAGGTTATGCGGTATTTGTGTGAGACTGTGAGACAGGCGGAGCGGGTGAGGGACAGAGACTGACCGCCAGGGCCTTTCTATCCCCCATTTGCGTGTGGAGGACTATTTCTCCCACCGTCCGCTGGCGCCGCAGGGCAGCACCAGGCCGCTGTCTGATACCGGAAGCCCGATCTCCTGAGCCGCCACCTGGCCCCCCAGGCCCTTTAGCTCTATGCCCATCATGTAGGCCAGAACGGCAGGCTGCAGCCCTGTGGTGTAGGAATTAATCAGGAAGAACAGCGGCTCCTGGGACAGGAGCTGTGCACAGAGCTTGATCAGCGGATAGATGGCATCTTCAATCTTCCAGATCTCGCCCTTGGGCCCCCGCCCATAGGAGGGGGGATCCATGATAATGGCATCATAGTGATTGCCCCGGCGGATCTCACGCTCCACGAACTTGACGCAGTCATCCACGATCCAGCGGATGGGCGCTTCCTCCAGGCCGGAGGAGGCGGCATTTTCCCTGGCCCAGGTTACCATGCCCTTGGAGGCATCCACATGGGTGACGCTGGCTCCGGCTGCTGCGGCAGCCAGTGTGGCGCCGCCGGTATAGGCGAACAGATTTAGAACCTTGACGGGCCGGGCGGCCCTTTTTATTTTCTCTCCAAACCAGTCCCAGTTGGCAGCCTGCTCCGGAAACAGGCCGGTGTGCTTGAAGGAGAAGGGCTTCAAGTTGAAGGTCAGGGAGCCGTAGTGAATCTGCCATTGCTGGGGAAGCCGGAAGAATTCCCATTCTCCCCCTCCCTTTTTGCTGCGGTGGTAATGGCCGTTTTTCCGGCGCCAGCCGGGAGCGGTCTTTGGCGTATCCCAGATGACCTGGGGATCGGGACGAACCAGGATGTAAGAACCCCAGCGTTCCAGCTTTTCTCCAGCAGAGCAGTCTATTACCTCATAATCCTTCCAGTTATCAGCAAGCCACATAATTATTTTTCCCTTTCTTAACCATATGTCGGTGTAATATTTGTATTATATACAAAATATGGACAGGAAGCAATATCAGAAAAATCCATGTATTGACAAGCAGCGACAAATAAAATTATAATAGGACTAATACTGGGTGTTTCTACCCTTGGTTTTGAGGACGTTTGGGTGCAGGAGGAAATCATGCGGTTAACCATTACACCGGAGATAAAAAAGAAAATAAAACGCTTGGCCGGGTGTATCATCCTTGTTGCGGTGATGTGCTGGGGAATTTATCATTATGTATCAGTGAGCCAGGCTCAGACCGGGATTGTCAATACCAACGGCGGGTCTTTAACGGTGCGGACCGGGCCGGGAACCAATTATGGCGTAATTACCTCCCTGAAGAAGGGAACCGCCGTGACCATCCTTGCCGAGGAAAACGGCTGGTATAAGGTGAATTATGGAAGTGGAGAGGGCTATGTTTCGGGACAGTTCATTCAGATTCAGCCTGACCCGGACGTAGACGAGGCCTATGTGGCCCAGCTGATGGGGCAGGGCTTCCCCAGGAGCTATGCCGTTCTTCTGGCAGGCCTCCACGAAGCACATCCTGCCTGGGTATTCCAGCCGGTGAATACGGGGCTGGAATGGAATACGGTGATTGACAAGGAGAGCGTTGTGGGGATCAATATGGTTCCTACAAGCTCCAATGATTCCTGGAAATCCACTCTTTCCGGAGCCTATAACTGGACTACCAACAAGTGGACCATCCTGGATGGGAGCGGATGGGTGGGGGCTTCGCCGGAGATTATTTCCTATTACATGGATCCCAGGAATTTTTTGAATGAGACGGATATTTTTCAATTTGAGACACTGGGGTATCAGACCTATCAGAGTGCGGCAGATGTTCAAAATGTCCTGAACGGAACCTTTATGGCAGGAGCCCTGCGGGATGATGCAAGCAGAACCTATGCCAACACCTTTGTGGAGGCCGGGCAGGGGGCGGGTGTAAACCCCCTTCACCTGGCGGCCCGGTGCAGGCAGGAGCAGGGGCAGGGAACCAGCCCGCTGATCAGCGGTACATACAGTGGATTCGAGGGATACTACAATTATTTTAATATCGGGGCTTACGGAACGCCGTCCTCCGTATTGTATAATAGAGGGCTGACTACGGCCAAGAACAACGGTTGGAACAGCGTGTACAGCTCCATTGTAGGCGGCTCCACCCACCTGGCAGATAAATATATCAATAAGAGGCAGGATACCCTTTATTTTCAAAAATTCAACGTTGTGGGCGCCAGCCTTTTCCAGCATCAATATATGGCAAATCTGCAGGCAGCCGTCAGCGAGGGGAGAACCATGGGCAAGGCCTACAGCAACAAGGAGCAGGCCTTTGTGTTCCTGATTCCGGTTTACAGCAATATGCCGGAGGCTCCCTGTTCCCAGCCCTCCAGCGGGAACCCCAATAACTGGCTGAAATCACTGGCAGTGGATAACTGCAATCTGACGCCTGCCTTTTCCGGCAGCGTTACCCAGTATTCTCTGATTGTGGGAGAAAATACTGCGGCAGTGACCATCCAGGCAAGTCCGGTTGCAGGAACCTCATCTGTGGCGGGAACGGGAACCGTGAATCTGAACCATGGGCATAATTCGGTCAAGGTAACATGCACGGCCCAGAATGGGGCGGCCAGAGAGTATGTGATTGATATTGTGCGTCAGGGCAGCGCCCAATATGCAAAAGGAGACGTGAATGGGGACGGCGGCATCACGCTGCTGGATATGCTTCTGGTGAAGCGTCATATTCTAGGACTTGGAACATTAACGGGAGATCAGTTCAGCGCTGCGGATATCAATGGAGACGGCAGGGTAGACCTGCTGGATTGCCTGAAGGTAAAACGGCACATATTAGGATATGAATATATCCGATAACAGGAAGCAGATGCAGTTGGTTTTGGCTGTTAGGAATCATGGAGGTTGGGATGAAGAAAGGAATATCAGGATTTTTTTTGACAGTATGTTTGACAGTGCTTATGGCGGCAGGGCTTGCGCCCTTACCGGTTCAGGCGGCAGGAGGAAGCATTTCCTTAAGTGTGTCCTCCAGCAGCGTGAATATTGGAGACACCATCACTGTTACGGTGAATGGCAGCGCAGATGTGGAAGCACTGATTCAGGTGAACGTTTCCTGCTCCGGCGGGGCGGAATACATAGGGAGCGGGAACAGTGGGGCCATTCTGGAGCCCTCGGCCGGCGGCTCGGATTCTGCCACATTGACCTATCGGGCCACATCTCCGGGCACGGTTACCTTTTCCGCCGCTGTGGTGCAGGCCTATTCGGTGGAGACGGCAGAACCCCTTTCTGTAGAAGGCGCCAGCGCTTCCGTAACGGTTAACAACGCAGCCGGAGGCGAAGGAAACCAGGGCGGCAATGGCGGAGGAAACCAAGGCAGCGGCAATGGTGGAGGAAACCAAGGCGGCGGAAGCACAGCGAAGTCGGCGGATAACTCCCTGCGCTCCTTAAGCATATCCCCGGGAACCCTGTCCCCGGCCTTTAAGTATTCTACGTTAAATTATACGGCGTCTGTGGCAGCGGATGTTACAAGCGTGGCGGTGGATGCCCAGGTATCCAATGCCAAGGCCAGAGTAGAGTCAGTGACAGGCGATAAGGATCTGAAGCCTGGGGATAATACCATTAAGATTACCGTCAAGGCAGAAAACGGAACCATTGCCACCTATACGATTACTGTAAACCGGGGCGGCGCGCCCTCGGAGGAGCCGAAAGAGCCGGAAGAGCCGGAGGATACGCAGCCGGACCAGGAGGCACCCCAGGGAGATATCGTGATTGGCGGCAAAAGCTACAAGGTCAGCGCAGCATTTCCGGAAGGCCTTCAGCTGCCGGAGGAATTTGAAAAGGCCACCGCCTCCTACAATGGAGAAGAGGTGGAGGTATACAATTTCTTCTATGGAAATCTGAAGCTCTACTACCTGAAGGAGGCAGTGGCCGAGGGGGCAGAGGCAGGGCAGGACGGTTGTTACTTTTACGATGAGGCATCCTCTGTCTTCTTCCCCTATATCAACATTCCGGTGGGAGGGGCCTATGTGGTTGCCCTGCCGGCCTCCTACAATGGGGACGGAGTTCTGCCGGAGGGATATGAGGCAGCCCAGGTAGCCATGGGGGAGCATGTCATGGACGGCCTTCGGCTGAGTGAACTGTATGCCGCCGGCGCAGAGGGTGCCGGGGACTTTTATCTGGTGTACGGCATAAATAAAAACGGTCTTCCCGGCTGGTATCAGTATGACAGTGTGGAGGGTAGCCTTCAGCGCTACGTGCAGATGCAGGCATTTTCCCAGCCCCAGGAGGAGGAAGCGCCTCAGCCTGTATTTGATGAGGAGAAATACAAAAGAGAGTACCAGGAGCTCCAGGAGGACTATGAGGAGCAGAAGGGACGGGCCCAGATCATGATGTGCGCATTGGTGGCAGTGGTTGTTGCGGCCATAATTATCCTTGTGATTATCCTGCTGTCCGGCAGAGGAAGCAGAAGAAAGAAAAAGGGCGGGAAAGACGGAGATATTGATTTTATTGATTTTGACGAACTATAGAGAAAGAGTGAGGAGGGGAGCAGATGCTTCCCTCCTTCTTCAATCAGAAGGAAGCAGGAATTGTTTTGTATCGAAAAAAAAACAATTTTCCGGCAAAAAAACTTGCATTTTCCGGGATACTCCTGTATACTAATACATGCTGTGGCATTGATAGCGATGAAGCGTGAGGTTGCTGCCCCTTCGGGCAGGTTTTTCCGTGGAGCGAATGTCAAGTTAGGAAACTGGCGACAAGTCACTGTACTCAATTGAACACCTGCCAAGAGCAGGAGCTGTGTGCAGACATTAGGACACACACGGCAGAGTGTACAGTCACCGCTTGTCGTACTGCTATTAGAGTGCGAAAAGGAGGCGACTTTTTTTATGGCAAGTCAAGTAATGAGAATCACACTGAAGGCATATGACCATCAGCTTGTGGATGCATCTGCGAAGAAGATCATCGAAACGGTAAAGAAGAACGGATCACAGGTGAGCGGCCCGGTGCCCCTTCCTACCAAGAAGGAAGTGGTAACCATCTTGAGAGCGGTTCACAAGTATAAGGATTCCAGAGAGCAGTTTGAGCAGAGAACCCACAAGAGACTCATTGATATCATGACACCCACCCAGAAGACAGTAGATGCATTGTCCAGACTGGAGATGCCTGCAGGTGTATACATTGATATCAAGATGAAGAGCAAATAAGGTGTGAGCTCGAAGAGGTAAGACCACAAGGCAAGATCAGAAAGAATCCGGAAGGTTAGATATAGAAGTTATGCAAAGCATCCACTTATATCGACTGTTCTAGGATGAACGGTTCCGCTACTCCACATACGTTGGGCATGAAGCGTTCCGCTGTAGAGAAAACAGGAGGTAAAGAAATGAAGAAAGCGATCTTAGCTACAAAAGTCGGAATGACTCAAATCTTCAATGCAGACGGAGTTTTGACTCCGGTTACTGTATTACAGGCTGGTCCCTGTGTTGTGACACAGATCAAGACCGTCGAGAACGACGGATACAGCGCTGTACAGGTTGGTTTTGTTGACAAGAAGGAAAGAATTGTGAACAGGGATGCCAACGGCAAGAAGGAAATCAGAAACAGACACGGCGTAAACAAGGCTGAAAAGGGACATTTTGCAAAGGCTGGCGTGACATCCAAGCGTTTTGTCCGGGAATTCAAGTTTGAGAACGCTGCAGATTATAACCTGGCTGACGAGATCAAGGCAGACATCTTTGCAGAAGGCGATAAGGTAGATGCAACGGCGATCTCCAAAGGCAAGGGATTCCAGGGCGCTATCAAGAGACATGGACAGTCCAGAGGACCCATGGCCCACGGTTCCAAGTTCCATCGCCACGCAGGTTCCAATGGCGCATGCTCCAGCCCCAGCAAGGTATTCAAGGGCAAGAAGATGCCGGGACATATGGGAAGCGTTAAGGTTACGATCCAGAATCTGGAGATTGTAAGGGTTGATGCAGAGAACAATTTACTGCTGGTCAAGGGATCTGTACCGGGCCCCAAGAAATCCTTAGTAACAATCAAGGAAGCAGTAAAAGCGGCAAGATAGTGCAGATTGGAAAGGAGGAAGAAGCGATGGCTAACGTAGCTGTTTATAATATGGAAGGCAAGGAAGTAGGAAGCCTTGAACTGAACGATGCAGTATTTGGCGTAGAGATCAATGAGCATCTGGTACACATGGCAGTCGTTCAGCAGCTGGCAAACAACCGTCAGGGAACACAGAAGGCAAAGACACGCTCTGAGGTTCGCGGCGGCGGCAGAAAACCGTGGAGACAGAAGGGGACAGGTCATGCAAGACAGGGCTCCATCCGCGCTCCCCAGTGGACAGGCGGCGGAGTGGTATTTGCTCCGGTACCAAGAGATTACAGCTTTAAGCTGAATAAGAAGGAAAAGAGAGCAGCATTGAAGTCTGCCCTGACATCCAGAGTGAATGACAAGAAGTTTATTGTGGTAGACGATCTGAAGCTGGATGCGATCAAGACCAAGAAGTTCCAGGAGGTGCTGAACAACCTGCAGGTTAAGAGGGCCCTGGTAATTCTCAATGACAATGATCAGAACGTAGTACTTTCCGCACGGAATATCCCTGCTGTAAAGACTGCACTGACCAACACCATCAACGTATATGACATTTTAAAATATGATACAGTAGTTGCCACCAAGGCTGCTGTAGCAACCATCGAGGAGGTGTATGCATAATGGCAAATGTACAATATTATGACGTAATCCTCAAGCCGGTGATCACCGAGAAGAGCATGAACGGTATGGCGGATAAGAAGTACACATTTCTGGTGCATCCGGAAGCCAACAAGACCATGATCAAGGAAGCTGTTGAGAAGATGTTTGAGGGGACCAAGGTTGCAAAGGTCAACACCATGAACATTGACGGCAAGAAAAAGAGACGCGGTATGGTAATCGGAAAGACCGCCAAGACCAAGAAGGCGATCGTACAGCTGACTGAGGACAGCAAGGAGATCGAGATCTTTGCTGGACTGTAAGAATCAAGCACCTATCAGACGGATTTGAAAGGAGAATTACAATGGGAATTAAGACATATAACCCATATACACCTTCCAGAAGACATATGACCGGCTCTGATTTCTCCGAGATTACAAAGAAGACACCGGAGAAGTCGCTGACCGTATCCTTGACAAAGAATTCTGGACGTAATAATCAGGGTAAGATTACAGTGAGACACCGCGGAGGCGGCTCCAGAAGAAAATACAGACTTATTGATTTCAAGAGAAACAGCAAGGATGGAATTCCTGCAACAGTACTTGGTATTGAGTACGATCCCAACCGGACCGCCAACATCGCCCTGATCTGCTATGCGGATGGCGAGAAGGCATATATCCTGGCTCCCGAAGGGCTGACAGACGGTATGAAGGTTATGGAAGGCCCGGAAGCAGAGGTACGGGTGGGCAACTGCCTGCCGCTGGCTAACATTCCGGTAGGTACTCAGATCCACAATATCGAATTATATCCCGGTAAGGGCGGCCAGCTGGTTCGTTCCGCCGGAAACAGCGCACAGCTGATGGCTAAGGAAGGAAAGTACGCAACCCTTCGTCTTCCCTCCGGAGAGATGAGAATGGTGCCGATCATCTGCAGAGCAACCATTGGTGTAGTTGGCAACGCAGATCACAACCTTATTAATATCGGTAAGGCAGGGCGCAAGCGTCACATGGGTATCCGCCCGACTGTTCGTGGTTCTGTTATGAACCCCAATGACCATCCCCACGGCGGTGGTGAGGGTAAGACAGGAATCGGCCGTCCGGGTCCAAGCACACCCTGGGGCAAGCCGGCACTTGGCTTAAAGACCAGAAAGAAAAACAAGCAGTCTAACAAGCTTATCGTAAGAAGACGTGACGGTAAGGCGATCAAATAAGGAGGTTACACTATGGCACGTTCATTGAAAAAAGGACCGTTCGCAGATGCAAGTCTGCTGAAAAAAGTAGATGCCATGAACGCAGCAGGAGATAAGCAGGTAATCAAGACCTGGTCTCGTCGTTCCACAATTTTTCCCCAGTTTGTAGGACACACATTTGCAGTTCATGATGGAAGAAAGCATGTTCCGGTATATGTTACCGAGGATATGGTTGGCCACAAGCTGGGCGAGTTCGTAGCTACCAGAACCTACAGAGGACATGGCAAAGACGAGAAGAAATCTAAGGTTCGTTAATCGAAAAGTTGTGAAAGGAGGTTTCATCCATGGCTAAGGGACATAGAAGTCAGATTAAGAGAGAGAGAAATAAAGCATCAAGAGATACCAGACCTTCAGCGAAGTTATCCTACGCTAGAATTTCCGTACAGAAGGCCTGCTTCGTACTGGATGCCATTCGTGGCAAGGATGTACAGACTGCTCTGGGTATCCTTGCATACAATCCGCGATACGCTTCCGGCGTGATCGAGAAGTTATTGAAGTCTGCAATCGCAAATGCAGAGAATAACAACGGTATGGACGCGGAGAACCTTTATATTGAGGAGTGCTACGCAAACAAAGGACCTACAATGAAGAGAATCAGACCAAGAGCACAGGGAAGGGCTTATCGCATCGAGAAGAGAATGAGCCACATTACAATTGTGCTGAATGAGAGATAGGAGGGCAATCATGGGACAGAAAGTTAATCCTCATGGCTTAAGAGTAGGCGTAATCAAGGATTGGGATTCCAAATGGTATGCAGAGGGCGATTTTGCAGACTATTTAGTAGAAGATTATAATATCAGAACATTTCTGAAGAAGAAATTATACAGTGCCGGTGTTTCCAAGATCGAGATTGAGCGTGCATCTGACCGTGTAAAGGTGATTCTTTATACTGCAAAGCCGGGTGTGGTAATCGGAAAAGGCGGAGCTGAGATCGAGAAGGTGAAGGCTGAGCTGCAGCAGTATACGGACAAGAAGCTGATTGTAGACATCAAAGAGGTAAAGAGACCGGATAAGGATGCTCAGCTGGTAGCAGAGAATATTGCCCTGCAGCTGGAGAACCGTGTGTCCTTCCGTAGAGCAATGAAGTCCTGCATGTCCAGAAGCATGAAGGCAGGCGCTCTTGGAATCAAGAGTTCTGTATCCGGACGTCTTGGCGGTGCAGACATGGCCCGTACAGAGTTTTATTCGGAAGGGACCATTCCGCTTCAGACATTAAGAGCAGATATCGACTATGGGTTTGCCGAAGCAGATACCACCTACGGCAAGGTTGGCGTTAAGGTGTGGATCTACAAGGGCGAGGTACTTCCAACAAAAGCATCAAAGGAAGGGAGCGATAAATAATGTTAATGCCTAAGAGAGTAAAGCGTCGTAAGCAGTTCCGCGGCTCCATGGCGGGCAAGGCGCTGAGAGGAAATAAAATCACAAACGGTGAGTATGGTATTGTTGCAATGGAGCCCTGCTGGATCAAGTCCAACCAGATTGAGGCGGCCCGTATTGCTATGACCCGTTATATCAAGCGTGGCGGTAAGGTCTGGATCAAGATTTTCCCAGACAAGCCGGTAACTACAAAACCAGCTGAGACTCGTATGGGTTCCGGAAAAGGAACATTGGAATACTGGGTAGCTGTTGTTAAACCAGGACGTGTAATGTTCGAAATCTCCGGAGTGCCGGAAGAGACAGCTCGTGAAGCGTTACGTCTTGCTACACACAAATTACCTTGTAAATGTAAAGTAGTTTCTCGTGCAGACTTAGAAGGCGGTGAATCAAATGAAAACTAATAAGTATGTAGAAGATTTAAAAGTAAAATCAGCAGCAGAGTTGAATGAATTATTAGTTGCAGCGAAAAAAGAGCTTTTCAATCTGAGATTCCAGAACGCGACCAACCAGTTGGATAATACCGGAAGAATCAAAGAGGTTAGAAGGAATATCGCCAGGATTCAGACTGTAATCACGGAAAAGGTTCATGCAGCGGAATAATTCCTAGAAGAGCGCTCCGGCTTCCGTCAGATGCAGGAGGCGGGCGATAATAATGAAAGGAGAACAAATCGTGGAAAGAAATCTTAGAAAAACACGTACCGGTAAGGTTGTCAGTGACAAGATGGATAAAACCATTGTGGTTGCGGTTCAGGATAACGTAAGACATCCGCTGTACAACAAGATCGTTAAGAAAACTTATAAATTAAAGGCGCATGATGAGAAGAACGAGTGCGGCATTGGTGATACTGTCAGAGTTATGGAGACAAGGCCATTGTCCAAGGACAAGAGATGGAGACTCGTTGAGATCGTTGAGAAAGCAAAATAAAGGAGGCTGCCGGTATGATACAACAGGAAAGTAGACTGAAAGTCGCTGATAACACCGGAGCAAAGGAATTATTGTGCATTCGTGTTATGGGCGGTTCAACCAGAAGATATGCAAACATCGGTGATATTATCACTGCTACGGTCAAAGATGCAACACCAGGCGGTGTTGTAAAGAAGGGTGATGTAGTGAAGGCTGTAGTTGTTCGTTCTGTAAAAGGCGCACGTCGTAAGGATGGTTCCTACATCAGATTCGATGAGAATGCGGCAGTCATCATCAAGGATGACAAGACCCCGCGTGGAACCCGTATCTTTGGACCAGTTGCAAGAGAGCTTCGTGAGAAACAGTTTATGAAGATTGTTTCCTTAGCTCCGGAAGTATTATAGGAGGTACGAGGATGGCAACATTAAAAATCAAAAAGGGCGACCTGGTAAAGGTAATCGCCGGAAAAGATAAAGAGAAAGAGGGCAAGGTAATTGCCGTAAACAAGAAGAAAAACACCGTACTGGTAGAAGGCATCAATATGATCACCAAGCATACAAAGCCCAGCATGGCCAATCAGCAGGGCGGGATTGTGCACCAGGAAGGACCTATTGATATTTCTAACGTAATGTATGTTCACAAAGGAAAAGCTACACGTATCGGCTTCAAGATGGACGGAGACAAGAAAGTACGTTTCGCGAAATCCACTGGCGACGTGATTGATTAATTGAGAGAGGAGGTCCATCAAGTTGAGTAGATTAAAAGAGACTTACCAGAACGAAATTGTTCCGGCATTAATCAAGAAATTTGAATATAAAAATGTGATGCAGGTACCGAAGCTGGAAAAGATTGTTATTAACATGGGCGTCGGCGAGGCAAAGGAGAACGCCAAGCTTCTGGATGCTGCAGTGGGTGATCTGGAGACCATTACAGGTCAGAAGGCCGTTATCACCAGAGCCAAGAAGTCTGTGGCAAACTTCAAGATCAGAGAGGGTATGGCCATTGGATGCAAGGTGACCTTAAGAGGCGAGAAGATGTATGAGTTTGCAGATCGCCTGATTAACCTGGCATTGCCCCGTGTACGTGACTTCCGTGGCGTGAATCCCAACGCATTTGACGGCCGCGGCAACTATGCCCTGGGCATCAAGGAGCAGCTGATTTTCCCGGAAATTGAGTATGACAAGGTAGACAAGGTACGCGGTATGGATGTTATCTTTGTTACTACTGCAAAGACAGACGAAGAAGCCCGCGAGTTACTGGCTCAGTTCAATATGCCATTTGCAAAGTAAGAAGGAGGAAATATCAATGGCAAAGACATCGATGAAGGTAAAGCAGCAGCGCAAGCAGAAATTCTCCACCAGAGAATACAGCCGTTGCAGAATTTGTGGCCGTCCGCATGCTTATCTCAGAAAATATGGAATCTGCAGAATCTGCTTCCGTGAGTTGGCATACAAGGGTCAGATCCCAGGGGTGAAGAAGGCGAGCTGGTAGGCCTGTTGCGCATTCCTAGAATATATAAGGAGGAAACATCAAATGACTATGAGTGATCCAATTGCAGATATGCTTACAAGAATCCGTAATGCAAATACTGCGAAACATGATACAGTAGATGTACCGTCTTCCAAAATGAAAAAGGAGATTGCAGAGATCCTTTTAAAGGAAGGCTATATTGCAAAATATGAAATCGTTCAGGATGGAAGCTTTGATACCATTCATATTACCCTGAAATATGGCAAGGATAAGAACGAGAAGATTATCACAGGACTGAAGAGAATCTCCAAGCCGGGCCTTCGCGTTTATGCAGGAAAGGAAGATATTCCGAAGGTTCTGGGCGGACTGGGAATTGCAATCCTGTCCACCAACCAGGGTGTTGTAACTGACAAAGAAGCAAGAAAATTAGCAGTGGGCGGAGAAGTTCTGGCTTACGTATGGTAGGCATTGCGCATATAACCAGTGCAAGCAGAGCTCTTCGCAAGACAATAAATCATAGGAGGTACGGGCATGTCACGTATAGGAAGAATGCCAATCGCTGTTCCGGCAGGAGTGACTGTTGAGATAGCAGAAAATAATCATGTGACTGTAAAAGGTCCTAAGGGCACACTGGATCGGGTGCTGCCGATAGAAATGGAGATCAAACAGGAGGGCGAGGAGATCATCGTAACCAGGCCCAATGACCTGAAGAGAATGAAATCCTTACATGGATTGACAAGAACGCTGATCAACAACATGGTAGTGGGAGTTACCAATGGCTACACCAAGGAGCTTGAGGTAAACGGTGTTGGTTACAGAGCGTCTAAGTCCGGCAAGGTACTGACCTTGAATCTGGGCTATTCCCATCCGGTAGAGCTTGAGGATCCGGAGGGGCTGGAATCTAAGGTGGATGGTAACAAGATTACCATTTCCGGTATTGATAAAGAGAAGGTTGGCCAATACGCAGCGGAAATCAGAGATAAGAGAAGACCTGAGCCTTACAAAGGGAAGGGTATTAAATATGCTGATGAAGTTATCAGACGTAAAGTTGGTAAGACTGGTAAGAAATAATTAAAGGAGTGAGACAGGAATGGTTAGTAAAAAATCAAGAACAGAAGTTCGTTTGAAAAAACATAGAAGAATGCGTAATCATCTCAGCGGAACTGCTGAAAGACCACGTCTGGCTGTGTTTAGAAGCAATAATCATATGTACGCTCAAATTATTGACGATACAGTTGGAAATACCCTCGTTTCTGCTTCTACCCTTCAGAAGGATGTGAAGGCGGAGCTTGAAAAGACGAATAACGTTGATGCTGCAGCACATTTAGGTACTGTCATTGCGAAGAAGGCATTGGACAAAGGGATCACCACTGTTGTCTTTGATCGAGGCGGCTTCATATATCAGGGAAAAGTCAAGGCTTTGGCTGATGCGGCAAGAGAAGCTGGTTTGGACTTTTAGTGAGGAGGAAACTATTACATGAAACGTACAATTATTGATGCTAGTCAATTAGAATTAACTGAAAAAGTGGTATCAATTAAGCGTGTTACGAAGGTTGTAAAAGGTGGACGTAACATGCGTTTCACAGCTCTTGTTGTTGTCGGCGACGGCAATGGCCATGTAGGTGCAGGCCTGGGAAAAGCAACTGAAATTCCAGAGGCGATCCGCAAGGGCAAAGAAGACGCTATGAAGAAACTGATCACTGTTAAATTAGATGAGAATGGCAGTATTACACATGACATCACCGGAAAGCATACCGGGGCGTCCGTATTACTGAAGAGAGCACCGGAAGGTACTGGCGTGATCGCCGGCGGTCCTGCGCGTAATGTGTGCGAGATGGCTGGAATCAAGAATATCCGTACCAAATCTCTGGGTTCCAACAACAAGCAGAATGTTGTACTGGCTACCATTGAAGCCCTTGGCCAGCTGAAGTCCCCGGAAGAGGTTGCAAAACTCCGCGGTAAATCTGTAGAAGAGATTCTCGGTTAAGGAGGAAACAGACATGGCAGACAAATTAAAAATCACACTTGTGAAATCTACAATCGGCGCGGTCCCCAAGCATAAGAAGACTGTGGAAGCCCTGGGGCTGCGCAAGCTGAACAAGACCGTTGAGATGCCGGACAATGCGGCAGTGCGTGGAATGATTCAGCAGGTGAGACATTTAGTGAAGGTTGAGGAAATATAGTAAACAGTAAGGAGGTGTCAGGATGGACTTATCAAATTTACAGCCGGCAGAGGGTTCAAAGCATAGCAATAATTTCAGAAGAGGACGTGGACACGGTTCCGGAAACGGTAAAACCGCAGGCAAAGGCCATAAGGGACAGAAGGCTCGTTCCGGAGCTCCCAGAGTTGGCTTTGAGGGTGGACAGATGCCGTTATACAGGCGGATTCCCAAGAGGGGATTCACCAACCGGAATTCCAAGACCATTGTTGGAATCAATGTATCCGCTTTAGAAGTATTCGATAATGATGCAGTTGTAACTGTAGACACATTAATGGAGCAGGGGATCGTTAAGAATCCAAGAGATGGCGTTAAGATTCTTGGAAACGGCGAACTTACTAAGAAACTCACAGTGCAGGTAAATGCCTTCAGTGCAGGGGCAAAGGAAAAGATTGAGGCTCTTGGTGGAAAAGCAGAGGTGATTTAATGCTGGAGACACTCCGTAATGCATTTAAAATTAAAGACATCAGAAACCGGATTACATTCACATTTCTCATGGTGATTGTAATCCGGCTGGGATGCCAGCTTCCCATTCCGGTTGTGAATGGCGAATTATTGTCGAATTGGTTTGCGAACCAGGGAGCCGGAGGCACATTCAATTTTTTTGATGCAATCACTGGAGGTTCTTTTTCGCGGATGACAGTATTTGCATTAAATATTACGCCGTATATTACCTCCTCCATTGTTATGCAGCTTCTTACCATTGCGATTCCGAAGCTGGAGGAGATGCACAAGGATGGAGAAGACGGCCGCAAGAAGATTGCAGCCATCACACGCTATCTGACGGTTGGCCTTGCACTGGTTGAGTCTACTGCCATGGCCATTGGCTTTGGCCGCAGCGGCTATCTGGAAGCGTTCAATGCAATGACAGTGATTACTGTGGTTGTTACGCTGACAGCCGGTTCTGCAGTTCTTATGTGGATTGGTGAGCGGATTACAGAGAAGGGCGTGGGAAATGGTATTTCCATTGTTTTGACAATCAATATCATTTCCAGGATTCCAGACGACCTGGTTTCCCTGTATCGTCAGTTTGTGGCAAGCAGTACGAATATCGGCAGAGGCATTCTTGCGGCAATTGTAATTATAGCAATTATCCTCTTTGTTGTGGTATTTGTTATTGTTCTTCAAGGTGGACAGAGAAAGATCCCGGTACAGTATTCCAAAAAGATTCAGGGAAGGAAGCAGGTGGGCGGCCAGTCTACCCATATTCCCCTTAAGGTGAACACTGCAGGCGTTATCCCCATTATCTTTGCGCAGTCACTGATGCAGTTCCCGGTGATGATCGCATCCCTGATTGGAAAAGGAAACGGTACGGGAATAGGAAGTAAGATTTTACACGGTTTATCACAGCAGTATTGGTGTGATCCGGAGAACATGATATACAGTATCGGTTTGCTGGTATACATTGCACTTGTAATCGCATTTGCTTACTTCTATACGTCTATTACGTTTAATCCATTGGAGATTGCCGACAATATGAAAAAGCAAGGTGGCTTTATTCCGGGTATCAGGCCTGGGAAGCCCACCAGCGATTATTTGACGAAAATCTTGAATTATATCGTATTTATTGGGGCTGTTGGTCTTATGATCGTTGCAGTGATTCCCATCTTCTTTAATGGTGTATTTGGTGCAGACGTTTCCTTTGGCGGAACCTCACTGATCATTATTGTAGGTGTAGTGATTGAGACACTGAAGCAGATTGAATCCCAGATGCGGGTACGTTATTATAAAGGATTTTTGAACGACTAAGATGTGTACTGTGGGGGAGTGCCTATGCACTTCCCATAGTGCACTACTGTTATTTTTATGGAGGTATTTTATGAAGATCATTATGTTAGGGGCCCCGGGCGCAGGAAAAGGAACACAGGCAAAAAGGATTGCCGAGAAATATTCGATTCCCCACATTTCAACGGGAGATATTTTCCGTGCCAATATCAAGAACGGCACAGAGCTTGGCAAAAAGGCTAAGACCTACATGGACCAGGGAGCCCTGGTACCGGATGCGCTGACCTGTGACCTTGTCATGGACCGCATTCAGCAGGAGGACTGCAAGAACGGATTTGTCCTGGACGGCTTCCCACGGACTATTCCCCAGGCAGAGGCGCTGGACGCAGCACTGAAAAACATTGGCCAGACCATGGACTATGCCATTGACGTGGACGTTCCGGATGAGAATATTGTCAACCGTATGGGCGGAAGACGCGCCTGCTTAAACTGCGGCGCAACCTACCATATCACCTTCCATCCCACCAAGGAGGAAGGCAAGTGTGATGCCTGCGGCAGCGAGACCGTTTTGAGGGACGACGATAAGCCGGAGACCGTACAGAAGCGTCTGGAGGTATACCACGCACAGACACAGCCCCTGATTGATTACTATAAGGAGCAGAATATTTTAAAAACAGTTGACGGAACAAGACCAATGGATGAAGTATTTGAGGCTATTGTAGCGATATTAGGAGCGTAGGGGAATGTCAGTATCAATAAAATCTGCCAGAGAGATTGAGCTTATGCGCGTAGCCGGTAAGATTCTGGCCAAGGTGCATGAGAATCTGGAAAAGGAATTAAAGCCGGGAATGTCAACCTGGGAAGTAGATAAGGTTGGAGAGGAGATCATCCGCAGTTATGGGTGTATTCCTTCCTTTAAGAATTACAACGGTTATCCGGCTTCCGTGTGTGTGTCTGTCAACGAGGAGGTGGTGCATGGGATTCCTACCAAGAAGCGGCTGCTGCACCCAGGTGATATTGTCAGCCTGGACTGCGGGGTGATTTACAAGGGATACCATTCAGATGCCGCCAGAACCCATGGGATCGGAGAGATCTCCAAGGATGCACAGCTGCTGATTGACCGCACAAGGCAGAGTTTTTTTGAAGGTGTCAAATATGCGTTAGAGGGAAAACATCTGCATGACATTTCCAATGCCATTGCCGCTTATGCGGAGAGCTTTGGGTATGGCGTGGTACAGGATCTGGTGGGCCACGGAATCGGAACCCATCTTCATGAGGATCCGCAGATTCCCAACTTTACACAGCGCAGCAGAGGACCACGCTTAAGAGCCGGTATGACGCTGGCGATTGAGCCGATGATCAATGCAGGACGTTATGACGTGGCGTGGCTGGACGACAACTGGACTGTGGTGACAGAGGACGACTCCCTGTCGGCACATTATGAGAACACAGTGTTGATTACAGCAAAAGGACCGGAAATTCTGACACTGACCGACGCAGAGATTGCGGCAGGGCTGGGAGCCGGGGCATAGCCTGGATGGAGGAGCAGCAATGACAGGAAAACTTGCAATATCCAGGGCAGGCCATGACAGGGACACTATTTACGTGATTACAGGTGAGGATGCGTCATCGGTTTATCTGGCGGACGGGAGAATCAGGACCGTGGAGAAACCAAAAAGAAAAAACAAGAAGCATATTCAGATCATTCAGGAGCTGCCCCAGGAGACAGCGCAGCTTCTGTCACAGGATAGAGCCCCTGGAAATGAGGAGATCAAGCGGGCGATCAAGCTTTATAATAGGAGGTAGAGTTATGTCAAAGGCAGATGTGATCGAAGTAGAAGGCAGAGTGGTAGAGAAGCTGCCCAATGCGTTTTTTAAAGTGGAGCTGGAAAATGGGCACCAGATCCTGGCAACCATCAGCGGAAAGCTTCGGATGAATTTCATCCGTATTCTGCCGGGGGATAAGGTGACCATTGAGATGTCACCCTATGACCTGACGAAGGGCAGGATTATTTGGAGAGATAAATAAGAAATAACAGATAAGTCTTGGGGGTGGAATAGTTCCACCCCTAAAATTTCACATAAGGCGTAAAATCAAAGGGCCGTGCCAGCTTTAGCTCATCCTCAGCCCGCAGAAGGGAATTGATGATGTGGATGGCATGGCCGAATTTCGGCGGACCAAGCTTCACTGCCGCTGCACCGCCGGCAATCCCCAGATCCGCCACCGGGTCGTCGCTGACGCCGCCGGCCCGAATGGAAGGAATGGAGAACATGCCGTGGCTGACAGCGAATTTCTGTGCCTCCATGGCCTCTGTGACAGTTCCCACCTGGTTTGGCTTGAATACAAAGGAACCGCATGCGCCCATATCAAGGGCCTTTTTCAAGTAGGCAAGATTGGTGACCGTCAGGTCGTCGCCGCAGAGGGTGGTTCGGGAGAGCTCTCTGGCAGCCTTTGCCCATCCCTCCCAATCGTTTTCATCCACCGGATCCTCAATATACAAAAAGGGATATTTCTTGGTAGCAGCCTTCAGGATGCCGATGATTTCGTCCAGATCCACTTGGCGGCCGCAGTAGCGGTAGGTGCCGGATTCCGGGTCATAGATTTCACTGAAGGCACAATCCATGTGGAACGCAATCTTATCCTCACAGCTGCAGCGGACTGCCGTTTCATACAGAATATCCAGGCAATCCATAAAATCCGTGCTGGGGGCCATGTATTCGGACATTGCGCCGATTTCCGGCCGCCGGCCTTCCTGGAATTCCCGAATAACCTCCGGCAGCTTCTGATAGACCCGGCAGAGGAGCTCCACAGCTTCACCAATAGAAGCTGCTTTATAGGGAATAATCGTCGTTTCCTGCACAGGCATGGTATTCTCCTCATAGCTGCCCCCGGCAAACATGTCAGAGGTAGGGAGAGGGATGGTCCGAATCTCGCCGGGATTGAGATATCGGTATTGGGGGACATGAAGGGTATTGCAGCCGGCCCGCATACAGGCCAGAGAGGTGCTGTAGGTAACGTTTCCGCCCAGCCGTGCCTTGTTTTTTGTTCCGTCCAGGGCAATCAGGGCCTCATCTATGGCAGCCTGGTCAAGTACATCCATGCCTGTGAGGCGGGGGGCAACAACGGAATGCACCATCTCCACAGCCCGGAATACGCCATTGCCATGATACCAGCCCGGATCCATGTCCCGAAGGACAAAGGCCTCATGCTCTCCGGCCGAAATGCCCGAGGGGGAGGCTGCCCTTCCCAGAATCCCTTCCTCTGTGACAACATCTACCTCCAGAAGCGGTTTTCCCTTACAGTCAATCAGGGCGCGGGCATGGAGTTCTTTAATTGCAGATTTCATATAACAGGTTCCTCCTTAACAGCATTTTTACAGATGGTCTGCATCGTCTTGTGGGCCAATGTACAGCACATTGAAATCACATAAATTCGTTCCGGTGTTTCCGGTAAGAATGGTATCCGCTATCAGGCTCAAGGCTTCGTAGGTAGCGTGCTCTGCCAATGATTTTCTCAAATCAAGGCCATGCTGCCGGGAAACAGCCAGGCTGCTGCCGTCAGTGATACCTCCGGCCACAGGGGTCGTCCCGTCGGTTCCCTCGCTGTCTATGGACAGGAGGCAGGTGTTTTTTAACCCCTCGGCAGCCAGGGCAAAGGCAGTTACCATCTCCTGGGAGGGTCCTCCGTGGCCCTTGATGGTAGCATTATCTGCAATACAGGTGGTGGTTTCACCGGCTGATATTACAAAGCAGGGGGCCTGGAAGGGGCGGTTATTCCTGGCAATTTCTCTGGCCAGGGATCCCATAAAGGTGCCGAAATCCTTGCTTTCCCCCTCTGTATAGGTGGTGAGGACATGGGCATCAATTCCCATGTCCCGGGCAACCGCAAGGGCGGCCCGGCAGGAGTCCGGCAGGGTATTAATAATGTAGTAGTCCACATCATTTTCCAATGTCTGCGGCGTTTCCTCTGCAGGGTCATAGTGCAAAAGATACTCGGCAATATTTTTGGGGAGCTTATCCTCAATATGGTATTTGTGGAGGATGCGTTTGATATCCTCAAAGGTGATGGTATCGTATCCTACCGGAGTGCCCATGATGGGCACAGGCTCAGAGTAATCGGTGATGTTGTCAAGGCCTACGGCATCCCATATTTCAAAGCACAGGATCTTGCCGCCCTTGATGTGCTGTCCAAGACGCCCCCGGCTCATCCGGGACAGATGGCCGCGGATATCGTTGATATCCATGACCCACATGCCGGATTTCAGCATGACATCCGTGGCCTCCTTGAGATCCTCCAGAGTGGTTCCCTTTACAGGATATCCCATCAGGGCGGAGCACCCGCCGGTAAGCCCCAGCAGAAGAAGATCCCCTGGTCCCATCTGCCTGGCCACCTCAATCATGCGCTGGCATCCGCGGATCCCCTCCTCATTGGGGAGGGGGTGTCCGCCGATGTAAACCTCTGTTTTCTTATAAATATCCTGCTCATCCTTCAGCTTGATGATGGTAATTCCCAGGGACAGGTAATCCCCCAGAATATCTTCAAAGGCGCGGGCAATATGGTTACCGGCTTTCCCGGATGAAAATGCATAAATATGATCAAAAGAATCCAGGTTGAAGGTGCGGCTTCCTATTATCAGAAGATGGCCCTCACGCCGCATCATTTGGTGCAGGCGCTTCCTGGCATCCAGCTGCATCAGGACGCCGTCTGTCAATGCCAATGCCTTTTCCCTGGCATCCTTGCTGCCATGGGACGTGAGTGTCGGTCCGTTTTTTATTTTTGTATAATTCATGATTTCCTCCAGGAGAATATAGTCAGTTTTAGAAATGGTTATTTGCGCAGTATGGTATATCGATCCATAAGCTCATGGTTGAGCTCAACGCCAAGGCCGGGCTTTTGGGGAACATTGATATATCCGTCTCCATCCACCACCAGAGGTTCGCATAGCATCAGATCCCGGGTTTCGTAAGGCCAGTAGGGCGGATCGTAGCAATACTCGATAAAGGGACAATTGTTGACCGCACCGGCCATATGCAGCGCGGCGGCCAGTCCCATTCCGTGGGTCCAGGTGTGGGGGGTATAGATTTTATTTTCTGCCTCTGCCATTGCGGCTACCTTGCGGTTTTGGACAAAGCCTCCGGACAGGACCACATCCATCTGGTAGATATCAAAGCAGTTGTGCTTTAACAGCTCCCGGTATTCGTGAACCTGTGCGTTCAGCTCCCCGCCGGCAATATTCAGGGTGGTGCTTTTCCGAAGCTCTGCTAAGCCCTCAAAATCATAGCCGTACATGGGCTCCTCCAGCCACTCGATTCCCAATTCCTCAAATGCTCTGCTTACATTGACTGCTTTCTTCAAATCCCATTTGGCTACTGTCCGCTTCCCGCTGAAAAACCAGCCCTGATTTGCATCTACAGAGATTCGGATGCGGTCTCCCACATGCTTTTTGATTTCCGTGATGATCCTGACATCCTCAAAGGGGTCGTCATGGTGTGCCCGAAGCTTCATAATATGGAAGCCCTCTTCAATGAAGCGCTCCGCATCCTCCACCCGCTCCTCCGGTGATTTAATCGATCCGGTACTGGCATAAGCAAGAACACGGTCCCTGCTTCCCCCCAGCATCTTATAAATAGGAAGTCCGGCATATTTGCCCAGGGCATCCCACACGGCCACCTCCACGCACCAGGGGCGGTAGGCGTACAGGGAGGCGTTTACAAGCCCCGTATTGATGGCCTCTGTTTCCGTTATTTCCTTTCCGATGACCAGGGGCTTAATATGTGTTTCCCAAATACCTGCCAGCAGCTGGGAGGAGTCGCAGGCAGCCCCGTATCCGTGAATGCCTTCCTCTGTGATGATCTCCGCAATGGTCACAAAAAGCTTTGTCTCCGGATTGGAGGGATTCCAGGTGGAGGGAAAGGGCTCTGGCAGAGGGATTTCCACCAGCTGTAATTTAGCGTCAACAATTTTCATCATAATAGCGTCTCCTTTCAGGAACGGTTGTCAGCCGGGGCATCTGGAGATTTCTTTCCGCGTCCCAGGCAGCGGTTTAATAAATAGGAAGCAACACAGATCAATATGAGGGTTACTGCCAGCCCGATGAAGGCGCCGCCCTGCATAAGCCCGCATATAATATATCCCACCAGGGCAGCGCCGGCCACAGTCAGGGCATAAGGCAGCTGGGTGCTTACATGGTCAATATGGTCACAGGAGGAGCCCATAGAGGACATGACAGTGGTATCGGAAATGGGGGAGCAGTGGTCCCCGAAAATACCGCCGGACAGTACCACGCCAATGGCCATTCCCACAGGGGCTCCGATGGAAATTGCCAGAGAACAGGCAATGGGTGTAAAAATTGCAAAGACACTCCAGGAGCTTCCGGTGGAGAAGGAGGTCAGGCAGGCGGCAATAAAAATGATAAAGCACATGGATGCCGGTGTCAGGAAGCCCTGGCAGGCATTGACGATCCAGGCAGAGGTGCCGCAGGCAGAGCATACGCTTCCAATGCCCCAGGCCAGCATGAGGATTAAGAGGACCTCCATCATGTTGGTACAGCCCTCAATAAAGGTATTGACAGCCTTTTTGAAGGTAAAGACCTTTGTCCCGATGCCCATGGCTGCCGCTACAATGGATGCAATGATAAATGCAGTCACAAGGGCGCGCAGGGAGCTGCCATTGGCCAGAGCGCCGAACACGCCGTTGGCGCGGATATCGCCGGTATAAAATAAGCCGATGAAGATGAAGACCAGCAGCACAACAATGGGGATAACCATATTCCAGATGGTAGGCCTGGCTCCCTCCGGAAGCTCCTGGATTTCTTCCTTCTTTTTGATTTCAGCGCCTGCACGGTACAATTGTCCGGTACGGAAAGCGCGGTCCTCGGCCTTTTTCATGGGGCCATAGTCCCAGCCGGTGACAGCAATGATAAATACCATAAATACGGAACCAATGGTATAGAACTGATAGGGAATACCGGAAATAAAATCAGTCTGGGGATTTCCGCCATAATTATATTCCGCATAAAATGCCGCAATCAGGCCGATGATATAAGCGCCCCAGGCGGAGATGGGGAACAGTGTGGGGACAGCGGCTGTGGTGGAATCCACAATATAGGCCAATTTTTCCCGGGAAACCTTTACCTTGTCAGTAATGGTCCGGCAGATGGGCCCTACCAGCACCGGATTGGTGGAATCGGAGAACCAGATAAAGATTCCGCCCAGCCATGCCAGGAGCTGGGAGCCTCTTCTGGTCTTGCCGATGCCCTTGTTGACAGCCGTGGCAAAGGCCTGGGCGCCGCCGCTGCGCTCCAGCAGCAGGGAGAGGCCTCCGCAGAAGGTGGTAAGGGCCAGAATCCGCTGGTGGTCCGTGTCCTCGAAGCCCGGCAGAATAAAATCAAAGAAGGTGCTGTACAGGCCTTCCCATAAATTTCCATGGCAGAGCATGACGGCGCCCACATAGACCGCGGCAAACAGGGATAAGATGACCTGCCGTGTCACGATTGCCAGTACAATGGCAAGCAGAGGTGGTACAATTGCTAGTAGTGTTGTGTAAACGTCCATAATTCTCCTTTCCTTCTTCACTGTGATCCAGTGATCTGTGGTGATATGTATATAAAATACACCTTTGAGATACAGTTTTATAAACAGCAATTATCATGCCATGTGGAGAAACATCGGAATTACGGGTATTTGCGGAGAAGAAGGTCAAAAAATTTTTACGATCTGAGTGAAATCAGTCAAAATTTTGACACGAGAAAGAGATTACCTGAAAAAATCCCTGCAGAAGGAGTGAAAACAGGTGAAAAACAAGAATAAGCGGTCAAAATATTTTTACTTTTATTTTAATTCATACTTTTTGAGCTTATAGGCAAGGCTCTGCTTGCTGATCTGAAGCTCCTTTGCAGTCTGAGTCAGACAGCCGTTATTGCGCTCATAGGAATCCTTAATGAGCAGCAATTCGTATCTTGCCAGCATTTCATTGAGGGGCATGTTTCGTCCCTCGGATTTGCGGATATGATTCAGCTCCAAACGTCCCAGGATATAATTGGGGATGTCATTCTGGGTAATGATGGCCTCATGGTTGTTGTGGAATGCAGCCTCAATTACGTTTTTGAGCTCCCGCACATTGCCCGGCCAGTCATATCTGAAAAAAATATCCTGCACCTCCCGGCTGTATGCAATGATCTGCCGGTACATTTTTTTGTTGAAATGCTTTCGGAAATACTCCATCAGAAGGGGAATATCACCCTTTCTGTTGCAAAGCTCCGGGATATCATACCGCAGTACGCAGAGACGGTAAAAAATATCGGCCCGGATGTATTGCTTTTCCACGCACATTTCAGGATCCTCATTGACCGCTGCAATTACCCGCACATTGACGGTTTTTTCCTTTTTATCCCCGATCCGCCGGATTTTCTTTTCCTCCAGGACACGAAGGAGCTTGGCCTGGGCATCCAGCTCCATGGAATTGATCTCGTCCAGAAATAAGGTGCCGCCGTCAGCCAGTTCAAAGAGGCCCGGCGTATCCTGGGCGCCGGTATAGCTGCCCTTTGTGGTGCCAAAGAGAATGCTCTCCAGAAGGGTACTGGGGATGGCGGCGCAGTTCTGTTTGATCAGAGGGGCGCTTTTCCGGGCGCTGTTCTTATGGATGGCATTGACAATCAGCTCCTTGCCGGTGCCGGTTTTGCCATAGATCAGGACATGGGCATTGCTTTCCGCTGTATCCAGGATCTTTTCCTTGATCTGTATCATTCTGCTGTCCTGGGTAATGATTTCGTCCATAGGCTCATCGGGGGGCGGATAGCTTGTGGTCAGCGTATTAATCAGGCTGATATCAAAGGAAAGGCGCCGCTCCCCCACATGGGCATTCTTGTATACCACCATGTCAATGACGCCGATAATTTCCCCATACTCCTTGATGGGAACCGCGCTGCAGACAGAATGCATCACATCGCCTTTATAATTAATGTAGGTCTGCTCATAATTGATAAAGCTCTCCCCGGTCTGAAGCACACGGTAAATATAGCTGTCCTTTTTCTCGAGATAGGGATAGATTTCAAAAAGGCTGTGGTTGATGGGCTCCTCCCGGCGCAGATTCACAATATCCGGATAAGCGGTGTAAAAATGTCTGATAATACAGTTTTTGTCTACAATCATCAGGCCGTCAATGTAATCTACAAGCCTGAGATTTTGCTCAAAGTATTTATTCATACGCATGGCCTCCTTTTTTTACTTATATCATGATTGGGATGTTTTGTAAAGATTGGTTACAGTTCAGAGGTCGGCTTGACCGAAAGAAACCGATGGTATAGACTATAT